>QHUQ01000264.1:2953-4399 GCA_003221985.1 Gemmatimonadota bacterium | reverse complement strand
TCGCCACCTTGCCCGCGTCGGTCCGCTCAGCGGCCGGAGTCGGCTCGGCGGCGGGAGTCGAACTCGTCGGTGCCGCGGCGTGCATCGGTTCGGCGACGGGCGAATCCTCACCGACGGCTCGCGCCAATCGTTCCGGGGTGGGCTCGATCGATGGCTCGGCCTGCCGGCCGGCCTGCAGAACCGGCAGCGTCCTCCGATCCGGTGCCGAATCGGACCGGCCCCGGAGCTTGCGCCAGGCCCACTGGATCGGGTCGTAGAACTCGTCGGCGACGCGCTCCTTGAGCGGGATGATCGCGTTGTCGGTGATCTTGATGTGCTCCGGGCAGACCTCGGTGCAGCACTTGGTGATGTTGCAGTAGCCGACGCCGCCGACGTCCTTCAGGTACGGGCGCCGGTCCGCCTGGTCGATCGGGTGCATCTCGAGCCCGGCCGCCCGAACGAGGAAGCGCGGGCCCATGAACGGCCGCTCGGTCTCGTGGTTGCGCAGCACGTGGCAGACGTCCTGGCACAGGAAGCACTCGATGCACTTGCGGAACTCCTGCGGCCGCTCGATTTCGTACTGATACATCCGCCAGGTGCCGTCGGGAGCATCGGGCTTGCGCGGCTTGAACGCGGGAATGCGTTTGTTGACCTCGTAATTCCACGACACGTCGGTCACGAGGTCCTTGATCACCGGGAACGCGCGCATCGGCGTGACGGTGATCGTCTCGTCCGGCGCGTAGTCCGACATGCGCGTCATGCACATCAACTTCGGCTTCCCATTGATCTCCGCCGAGCACGAGCCGCACTTCCCCGCTTTGCAGTTCCATCTGACCGCGAGGTCGGGCGCCTGCTCGGCCTGAATCGCGTGCACGGCATCGAGCACGACCATGCCTTCGCCGGCGGCCACTTGATACTCCTTGAGCTCGCCGCGCTCGCGGGTGCCACGGAACAGCTTCAGCGTCCGCTGCTCAGCCACGCTATTTCCCTTCCTTAATTAGGCTCATGAGATCGGCGGGTATCGGCGGCTGCGTCTCGCGGCGCACAACCATGCGATCTCCCTCCTTTTTTATCGCGATTTGCTCGCGCGCCTGCTTTTCATCTGAATCGGGGTAATCGCTGCGCGTGTGAGCGCCCCGGCTTTCGGTGCGCTCGAGCCCGGCCCGCGCGGTCGCCTCCGATACAACGAGCAGCGAGTGGAGGTCGATGGCGGTGTGCCAGCCCGGATTGTATTCGCGGCTGCCCGTGACACCGGCCTTCCGGGCTCGCGCCTTGAGCCTTTCGAGCTCGACGAGCGCGTTCTCGAGGCCGGCCTTGTCGCGGATGATCCCGGCGTCGCGTTGCATCACAGCCTGGAGCGCCGACTGCACGGCATATGGATTCTCGCCTTGCCGCTCGAACGGCTCGAGCGGCTCCCGCATCGCCTGCTCGACGTCGGCCGTTGGAATCGGCGGCGGTGCGCCGCGC
>QHUQ01000264.1:0-2872 GCA_003221985.1 Gemmatimonadota bacterium | reverse complement strand
TGGGCCAGCTCTTTGAACTGGTGATACATGCTCGGCAACTTCCGCTTGATGTAGTCGGGGTTCTGCTTCGAGGCGATATCGAGCAACACCCCGCCATGGGGCGTGCCCCGCCCTTCCGCGATCTCCTTGACGATGGCCTTGGAGACGACGTCACGCGTGAGCAGCTCGGGTGGCCGGCGATTCTTCTTGCGCTCGCCCTTCACCCAAGCATCCGACTCGGCTTCGGTGTCGGCATAATCGCCCTTGAACATGTCGGGCATGTAGCGGAACATGAAGCGCTCGCCCGTACTGTTCTTCAGCACGCCTCCCTCACCCCGTACGCCCTCGGTCACGAGAATCCCACGTACGCTCGGCGGCCAGACCATGCCGGTTGGGTGGAATTGCACGAACTCCATGTCGATCAGCTCGGCGCCGGCGTCGTAGGCGAGCGCGTGCCCGTCGCCCGTGTACTCCCACGAATTGCTGGTGATCTGCCACGCCTTGCCGATGCCGCCGGTCGCGAGCACGATGGCGCCGGAGCGGAACATCACGAAGCGACCGGTTTCGCGGAAATAGCCGAGGGCGCCGGCGATCGTTCCGCCGACGACAAAGAGTTTCACGATCGTGCACTCCATGTGCACCTCGGTGCCGGAGTGCACGCCCTTGTCCTGAAGCACGCGGATCATCTCGAGGCCGGTGCGGTCGCCGACGTGGGCCAGGCGGCTGTAGGTGTGACCGCCGAACGGCCGCTGATTGATCCGGCCATCGGGGGTGCGGTCGAACAGCGCGCCCCAGGCTTCGAGCTCGTTGATGCGGTCGGGCGCTTCCTGGGCGTGGATCTGCGCCATGCGCCAGTTGTTGTGCATCTTGCCGCCGCGCATGGTGTCGCGGAAATGCACGCGCCAGTTGTCCTCACCCATGACATTGCCGAGCGCCGCCGCGGCGCCGCCCTCGGCCATGACGGTGTGGGCCTTGCCGAGCAGCGATTTGCAGACGAGGGCGACCTTGGCTTTGTGAGCGCTCGCTTCGATGGCGGCACGCAGGCCGGCGCCGCCGGCGCCGATCACGACGACGTCGTAAACCAGACTACGGATATCAGTCATGAGGCGGTTGCCCGAGTTTCGAGTATCCGTGCGCTGAAGCGCCGGCCCTTTAGGGCACGGATAAAAACGGCTCTGAGCATCCTCAAAAGATCCGCACGTCGTGGATGACGCCCATCGCGCACAGCCGGATGTAGACGTCAGTCAGTGCGACCGAGAACAGCGAGCACCAGGCGAATAACATGTGATGGCGGTTGAGGGCGCTGACTCCGCGCCACGCCTCGAACCGCGCCTTCCCCCCGCGCGCGCAGGAGAAGCAATCGACCTGGCCGCCAATCAGGTGCCGCAGCGAGTGACAGCCGAATGTGTAGCACGCGAGCAGAATGACGTTGATCAGCATGACGAGCGTGCCAATGCCGACACCGAACTCGCGTGGTCCGGGGGCTACGGCACCATCGGCGAGCACGCCGTTGACCGGCCAACGCGTGGCGAGGAGGACGTCGTATGAGAGAATGAAGATGAACACCACCGCCGCGTACATGAACCAGCGGTGCACGTTCTGGAGAATGAAAGGGAACTTGGTTTCACCCTTATAACCGTGTCGCGGCTCGCCGACCGCGCACGCCACGGGATCGAGGAAAAACGCCCGGTAGTATGCTTTGCGGTAGTAGTAGCAGGTGGCTCGGAATCCTCCGGGGAAAATCAGAATCAGGAACGCGGGGGACAGCGGCCACCAAGTGGTCTGGATCAACGGCGAGTAGAAGGGGGAGAGGTAGGGTCCCCACTCGTAGTAACGGTTGACCCAGGCCACCCATGTCGCGTAGACACCGAAGCTGCCGAGCACGAGCGCAGTGAGTGCGGGTGCGATCCACCAGGCGTCGCGGCGCAAGGTGGCACCGAAGCTGCGTTCTTGGAGGTCGCGGACGGACGTCGTCATTCCACTTCTCGGATGAGGGCGCCGAAATATACACCTTGACTTGTTCCTCGCCGATGTGGAACCTCAGATCCGTGCGTCCGCTGGGGATCATGTGTGTTGTGTTGGTCATGGCTTCGGCCCGGCCTTCCGCCCAAGGCCTCGATACCGTTGCGCCGGATTTCTCGCTCAAGACATTGGCCGGCGACACGGTGACTCTGTCGCATCTGCGGGGGCACCCTGTCTTTCTCAACTTCTGGGCGACATGGTGCAAGCCGTGCCGGGGTGAGATGACCGATATCATCGCTGCCTACGACGCGCATCAGCCGGCGGGTCTCGAAGTGGTGGCGATCAACCTGACCGATCAGGAGCGGATGAGGGACGTGCGGACGTTTGTGCACGAGCTAGGACTGCCGTTCCCAGTGCTCCTCGACGAGAAGGGGAAGGTTCGCAAAGCCTATGCGCTTCGCGGCGTGCCGACCTCCGTGTTCATCGACACTCTCGGTGTGGTGCGCCTGGTGAACATAGGCCCCATCACACGCGAGAACATGCAGCGCGGGTTGGCCGGCATATTGCGGGCCCACTAGGCCGGCAACCGGCGGCAAAGATCTGCCGCCGGTCGTGTTCGACACGCGCTACTTCCTCCCCGCAACCCGCTCGGCAACGTCTGGCTCATGGACCCGCGCACGCGTCGTCACGTACAAATCCCGGTTTCCCAAACCTCCCGATCGTTCAGAGAAGAAGTAGAGCGTGGTTCCGTCGAAGGAAAGCGCCGGCGCACCGTCGAACGCCGAGCTGTTGACGACAGGGCCGAGATTGACTGGTGTCCCCCACGGATCAAGGGTTGAACTGCGCGTGGAGACCCACAAATCCTCGCTGCCCACTCCACCAGGGCGACCGCTCGAGATGATCATCTCGAGGCCATCGCGTCGAATGGTGG
>QHUQ01000263.1 GCA_003221985.1 Gemmatimonadota bacterium | reverse complement strand
GATCTCCGCCTATTACCACGACAGCGCCGCCGCGCTGGTGGATGACGGGAAGGTGGTCGCTGCGGCCCAGGAGGAACGCTTCACACGCAAGAAACACGATTCAGGGTTCCCCCATCAAGCCATCCGCTCGTGCCTGGAAACCACCGGGACCCGCCCCGGCGATCTGGACCTGGTGGCGTTCTACGACAAGCCGTTCCTGAAATTCGAACGTTTGCTTGAAACCTACCTCGCCTTTGCTCCGCGCGGATTCCGATCGTTCCGGCAAGCCCTGCCGCTGTGGCTGAAAGAGAAGCTGTTCCAGAGGCGACTGCTCGTAAGCGAGCTTAAGCAGCTCGATCACGATGCGGACTGGGACCGGCGCCTGCTGTTCTCCGAGCATCATCTGAGTCATGCCGCAAGCGCCTTCTTTCCGTCACCATTTCCACGGGCGGCCGTACTTACCATGGACGGCGTGGGGGAATGGACCACGACTTCCCTCGCCTTGGGGGACGGGCACGACCTGAAGGTCATACGTGAGATCCATTTCCCGCACTCCCTGGGACTGAGACGTCAAGGAGGACGGCAGCTTCCGCCTGAACCTGGAGTATTTCGAGTACTGCACCGGGCTGACCATGACGAACGGGCATTTTGAAAGGCTGTTCGGCAGTCCCCCGAGAAGGCCCGAGACGCCGCTCACACAGCGGGAGATGGATCTTGCGGCGTCGATCCAGGCGGTGACGGAGGAGGTGGTCCTGAAGCTCGCGCGGGGCGTGGCGCGGGAAACGGGCGAGAAGAATTTGTGTCTTGCGGGCGGCGTCGCGCTGAATTGCGTGGCCAACGGCAAGCTATTGCGCGAGCGCTACTTCGACCGCCTGTGGTTGCAACCCGCGGCCGGTGACGCGGGCGGGGCTCTGGGCGCAGCGCTCGTCGCCTACCACCTGTTCCAAAGGCAAGGACGGCCCATCAACGGCGCCCTCGATGGAATGCATGGGGGATACCTCGGGCCCGAATACGGTCAGGCCGACATCGAGCGGCGACTCGGGCAGGCAGGAGCGGTGTTCGAGCCCCTGGACGGTGAGGCCCTGCTCGAGGCTTGCGCGCGCTCACTGGCGGAGGGCAAGGCGCTCGGCTGGTTCCAGGGAAGGATGGAATTTGGCCCGCGCGCGCTCGGCGCCCGCTCGATCCTCGGCGATGCGCGCTCGCCCACGATGCAAAAGATGCTCAATCTCAAAGTTAAGTATCGTGAATCCTTCCGTCCGTTCGCTCCCTCGGTGCTGAGCGAAGACGCCGCCGAGTGGTTCGAGCTTGAAGCCGACAGTCCTTACATGCTGCTGGTCGCGGACGTGGCCAAGACCCACCGCATCGCGATGACCGAAGAGCAGAACAGCTTGTTCGGGATCGACAAATTGAATATTCCGCGCTCCTCAATCCCGGCGGTAACGCACGTCGACTACTCTGCGCGCGTGCAAACGGTGCACAAAGAGACGAATCCGCGCTACCACGCGCTCATCGCCAGGTTCAAGGAGCGCACCGGCTGTCCGGTGATCGTCAACACCAGCTTCAACGTGCGTGGGGAGCCGATCGTGTGCACCCCGGAGGATGCGTTCCGCTGCTTCATGGGCACCGAGATCGAAACTCTCGCCGTGGGCAACTGCTTTCTAAGAAGGGACAGGCAAAACCCGGCGCTCAGACAGAACTACGAGAGCAGGTTCGAGCTCGATTGACGAAAACGAATACTGATCCCCGCCGGCCTTACCGCAGGCGGCGTGGTCGCCGCGGCGCCGGCATCGCTACCTTCAACCGCGGCGCGCCCAACTGGGCGATCGGCTCGCTAGCGCTCTTTGCCCTACCGCTCGCGCTGCAATGGACACGCTGGGTGATGGTTCGCACCTATGCCCTCTGGTTCGCGGCGTTCTTGATACTTCAGGCGCTCCTCACCCCTTGGCTGCGTGGGGATTTCATTACGCTGCCGCAGCAGATGAACGCCACGATCGACGTGCGGGCAGCCGGCCTTCCGGGCATGTCGCCCGGTCTTCGCCACATCACCACCGATGAAAACGGCTTCCGCGTGAATCCGCGCGTCGACTACCGGGCGAAGCATGGATATCGCATCTACGCGATCGGCGGTTCCACGACGGTGGACATCCTTCTTGACGATGGGGCGACCTGGACTCATCTGGTGCAGGAAGGCATCGCGAAGCAGGGAAAATCAGCCGAAATAGTCAATACCGGCGTATCGGGACTGCGCGCCGCAAATCATCTCGCCACACTCAAGGTCGTTGCGCGGCTCGAGCCCGACCTGGTTATCTTCCTCATCGGTGCGAACGATTGGGCCAAGCACATCAAGGATCGGTTTGAGCGCAGTTCCTGGAAGCCCGTGTCGCTGCGTGACAGCGCGTTGGGCATGGTGCTGGACGGCGCGGTGATCTCGCCGATGCGGCGACGGATCACCGGGAGAACATGGTCGGATCAGGCCAACGTCATCGATGGTCTCGAGGGGTTGACCCGGAGCGAGCAGCTGTCCCTCCATCGGTCCGTGACGCACACGTTTCGCCCGACAGAGGTGGCAGCCGACTATGCGGCGACATTGCGCGAAATTTCGCACCTGTGCAAAGAAAACCACCTGACTTGTCTCTTCATGACCCAGCCTCACGCGTACAGCGAGGCGACTCCCGCCGACCTCCGGTCACGCTTCTGGATGACGCCGCCGTGGGCCACTTATACCCTCGACTTCGGGTCCATGAACCATATCGCGTCGCTTTACAACGAATTCCTCAAGTCCTTTGCTGCACAGGAAGGGCATCCGCTATGCGATCTGGCGTCAGCCATGGAGCCCTTACCCAAGTTCTTCTATGACGATCTGCATTTCACGGACGAGGGATCGCGCCGCGTCGCCGACTTGGTTTTGCCGTGCGCACTCAAGGCTCTGGAGGGCAAACGGTGAGTCCTGCCGTGCACTGAAAATCACCGGCTGATCCGACCGGACTAATCACCCCCCTGAAGACACATTACGAGTGTCAATAAACTCCTGCATGCTTTCATAGGGCCACCGCGCGGCTGCAGTGGCCAATCCGCTGCAAACATGGGTTTTTGGCAAGTCTAAGACTGCACCATTGAGTTGGTTATATTTGTGGGAAACGAATTCAAAGTCAATAACTTCGACCTGCTGCGAATTTTTGCCGCGTCTCAGGTATTGGTGGGCCACAGCGTCTCGCATTTGGATATTGCCACGCCGCCGTGGTTGATTAAGCTGATATACGCGTTTCCGGGCGTGCCGATCTTTTTTGTTATTAGCGGCTTTCTGATTTCAGCAGCGTACGAGCGAAGTCCCGGTCTGAAAAGTTACAGCCGCAATCGCGTGCTACGCATTTACCCCGGGCTTTGGTGCTGTGTCCTCGCCACCATTTTAGTGGCTATCCTCTGTGGTTTCAGTTTTGCGAATAGCCAGGCCCCTCTTTGGATAATTAGCCAATTTGTAGGCGCTATTTACACCCCCGGGTTCCTAAAGAACTTCGGTTTCGGGTCTTACAACGGCAGCCTTTGGACAATTCCAGTCGAACTACAATTCTACTTCCTTCTGCCGGCGCTCTACTGGTTAACCCGTAAAGGTACAAAGGATCAGACCTCGCGCATTTGGCTGGCGTGGTTTGCCTTCGTCGCCATGGGCTTCGCGGCTAGTCTGATGTTTCCTCCGTTGGAGAATCCAGAAGGAGAGGCGACGCTACAAAAGCTGATTCGCTATTCGTTTTTCCCTCATTTTTTCCTATTCATAAGCGGGGTACTTTTGCAGCGGCTAAAGGCTTATGAGTCGAAATGGATAGCCGGCAAGGGGACGTACTGGCTCGCCGCCTACCTTGCCTTTTATTACGTTGTGCCAAAAGCACCCGTGACCTATGTGCCCACTACGCTGCTACTTGGGATTGTCACGGTATCGATGGCCTATACAATGCCAAGCATTTCGCAAAGGATACTAAGGGGTAATGACATTTCCTACGGTGTCTACATCTACCATGGATTGATGATCAATATATTGGTTGAGATGGGGCTAACTGGTCGTACTGAATACTTCGTATTGTTAGCTGGTTGCACTTACCTTGCGGGATACGTGTCTTGGATCGCCATAGAGAGGCCGTTCCTACGGAAGAAAAAACAGACCATTTCTCCTACCCTGGTCACGCCGGATGAAAAGAAGCTTGGGCACCTGCCGGGCATGGTGTTAAGACCCGTGCCGGACGTTCTGGGTGAGCATGGCACGATTCGTCGTATTGGATAGCTGGCGCGGTATCGCCGCGTGCCTAGTGGCTCTGTTCCACCTCGACGCCTACAGCCACTTGTACGGGATGCCGTTCCTGCGCAACTCCTGGCTTTTCGTCGATTTTTTTTTCGTGCTGAGCGGCTTCGTCATCGCCGCAAACTATCAGCAACGGTTGCTCGACGGTTTTGGCGTGGGGCGGTTTCTCCTGCTGCGGCTGGGCAGACTCTATCCCCTTCATTTTGCGATGTTGGCGCTTTTTATCGCCTTTGAATTACTGAAGGTCCTGAAGAGGATCGTGATCCCGACGCTTTTATCCGTCAACCCGATAGCCACCGAGATCTACACCTATGTCGTTTTCGCCGTGTGCTTGATGGGGCTTCGCAGGCATGCGTGGATCGCTCTGCTCGTTTCCCTGATAGGAGGTCCGGTATTGATCGCCGCCTTGAGCGAGCACAATATGAACACCCATTACGACTGGGGGATTATTCGGTGCATCTACGGATTCTCCGCCGGCGTGGTGTCGTGGAAAATCTATGAGAGATGGGATGAAAAGCTCAAGAAATGGTTCTCCGGAAGCATTGTCGAGTGCGGCGTGCTCGGACTCGTTGTCGTGTTCGTAAGCGTCGCGGGCACGACCCTCCTTTCGATCGCGGCTCCCTATGTATTCGCGCTCGTCGTGCTCGTGTTCGCGTTTGAAGCAGGGGCTGCGAGCGCGGTCCTCAGACTGCGGCCGCTGGTTTTTTTGGGAACGGTCTCGTACTCCATCTACATGACGCACGCCTTCATTGCAAAAAGAATATTCGATGCGGGCATTCAGCTTGACAAACGATGGCATATCAACCCTTTTACGCATCGCGCGATCGACGGCGAGGATGTCCCATTTTTGGGAACCCAGCTATGGCATGGTGATATCGCTTACCCGGTTTACATGGCGATCATCATCGCCATGTCCTATTTCACTTACCGCTGGATCGAAAAGCCGGGGCGTGAATGGGTCAGAAACCGGGTTCAGAGACGGCGACAGACAATCGCGTCGCGCGGCATCGTCAGCGCTTGAACGATACTCGGCCCCAAGCCGTGCGGGCGATCCGGCTCCAGGCGGCCGGTCCCCGGAGGAACTCTCTCGCAAGCGCCCCCAGGCGCTGGAATCCGAGGTAAATCTTGTGCGCGATCGCCGCGGTAGGTGCGACCCGCACGAGCCACCACAGGGCGGCCACTGGAGAAGGGCGGAATCGGCCCTGCTTCGCTTCTCCGAAATAGCGGAGCGCCTCGACGCGGTTTCCCTGAGAGAGCGCGGCCCGGCCGACGACGAGCTGTCTTGCGCGGCGCAGCGTCGCGATTTCCGAGTCCTCGCTCGGCTTCGCTCCGAACAACTCCTCGAACTGGTGCAGTAGATCCCGTTCGAACTCGAACCGCGTCGAGCCGGTCGAGAGATGTCCCTCGTTCAGCTGCGTGCCGTCGCGAGCGTACTCGTGTTTGATCGCCATCGGTAGTGACACGAAGTTCGCGTTGAACCGGCGGCAGAGATTAGCGAGGTAGCTGTAGTCGGCGCCGATACGGTAGCGGACATCGAAGAGGCCCACCGCCTCCCGGGCGCGGCGCGTCACCACCGTGGGCTGCAAGGCGAAGAGGAAGCCGAAGCGCATGTGCTCGAAAACGCGCCCCCGGTACAGGCACGCATCGCGATAGGGAGTGCGGGCCACGATGTCCCGCCCCCACTCCCCGATCGGCTCTACGCTTGCGAACACCCTGCGGTAGGGGTCGCTCTCACCGGGAGGCAGCCGCAGCAACGAGGAGCCCGCCCGCTCAGCGAGCGGCGGGTACCACTCGGTCAATGCGCTGTGAAGGAAGTGGACGAGGCCTCGGGAGCCTCCATCCTCACTGAATTCCCCGGAGAGGAAATCCTCCCCGGGAAAGGCCCGGAAAAACGCGACGCTGAGCTCCAGGTGGTGCGGGAGCCATTCGTCGTCGGAGTCGAGGAAGGCGATGTACTGGCCGCGTGCGCGGAGCATGGCGGTGTTCCGCGCCGCGTTCACGCCTTGGTTCTTCTGCCGAATCAGGACGAGGCGGGGGTCCGAGCCCTCGATCAGGGCGGCCGTGTCGTCGGTGGAACCGTCGTCCACCACGACCAGCTCCCAATCCGCGAAAGTCTGCCGCTGCACGCTTGCGATCGCGGCCTGGATCGTTTCCCTGCGGTTGTAGGTCGGGACGATCACGGAGACGAGGCTCATGGCGGGGGACTCCTGGATTGCAACTCTACCTGCGAAGCACTATT
>QHUQ01000155.1 GCA_003221985.1 Gemmatimonadota bacterium | reverse complement strand
AGAGAGGACGGGAAGCCCCTGATTCGGCCGTTTGCAGTGCTGGCGCTGGCCGCCGTGTTCGCTTGCAAGCTCAATACTGACGCGAATCAACCGGTTGCAATCGAAATCGTCCTGCCCGACAGCGGCCGGGTCGAGCTGACCGATACGTTCCGGCCCAGCGGCCGGGCGCTGAACGGCTTCGGCGATTCGGTGGCTGCGCCGCTCTTCTGGAGCTCGCTCGACACCGCCATCATCGCCGTGCTGGACAGCACCACCGGTGTCACCCTCCCCGAGTCGGTCGGGGTTGGACGGTTGCAAGTGCGGACCGGACGACTCTTCTCCAATCCCCAATCGGTGAACGTCCTCGCACGACCCGATTCGATCCTGGCCACCGGGGCGACCAACGACACCGTGAAGCTGACGCCGGACTCGACGGAGGTCCTCGACTCGCTCTCCGCTCCGCTTCAAGTCGAGGTGTTCGCGTCCGGCGGTGTCGCGTCAGGTCGACCCGTGATGTTCGCCGCCACCACCTTTCCGGCGAGTGGCCCGGTGGTCACATTAGTGCCCAGGGATACCGTCCTGACCACCAGCGGCGTATCCACCGCGCTCGCCACCGTGCGACTCCGCCTGCGACCGGGCCCCCGACCGGACTCGGTCGTGGTGACGGCGACGATGCAGCGGTTGCACGGGACCATCGTTCCGGGAAACCCGACATTCGTCGTGGAGTTTGGCCCATGAAGCGAGGGACGCTCACGCAGCTCTTCTTTACGACGGTCGACCGGCACGCCGGCCTGCCGGCGGCCTTCCGGTCCAAGGTCGGTGGCGCCTGGGTTTCGATTACGCACCGCGATGCGCTCGAGCGCGTGCAGGCGATCTCCCTCGGCCTGCGAGAGCTTGGGATCAAGCCAGGCGACAAGGTCGCGATCCTCTCCGAGAATCGACCCGAGTGGTCGCTCTCGGATTATGCGTGCTTGTGCGCGCGGGCCACCGACGTCCCGATCTATCCCACGCTCCCCGCGAAGCAGACCGAGTACATCCTCAACGATTCGGAAGCCGTCGCCGTCTTCTGCTCGACAGTCTCGCAGGTGAACAAAGTGCTGGAGGTCAAGGGCAACCTGTCGCGGCTGAAGCACGTCATCGTGTTCGACGGCGCCGCGGCCGCACAACGACCGGGCGTGCTCTCCTTCGCCGACCTCGAGGCCAAGGGCCGCGCTGCCGTACCCAGGCACCCGCAATGGAAGCAGGAAGCGCTGACCGCGCAGCCGGACGACCTCGCGACGCTCATCTATACATCAGGCACGACCGGCGACCCCAAAGGCGTGATGCTGTCGCATCACAATATCTGGTCCAACGTCCAGGCCGTGCTCCAGATGATTCCCATCGGCATTGGCGACGAGTGCCTCTCGATGCTGCCGCTGTCGCACAGCTACGAGCGGATGGTGGATTACACGCTGTTCCAGGCGGGCGTGATCATCAACTTCGCCGAGTCGTTCGACACGGTCGCCACGAATCTCGGCGAAGTGAAGCCGACCGTCGTGCTGTCGGTGCCACGGCTCTACGAAAAGGTGTATGCCCGCGTGCTCGAGAACGCACTGTCGGGGAGCGCGATCAAGCGGACGATTTTTTTCTGGGCGAAGCGCACCGGCGAGCAATGGGCAACGTTGTCGCTCGCCGGACTGCCGATTCCCGGTGGGCTGGCCATCAAGAAGAAGGTCGCCGACCGCCTGGTGTTCGCGAAGCTGCAGGCGCGCACCGGCGGGCGCATCCGTTTCTTCGTCTCCGGCGCTGCACCGCTCTCGGCCGACATCGCGAAGTTCTTCTACAGCGCCGGACTGCCCATCATCGAGGGATACGGGCTCACCGAGTCATCGCCCGTGCTGACGCTCAACCCGCTCGATCGCATCAAGCTCGGCACCGTGGGCCGTGCGATCCCGGGCGTCGAGCTCAAGATCGCCCAGGACGGCGAGATCCTGGCGCGCGGCCCGAACATCATGCAGGGCTACTACAAGCTGCCAGACGCCACAAAGGAAACGATCGATGCCGAGGGCTGGCTGCACACGGGCGACATCGGCGAGCTGGACTCCGACGGCTACCTCAAGATCACGGACCGCAAGAAGGAGCTGATCAAGACGGCCGGCGGGAAGTACATCGCGCCGCAGCCGATCGAGGGCATGGTCAAGCGCAACAAGTTCGTCGCCAACGCCGTGCTGTACGGCGATCGCCGCAAGTTCCCGATCGTGCTCGTGGTGCCGAACTTCGACAACCTCGAGCGCTGGGCGCGGGAGCGCAACCTGACGTACGGCACGCGCGCCGAGCTGATTCAGCTGCCGGATGTACAGGCCAAGGTCGAGCGCGAGGTGATGAGCACGCTCCGCGAGCTCGCCAAGTTCGAGACGCCGAAGAAGGTCGTACTGCTGGAGAACGATTTCACGATCGAGTCGGGCGAGCTGACGCCGACGCTGAAGGTGAAGCGGCGGGTCGTCGAGAAGCGGTACAAGGACGTGATCGATGCGGCGTATGCGGCGGGCGACGCGATGGCCGCGAGCATCGAGTCAACGGGGTAGGGGCGCAGCATGCTGCGCCCCTACTGCACTGCTCACCGCTTCTCTCCTACCCACAACCCGTTTTCCGCCGCCAGCTTGACGAGCCCGATCGGAAGTTCGGGCTCTTCGTTTTCCACGACAAAGCGGCGGCCGCGCAGCAGCACGCGATGCGCCTCGACGAGCCAGGGCGACGTCGCGAGATCGGCGCCGACCACGACGCCGCGCGCAATGGCCGTGCGCAGCGGCACCTTCTCGTTCGCATACAGCAACGAGAGGCTCGGCTGCTCCTCCATTTCGGTGGGGGCGTTGATCCCGACGAAGTGGATCCCTTCCATGAGCGCACTGAGCCGCGCCGCCTGGCGCACGGCCGAGCCCACCAGCACCACGTAGCCGCCCGGCCCCGACAGTTCGAGGAGCGCCTGGAGCTTCACCGCATCGGCCGACGGCAGGGGGGAGGGCGGCGTGTACGCGGGGCGCGGGCCGGAGGAATCCTTCGACACGCGTTCCTTGTTGCGGCGGAAGTTCACAATGCCCCGCGCGATCGGATACTCCTTGTGGCACACGGGACAGCCCACCAGGCCCGAGCGGACCATGCGGTCTTTCACTTCCCCCGTCGAGAGCACCAGCATTTCCTCGCGGTGCGGCTCGGGGCAGCGGAGCATCTCCGTCAGCTCGATGTGCACTAGGGCCTGAACTCCACCCACGTGAGCTTCCCAGCGTCTACCTTCACGCGGCGAAACACGCGCTTCCCCCCGATGTCGACGCCGAGCACGTACTCGCCGGGTGGCACGTCGGAGATGCCGAAGTGCTCGTGATAGACGGGATCGGAGTGATTGCGCGGGCCGTACGTCTCGATGAACGAGAACGGCGTCTCGTTCGGCTCAGGCTTCACGAGGCCGTAGATGCGTGCCTGGTAGACCGGCTGGCCGGCCGAATCCCACACCTGCCCCGCGATCATCCCCGTGCCGGGGAGCGGATCGATCCACAGCTCCGGGTTCGTATTGTACGGCGGATAGCGCACGTCGGGATCGACGATCAGGCGCGTCGAGTCGAACGGTGAGGCATGGACCTCGAGGTGCAGGTGGTCGTTCGTCGCCCGGCCCGTGTTGCCGACGAGGGCAATGACGTCGCCCGCTTTCACGCGCTGGCCCACCTGCACCAGCAGCTTGGAATTGTGGTAATAGACGGAATAGAGGTATGGCGTGCACCGGCGTGCCGTCGGCGTTGTTGAACTCGACGCCTTGGTGCGGCTGGAAGTTGCCGCCCATCGTCGAGCCGAAACGATAGGTCTGGTCGATGTAGGGCTGATCGGTGAGCGCGATGGGGCGGCGGAACCAGGTGTGGCGGGGTCGTTGAATCAGTCCAGTGACGTGCGGGGCTGCGTCAAAACGAATATGGAAGTCTCGAGTGGACGACCATTCAGATATGTACGGCGCCGAGTAGCTCTGCCACGTGCGTCCACCGTCGGAAGACTTAGCCATGCCGCGAACGTGACCTATGGAAATCAGGTCGCCCTGTGCCACCTCAATCCACTTTACGTACTGATTCTGAATCATCCCCCACACCGAATCCTTCGCCGTCGTTGCCCCAATCGAATCCGTAATCACGCGCCACGTCTGCCCGTCGTCCCACGTCAACTTGATGCCGTCCGCCGTTCCGATGTAGGTCGTGTCCCCGCGCGTGATGATTCCGTTCGGCGTCACGTACTGCCATTCCGGGCCAAGCTGCCCGAATTCCCAGTTCCTCCACGTCTTGCCCCCGTCGGTCGAGAGCCCCCAGCCGTTGCCGACCGTGCCGTACCAGATCTCGCCGCGCGGTCCGAAGCCGAACGCATGCACGAAATCCCACGAGATCGCATGTGCCGCGGTGTCCGAGGACGACCGGATCCGCTCCCACTCCCCACTCCCCACTCCCCTCCGTAACACGAAGATCCCCTGACCATACGTGCCCACCCAGATCGCGCTATCGGGGCTGCGCGCGATCGCCAGCACATGCACGCCCCATCCGGAGCTATCAGGCAGTTGCGGAACCGTCTGCAGGAAGGCCAAGAGCAGCAGCATCATCCCCTCGGCGTGTAGACGCTTGGCAACAGACGAATTTCCGTGACGGCTACGTGGTCGGGTTGCGTCACCGCGTACACGACCGCGGCGGCGATATCCTCGGCACGCATCATGTCTTTGCGCTTGGTGAACCCCGGTTTGGAATCGGGGTCGACGGCATCCCAGATGTCGGTGTCGACGGGACCCGGCGAGATGAGCGTGGTGCGCACGCCGCTCTTGGCGGTCTCCTGCCGGATCACTTCGTGCATGCCGCGCAGGCCGAACTTGCTGGCGGCGTACGCCGTCGAGCCCGAGAAGCCGATGTAGTCCGAGATCGAGCCGATCGTGACGAGATGCCCGCTGCCACGCTGTACCATCTTGGGCACCAGGGCGTGGGCGACCAGAAACGCCGACGTGAGATTCGTCGTGAGGGTCGTCGTGAAATCGTCGTACGTCGTCTCGGCGAGGGACTTGATGAAAAACATCCCGGCGTTGTTGACGATGATATCGGGGAGCCCGACGACGGTGATGACGCGGGCGATCGCACGCTCGGCGTCCCTCTGATCCGTGAGATCGCAGCGTACGTCGTTGCGCCGGTCCGCCGATCGGTCCACCAGGCTGCGTGCCAGGCGCACCACGTGCATGCCACCGGCGTACAACGCGTCAGCCACCGCGAGGCCGATGCCGCGCGACGCGCCCGTCACGAGCGCGATCTTCAAGGCAGCCCGGCGCCTCCGTGGACGAGCCGCAGGAATTCATCGCGGGTCTTGCCGTCGTCGCGGAACGCGCCCCGCAGGGCGGACGTCACCGTCTTCGAGTTCTGCTTCTCGACCCCCCGCATCATCATGCAGAGGTGATAGGCCTCGATCACCACACCGACGCCCAGCGGCTTCAGCACCCGGCACAGCGCTTCGGCGACCTGATCGGTGAGCCGTTCCTGCACCTGGAGCCGGCGCGCGAAGACCTCGACGACCCGCGGGATCTTCGACAGTCCGACGATCTTGCCGTTGGGGAGGTAGGCGACGTGCGCCTTTCCGAAAAACGGCAGCATGTGGTGCTCGCACATCGAGTAGATCTCGATGTCGCGCACGCAGATCATGCTCTCGTGCTTTTCCTCGAACAGCGCGTCCCCAATCACATCCTCGACGACCAGGCCGTACCCGCGCGTGAGCCATTTCAGCGACGCCTCGACCCGGGCGGGCGTCTGCCGCAGCCCCTCCCGCCGCGGATCTTCGCCCAGCTGCTCGAGGATCTCGTGCACGAGCGTCTGAAAGGGACTGCGCACCGCGGTGGGCTCGCTGTGCGATTCGTGGAAGCTGTGGAGACTCGCGGACTTCATCTTGTCTCGTGCCATGGTAAGTTTGGACCCCCGTGCGATTCCTAAAGCTACTCGCGTCAGCGACACAGGCGGGAGGCTCCGCCCTCGCGGCACTGTGGACCTTCCCCGGCATGCTGCTGTCCGCGTTTCTCGTCGCCTGGGGCGCGGAAGCGGCGCAGTTCCTCATCTCTCAGGGGCTCGCGCTCGCGATCCTGGCGTGGCTGCAGACGCTGCCCGAGTTCGCGGTCGAAGCGGTGATCGCGTGGGAAGCGGGACGGAATCCCGAGCGCGCCCATCTCGCCATCGCCAACCTCACGGGAGCGATCCGGCTGCTGCTCGGTTTGGGGTGGCCGATGATCTACTTCGTATTCGCCGCGGCCGGCCGGTACCCCGGCCGCAAGACCTTGCCGCCCATCACCCTCGAGCCGGAGCATGCGGTCGAAGTCATGGGGCTCGTGCCGCCGCTGCTCTACTTCCTGGTGGTACTGTGGCGCCAGCGCATCGGCGCGGTCGACGCCGTGGTCCTCGTCGCGTTGTATCTCGGGTACCTGTGGATCCTGATGCGGAATGCTCCACGCGAGCCGGAATCGCTCACCGACGCGCCGGCGGTGTCGCGCTGGGCCTATCGCCAGCGCGGCTGGCGGCAGAAGGCTGCCATCGCGGGCCTGTTCGCCGTGGGGGGCGCGATGCTGTACGTCACCGCCCATCCCTTTGTCAATTCGATGATCGCCGTCGCCGCGACGCTCGGCATCAGCCAGTTCTTCCTCGTGCAGTGGGTCGCGCCGTTTCTCTCGGAGTTTCCCGAGTTCGTGTCCACGTTCAGCTGGGCGCGCCGCGTGACGCGCGCGCCGATGGCGTTGATGAACATCGTCTCGAGCAACATCAACCAGTGGACCATTCTCGCCGCGATGATCCCCATCGTGTACGGCTTTTCCCATCTGCACCATTACGGTGTGTGGTCCGATTTCACCTTCGATATCGCCCAACGCAACGAGCTCGCGTTGACGCTGCTGCAAACGATGTTGGGGGTGTTGTTGCTCGCGAACATGGAGTTCGACTGGCTGGACGCGACGGCGCTGCTGGTGCTGTGGGCGGTGCAGTTCACCTTGCCCCAGCTGCGCGCCGAGATCATGGTCGCGTACGGCGTCTGGGCCCTGGTGCTGGTCATCGGATTCGTAGTGAAGGGACAGCCGCTGCGGGCCCCGGCGTACTTCTGGCAGACGGTCCGCAAAAAACGATCGGCCGGGACCACATAACATGGGCCGGCCGACCGATTACGACAGGAACGGAGAGGGTTATTGAAGCCCGAAAGTAATGATGGGTCCCTCACCACGAATTCTGTCTTCCCCATCGTGGGGGCATGACATGGGCCGCGGTATCCGGGTCCGCAATCGAGCTTGTTGGCTCAATAGTTTGATCTCCCCGTCCCTGCGTACTACAATATGTGCGGTGCCCTAAAGGTCAATCGCCCTGAATCTCACACTACTCACCGCTGTCGTGATGCTGCTCGTGTGGCTCCTGCTGCTGTTCGTCGCGCACGTACCCAGCGGCGCGATCCACCTGCTGTATGCGGGCGCGATCATTCTGTTCGCACGCCGGATCCTCGCCGGCGCGCCACGCTTCGTGTCATGACCCTCGCGCGCCGCCCCTGGGATCCGCGCCTCGGCCCGCTGCAGGTCGCGACGCTGCGGCGCGCGCTGGAGCGCGAGGGCATGGTCACTGCGTGGTGGTCGGATGTTCCGGGAGCGCGGATGGCGATGCATGCGCACAGCTTCCCCGAAACGCGCTGGGTGGTCGAAGGCTTTCTCCGCGTGACCGCCGAGGGCGGCGCGGTCGAGCTCGGCCCCGGAGACCGGCTGGACTTGCCTGCCGGGACGCCGCACGCGACAGAGGTGATTGGACTAGCGCAAGTGATCTATGTGACTGGAACGATGGAACAGCAGGCGGTTGAGCGGTTAGGCGGTTCGCAAACCGCCTAACCGCCGAACCGCCCAGCCGCCTCAGAGCGTCGATTTGTAAAGCAGCTTGTTCGGCGTTCCTGCCGGATTCCCCGTAATTACGCCATTCGTCGCGTTCGTCACGATCCAGTTCGATACCGTCGCCGAGGCCTGATCGCCGAACGTGGCCTTGTAGAGCACCGCCACGCCGGCGAAATGCGGTGACGCCATCGACGTCCCGCTGAGCGACATCGTCGTCCCCAGCAGGAAGTCGGAGACGATGGCCGACCCCGGGGCGTACGCCTCGACGCAGTTGCCCCAGTTCGAGTACGATGCCTTGGCATCGGTCTTCTCCGACGCGGCCGCCGTGAACGCGCCAGTCGCGCTCGCCGGCGACGCGGTGCACGCGTCCGCGTTGTCGTTGCCGGCCGCGACCGCGACGAACACGCCGGAATTCCACAGGTTCGTCGTCGCGTCGTTGAGCGCCGTCGATAGTCCGCCGCCGAGCGACATGTTGGCGACCGCCGGCCTGACGGCATTCTGCCGCACCCAATCGATCCCGGCGATGATCTGCGACGTGAGGCCAAGTCCCGCACAGCTCAACACGCGCACGCCGTGCAACGAGACGCCCTTGGCCAGGCCGTAGGTCGTCCCGCCGATTGTCCCGGCGACATGTGTGCCGTGGCCGTGACAATCCTCACCGGTCGCACCGAACGCGTCGTACACGTTGTTGGCGCGGCCACCGAAGTCGGGATGCAGCGTCCAGATCCCCGTGTCGATGATGTACGCGTGCACACCCGCACCCGTCGCCGTGTACGTGTAAGTCCGCGACAGGGGGCCGGTCTGCTGATCGACGCGGTCGAGGCCCCACGGATCGCCGTTCGCGTCCATCGACTGCGTGACGTCGACGCGATACACCTGATCCTGCTCGACGTAGGAGACGAGCGGATTGCGCGCGAGCGCTTGCGCGGCCGCCGCGGGCAACGTCGCGGCAAAGCCTTTCAGCGCGCTGGTGTACGTGAAGCGCAGCGTGCCGCCCTGGCCGCGCACCAGCTGCGCCGCGAGCGCGACCGGATTGGCGACACTGGGCTGGAAGACCACGATGTACTCACCCGGCACCGGCCCCGTCTGCGTTGCGGCGACGTCTTGCTCGGGGCGTGTCGCGTCCCGGCACGCCAATCCCGTTGCGGCGATGAGCACGGCCGCGGCGACGGCAGCTTTCCAAGGCATGACGGCTCTCCTCGAATGGGATGTCTCGGGTGGAGCAAGAACCGTTCTTGGCGGGTCGCGTGGAGGAAGGGGACGAACTGTTGCGCGGCTGCTACAGAACTCAGATCTCCCAGTTCGAGAACAGCACCCCCTGCGCCGCATGACGCTCCGGGTAGTTCTCGTACGTCATCCGCAGATCCGTCCAGCGCACCCGATAGCCGCGCGCGATCAAACGCCGGAATGCCTCGGCGTACTTGGTCTGACAGCGCACCGCGATGCGACGGATGCCGGCCTTGGCTGCCGCCGCTTCCACCGCACCGATGGCCGCGTCGAACGCCGCG
This sequence comes from Gemmatimonadota bacterium, assembly GCA_003221985.1. Next base: position 5,536 of record QHUQ01000155.1, on the reverse strand, counting down.
TCGTCGCGCGCGGCGAGCTTGAGCACACGGACCTCGTCCCGCGTGCGACTGTCGGCGAGCGGCGTGGAGTGCCACACGGCCATCGCGTCGAGCCCGGCATCCCCATCGACGAGCGACGTATCGCCCAGGCCAAGCTCCGCGGTCAGCAGGATCTCGCGTGAGAAGTCGATCCCGGAGACGAGGTCACTCACGAGCCTGCGGCCCGCCGCCATCGCCGCCTCCTTCTCATCGCCCGAGCGGCGCGACAGCAGCAGCGGCGCCGGATGACCGCGCGTCGCGATCTCGTTCGTGAGCGTCACGGTCAGATATCCCGGAATGAACCCCAGCCGGGCGTAGAACCCGATGTTTTCGGGCGTGCGCGGCATCGTTTCGAGGCCCAGCGTCGTAATGCCGCGGTCGATGAGCCAGTCGGCGGCGGTACGTACGATCGTCTTCCCGACACCGCTGCTTTGCCGGTCGGGGCGCACGGCGAGCGGCCCCATCCATCCTTCGGCTCCCGCCAGATGCGCGACGTTGAACGCGGCGATGTCCTCATGCTCGTCGCGCCACACCATCGCGCCCTCACCGGCATCGAGCAGGGCGTAGCGCCAGACCAGCGGATTGAGCTGCGGCACGCGGACGCCGATGAGCCCATCGCGGCGATAGCGGTCGGTGAACGCGTCGGCAAACACGCGGTTCAGCGCCTCGATGTCGCGCTCGGTGGCGCGCTCGGGGCCCGTTACGCGGGTGTCAGGCAGCCACGCTCGCATCGGGTGGTCCCAGGGTTGCAGTGTCGTCGCGCAGAATACTGGTCGCGGATGCCGTGTCGTACTGGACGTGAATCAGGCGATCGAGACTCCCACTCCCCAGTCCCGCCGGCAGCTCCACGTGAGTCGTGACAATAACCTGAGGGAACCGGTCACCCAAGCGACGCAGCAGCAGGAGCACATCCTGGCGTCGCGATTCGTCGAGCGACGCGAAGATCTCATCGAGCACGAGAAACGTGAGCGGTTGACCAGCCCGCGTCGCGATCATCTGTGAAATCGCCAGGCGCAACCCGAGATTGACCAGGTCCTCTTCGCCCCCTGAAATGACGGGCTTGGGAATGCCCTCGTCCAGGACGACGGGGCGATAGTCCTCGTCGAGCTCCACCTCGTCATACCGGCCGTCGGTGAGATCCGCCAGAAAGGCGGATGCCAGCTCCCCAATCTCGGGCCGCATGGCGGCGTTCAGCTCGGCCCGCAGATCGGAGAACGCGCGGTCGAGCTCGGTGTGCAGCCGCAGCTCGACCTTGCGCTCGACAATGGTGCGCTCGCGGGCCGCCCGCTCCGCGCCGCGGCGTTCCGTCTCGCGCACCGCGCTCTCGGCCGCGACCAGCTCGCCACGCGTCTCGGCGACGGCCAGCTCGGCGGCGCGCAACGCGTGCGCCGCTCGGTCGTGCCGCTCGCGGGCCGCCTGGAATTTCGGCTCCGAGAACCCCTGTGCCTGCACCGCATCCGCCAGCTGTTTGACCTGCTCCTCCCGCGCCGACAGCGCTTTCTCGGCGAGCTCCGCCTCGCCGACCAGGGGCTCGGCGCGGTCGGCGCGCGCGGCGAGTGCCGCCGCCTGTAACGCCACCGGCTCGAGCCGTGCCAACTCGGTGCGCACGTCGTCGTGGCGCTGCGCATTGTACCCGGCATCGCGCGCGGCCATACGCCGCTCGATCTCCTGCGTGCGCCGGGCGAGGCCGGCCCGCTCTTTCTGAATCCTGCTCCGCTCGGTTGTTTGCGCGCGCAGGTTGCCTTCCCGCTCGCTCGCCTGCCGCGCGTCCTCGCGCAGGGCGTCGCGCGCGGCCTCCGCCTGCGTCACGGCGGCGGGCGGCGTCGCCAATTGCTCGATGCGCTGCTTGAAGTACGTGCCGTCGGTGACGATCACGTCGAGCTGGCTGTTCAGCACGTCCAGCACGGCGCGATGCTCCGCGCCCAGCGGCCGCAGGCACGTCGGGCATTGTCCCTCAGGACCGAGGCGCTCGATCTTGTCGCGCTGATCCTTGACCTCCTCGTGCTGCTTGAGCAGCTCGGCGCGGCGCGTATTGGCGTATTCCTTCTCGCGTACCCATGCGCCTTGCTGCTCCTGCGCGACCGTGTCCGCAGCTTCCAGGCGTTCGGCGAGCCCGCGGGCCTCGGCGCTCGCCCGCGCGAGCGCGGCCTCGGCGTCGTCCAGCTCCGCGATGCGGCGGTCCAACACGTCGAGATTCCGCGTCAGCTCGGTGAGCTTCGCCTGCTCCTCACGCCGGGCGGCATCTTCGCGGTGCAGGCGTTCGAGCTCGACGAGCTCCGCTTTCAGCTTGGTGATCGGCGCGACCTCGGCGTCGAGCTTGCGCAGCTCCTCGCGTGCGGCGAGGGCCTCGGCCAACTCCTTGTCCAGCCGCTGAAACTCCTGGCGCGCGACCACCACACCCTGCTCGGCCACGCGCAGGTCGCCGTGCAGGGAGAGCGTGCGCTCGCGCCGCTCGACCCATTGCTGCCAGCGCGGCTCTTCCTGCGCCAGGGCCTGCTGCGCCCTGGTGCGATCGTCCGCCGTGGCGGTCGCGGCCTTGCGGGCACCGACCAGCCGCGCTTCCGCCGCCTTACGCTCTTTCTCCAGCTCGCCCTGGGGAGGCAGGCCCGTCTCCAGGCCGTCCACTTCATGGCCGAGCGCGTTGCGGCGCTCGCGGATGCGCTCCTGCGCGATCGTGAGCTGCTCGTGGCGCAGCACCCGCGAGAGGAACGCGGCGCGCTCGGGGCGCGTGGCGTCCGCGAGCACCGCCAGCTCCTTCTGACCGGTGAAATACGTGTTGAAGAACTCGTCGTGCGTCATGCCAAGCACGCGCTGCAGGCGGCTCGTCACCTCTTTCAGAGAATTGGCGACGACGACGCCGTCCTGATGGAGCTCCGCATTGTTGAGGCCCCGTTCCACGCGGTAGGCATGGGTGCCGAGCCCGAATTCCAGCTCCACGCGCACCGGCGCGCGCGCCTTGGCGCGCAGGTTGCGGATCGAGTCCTTGTCGCCGCGCGCCGCCGGATTGCCGTAGATGACCCACGCGATCGCCTCGAGCAGCGACGTCTTGCCCGAGCCGTTGGGTCCGATGATCCCGGTGATGCCGTCGCCAAACACGATTTCGGTATCGGCGTGCTGGCGGAAATTGACGAGCCGCAGCCGCTGCAGCTTCATGGCGACGGAGGCTCGGCGGTCTCGAGGTACTCTACGCCGAGCTTCACGAACGTCTCGCGATTCAGCTCCGCATCGAGCGGCCGGCGGCCGAGGAAATCGCGGACGGTCTCGGTGAGCGTCTGGCGCTTCGTGCCAGCACCGGCCGCGCCTACCGCGCGCTGTGATTCGGGGCGGCGCAGATCGAGCTGGAAATTCAACGCGCGGGCCTTGTAGGCGCGGATCGCCGCGTGATCGAGATCGCGAGCGGTCGCACGATCGACGTCCCACACCAGCAACCGCACGATCTGATCGTCGATCTTGGCCGCCTTGACGCGCTCCGCGATTTGGGCGTCCAACTCCTTGGCGTTCAGTCCGGCGCCCCGAATGGGCGGCAGGTCCACGTGCCGCCGCGCCGGTGCGATGGGCCGGAATGCGATGCGCGCCCCGGGAAGCTCGACGAGCAGATACCCCTTTCCGTTGCGCTCCTTCTTTCCCTTCCCCGCGGCGCGCTGCGCCGCTTCGTCCTGGATCTGGCCCCAGGGGTTGGGCGGCAGATACTCGAGGCTGCCCGAATACCAGGCGTTGGCGGCAATCGATTGCGCCGTGTGGTAGTGACCCAGCGCGATGTAGTCCCACTTCTCGGGGGCGAGGATCTCGCGCGACAGCTCGGCGCCGCCGTACTCGAGCGTGCCGCGCTCTTCACCCAAACCACCGTGCACACCGTGCGCGAGCAGCACGTTGAGCGTCGGCCCGCCGGGTTCCGGGCGCAGCGCCGGGCGCTCCGCCTTGACGAGCGCCTGATGCGGGACCGCGAGCACGGCGCAGTCGAGCCGGGGCAGCACGATACGGCGTGGCTCCTCGACCGCGATCTCGACACCGAGCGCCTCATACAGCCGCAGAATCGTGCCGGTTTCGGTCGAGCGCGGCGTGTCATGCTCGCCCGCGATCACGACGATCGGCGTCTCCGGCAATCCGGTGCGCAGGCGCTGCAGCTGCCGGAAGCAGAACAGGATGGCTGCGTTGGTCGGCCGTACCGAATGAAACAGATCGCCGGCGATGACGATCAGATCGGGCCGCTGCTCGAGGAGATCGTCCACCGCCCGGCGGAATGCCTCCGCGACATCGGCCTCGCGCTGGTTCGTGCCCCTCGGCGTCTGCCGGTCGAACTGGCGGAAGCCCAGATGGAGGTCGGCGAGGTGCGCGAGCTTCATTGCCTAAGGGAGCAAGAAGATCGAGCTCTCGGTTTCCGAGCTCATGGTAATGGGGTGCTCGCCCAACGACGGCGAGGAGACTCTCATTCTCGTGGTGCCTTTGACCGTGCCGTCGAGCATGGCCCCGCGGGACTCCCGGATCGTCGTCGTGGCCTTCGCCGGTCCGGCAGCCGAGGCGTCGGCACCCGGCACCTGCCCCAGGGGCAGCTCCGTGGAGTCAGTCCACGAATCGCCGGCGCCCACCGGATACTCGGGGAAGTTCAACGACATGGCGTGAACCCCCGCCTCCATCTGCTTCGCAAGATCAGAAGGTACGTTGGACTGCGACAGGCCACTGCGCGTTATCCGTCCACGCTCGTCGAGCACAACGGTGGTGCGCATTCCATTCAGCTTCGCGAGCTCTCCCGCGATGGCGTCGGTCGAGATCCCGGGAATCTCGAGGGTCATCGACTCAAAAACGATTTCCATTTCCGTCCCGCCTCCGCTGGCCCCCCCCTTCACGGTCTGCGTGAAGTGCATGCGTGACATCATGCGTCGTCGACCCATGGCGACGAGCAGGGCGGGACCCGAGTCGATGGCAACCTGCGCGCGTTGCTCGATGGCGTAGTGATACACAGCGCCGGTTGGCGGGCGAAAGCGGAGCGCGATCTTGGGGCCACCTCGTCCACATGCAACCACGACCACAGCCATCAACGCGAGTGCGGCGTCGTGGCGGTATCGCATCAGTAGGGCTCGTCGGAGATGGGATTCAGAGGGGGCACCGCATGATGCTCGCGCGGGACACCGCTCTCGGCCGCGACCCGGGCGCCCAGCAGCTTCCGGAAATACGCGAAGACGTCGTCGGGGCGGGTGCGCCGCACCGCCGCGAGCGCCCGGCGCACGTCGTCCTGCTCCCGGTCGGCGATAAGATCTTTTACCTGGTTCGGCCGGACACGCCGGTCCAGCCGGACGAGCTGGCGCACCACCGCGTCCTCGAACGGCACGTCCGCCGCCGGCGGAAACCGTTCGACTCCGTCCCGCCCCCGCAGCACCGGTGGCTTCGGGAAGCGGACGAAGATCGGCTGGGTAAAGTGCGGGTGACGCACCATCAGCTCGCCGATGGGGAGCGTCGCCAGCTTGCTTTTCGTCGCCGGAGTGAGGACCTGGTAGCCGGGGGTCGCCAGCTCGTCCATGTC
>QHUQ01000154.1 GCA_003221985.1 Gemmatimonadota bacterium | reverse complement strand
CTCGCCGTGCTGGAACGGTGACATCGTGCCGGGATCGACGTTGATGTACGGATCGAACTTCTGGATCGTCACCTTCAGGCCCCGCTCGGCGAGCAGACGGCCGACCGACGCCGCCGCGATGCCCTTGCCCAGCGAGGAGACCACGCCGCCGGTCACGAAGATGTACTTCGTCGAGCTCACGAGCTCACCGCCTTGAGGTGTCGGGTCAGTTCCCGCTCGGTCCAGCGGAGATCCTCCGCCGTGTCCACCCCTGGCGCCGCCGGTCCGTCGAACAGCGCCACGCCGATCGGGATGCCGTGCAGCAACGGGCGCAACTGCTCGAGGTGCTCCCAGGTCTCGTGAGGCACCGGCGGGAGCCTCACCCAGCGCCGCAGCGCGTCCCGGGTGTAGGCATACACGCCGACGTGCTGGTGATACACGACCGCGCCCCTCCCCTCCCGGTCGAAGGGGATCGGGGCACGCGAGAAGTAAAGGGCGTGGCCCGCGGGGCCGACCACCACTTTCACGCGGTTGGGATCGCTCGCCAGCGCCGGATCGAGCCCGCCGGCGGCGGTGCCGATGGGATCCCCGCCGCGCACGCGCGCCACCGCCCCATGCACCGCTGCGGAGGCGACCAGGGGCTCGTCGCCCTGCACGTTCAAGCAGAGGTCGAAGTCGCTAAAGTCTTTCATCTCAATCACTTCAGCGATTCGCTCGGTGCCGGAAAGATGGCGCGGCGAGGTGAGCACGGCCGCAAAGCCGGCGCGCTCGACAACAGCGGCGATCTCTCGGGCATCGGTGGCGACGACGATCCGATCGCACACGCCCAGATCGGCAACGCGCCGGACAACCCAGAGGATGAGAGGTTCGCCTGCCAGTGGCAGGAGGGGCTTGCGAGGCAAGCGGCTGGAGCCCAGCCGCGCAGGAATCACGCCAAGGACGGGCACGGAGGAAGATACAAAATCCGTGCCGTGGAGTCTAGCCCGCTCCTATCCTTGAGTTACCGCCGTTGCCACACGTCCCGCTCGAAGACCTCTTCCGAGGAGCCGTCGCCGTCCAAGTCCCAGTAGGTGGTTTGCACCGCCCGCCAAGTCATCATCCGCCCGGAGATGCTGACGATGGCCTCGTAACCCGAGTTCCCGGCTACGTAGGCGAGTGTGTCTCCACGGAGGCTTACGTGGGCAGAGACCGTCGTATCTGGTTGGCCTGGTTGACGAAGAGTCAGGACGGCGGTCCCGTTCAGTTGAATCGTCAGAGTCGCTGACAGACCCAAGGCTGCTTTGAAATCCTGACTTACGGTGGAGTCGGACAGCAGTACCATCTCCAGCCGGGAGAGGTCCCAAGTGCCTGCCATGCGGCCCAGGGAAACCCCTGAAGACGGTCCGGTGGTGTCCGAGCAGGCGGTGATCGCTACGGCACCGAGGGTGGCGAGAAAAGCGCGTGAGGACATGGCAGGCTCCGTGAGAGTGTGGGCGTTAACTCTGCAGATCCTCAGTCAAGACGTCGTCAAGCGGTCGTGGCGGACCTGACGACGTGGAGAAAGTTCTGGAGAATGCGCTTCCCATGCTCCGTCCCGATCGACTCGGGATGGAATTGAACGCCGTAGGTCGGGTGATCACGGTGCTTCATGGCCATGATCTCCGACGCCTCTCCCGTGCCTTGGCGATCCGCGCTCATGGCGGTGACGACGAGTGCGGGGGGAAGCGAACTGGGATCGACGACGAGCGAGTGATAGCGCATCGCCGTGAACGGGCTGGGGATGCCGTCGAACAGCTCGTCGTCGCTGTGCACGATCGGGCAGGTCTTGCCGTGCATCAGCCGGGGGGCCCGTACGATTTTGCCGCCGAACGCCTCGCCGATGGCTTGATGTCCCAGGCAGACGCCCAGAATCGGGACTTCACCGGCGAGGGCGCGAACCAGAGGCACGAGGATGCCGGCCTGCGCGGGGGTTTTGGGTCCCGGAGACAGCACGAGGGCGGTCGGCTTCAGGGCCTTCACCTCCGCGACGCTGAGGGCGTCGTTGCGATACACGACCGGCTCCTCCCCCAGCTCGCCGAGATATTGCACGAGGTTGTAGGTAAAGGAGTCGTAGTTGTCGAGCACGAAGAGCATGCTGAAATCTAAACCACCGGAAGCCCAGCGGCATCCAAGAAAGGACTTCTCCAGGAGGACCTCATGCTGAAGCTCGCAACGGCACTGATCGCCGGGTTAGTCGCAATGGGCGGATGGGCGGTGGTCACGGTGAAGGACCTGCCGGAATACTTTGTCGCCGGGCGGCAGTACACGCTCGAGTTTCAGGTCCGGCAACACGGCAGGACACTGCTCAGCAATCTGCATCCCCGACTCGTTGTCAGTACCTCGGCACGTCGGCTCGGCGGCCTGGTCGGCGGCAAGGACGAGACGACCATTCCCGCGGTCGCCAAGTCCGCTGCAGGGACGTATGCCGTGACCTTTACGGCGCCCGCCGTGGAGCGGGTGTTTCTCACGATTCAAAGCGGGTTCGGCAACAATGAGCTGCGGCTGTATCCACAGCCGGTGATCACGGCCGGCGCATCCCGCGCTGCAATGGCGCCGGGCGAGCGCGGGCAAGTCCTATTCGTCGCCAAGGGATGCACGACGTGCCACGCCGACGCCGATCTGACGAATGGGCCGTCCAATGAGCTCGTGACTGTAGGCCCGGAGCTGGGCGGGCGCCATCTGGCCCGCGCATACGTGATCCAGAAAATGAAGAACCCGGCGTCGCAAGTCATGCCGGATCTCGGTTTGACTGATGCTGAAGCAGCGGCGATCGCCGCGTTCCTGAGTGGGGAACGGGCGGGGGCGGGGGCGGCTACAACGGGCCGTTAAGTTGTGCCCGGTCAGGCCCGCGGGTGATAGCTCTTATGTACGGTCCGGAGGTAATCCCGATCGACATGAGTGTAGAGCTGTGTAGTCGCGAGATCGGCGTGTCCGAGCATTTCCTGCACGGCGCGCAGGTCGGCACCGCCCTCGAGCAGGTGCGTGGCGAATGTGTGCCGCAGCGTATGCGGCGTGACACGTTTGGCCAAGCCTGCCCGCCGCGCGGTCGCCTTGATGACGCCCCAGGCGCCGACGCGCGATAACGGCGTACCCCGCGCATTCAGGAACAAAATGCCTCGGGCTTTGCCGCGATCCAGTGTGGGCCGGATCTCTCTCGCGTACAGCGCCACAGCGCCGAGGGCGCGGCGCCCGACCGGAACGAGCCGTTCCTTGGCGCCTTTGCCGAAGACGCGCGCCACGCCGTCCTCGAACAGGATGTCCTGCAGTTTGAGCGCCACCAGCTCCGAGACGCGGGCGCCCGTGGCGTAGGCGAACTCGAGCAAGGCGCGATCGCGGATTGCGAGCGGCTCGTCGGTGTTCGGCGCCGCCAGCAGCTTCTCGATTTCGGCCACCGTCAAAACCGCCGGGAGCGTGCGCCACCGCTTGGGTGACTCGATCCGTTCGCTGGGATCCCGCGTCGCGAGCCCTTCCCCTACCAGGAACTTGAAGTAGGTCCGGATCGCGGAGATCTGGCGGCGGATCGTGGTGGGCGCGAGGCCGAGATCCTTGAGGAAGTAAACGAACTCCCGCAGCTGCGGCGCGGAGAGCTGTTCGGGTGCCTGTGCTCCCCGGCTGGTGGCGTACTCAGCCAGGCGCGTGATGTCGCGCAGATAGCTCGCGACGGTATGACCGCTGTTCCCCGCCTCGAGCGCGAGGTAGTCGCGGAAGCGCTCGAGGCTCCACGCTAGCGACGGCGCCGTACGATCCATAACACGATGCTCAGAACGAGGGCCCCCGCCGCAATGGCGAGCACGGTGTTGACGCGGCGTACCGCCGCAATCACGACCTCGAGGTCGGTCCCCAAGCGGCTGACGAGGTACGTCAATGCTCCGTAATACGCAGCCGACGCCAACGCCAACGGAATCAGGGCGCGCCACGGCGACACACGCGCGATCCCCGCAAACGGCATCACTACACCACGCCAGACCGGGAGCAGCCGCGAGATGAAGATGCCGTACGCGCCGTGCCGGCGATACTGCGCTTCGATGTGCGCGACGGTGTTCGGGGTCAAGATGTGGCGGCCCAGGAAGCCGCGAGTCACCACGGCGCCATGGCGGCGTGCCAGGGCGTAGACGCCGGCTCCCGATGCCACATTCGCCGCCCAGGTGAGCGCAAACACGAGCCAGGCATTCATCACGCCGCGACCAGCCAGGAACGCTCCCAGCGATACGGCGATATCGGCGGGAACGGGCGGAAAGACGTTTTCGACGGCGGCCAGCGTGGCGATGAGGGCGTAGAGCGGCCCGGTGGGGAGTTGCTCGAGAAACGCGACGAAGTCCGTCAGGAGACTCTGCTCGGCTCTACGAGTGTCGCCACTGCCAGTACGGCAATTCCTTCACCGCGACCGATCCAGCCCATGCCTTCATTCGTCTTTGCTTTCACCGAGACGTGCGCCGGCCCCGCCAGCAGCGCTTCGGCGAGCTTCTCTTCCATGGCATCGAGGTGCGGCGCGAGCTTGGGTTTTTCGACGATCACGGTGACATCCGCGTGGACGAATTGAAACCCGGCTTCGACGACCTTCAGAAATGCCTTGTTCAGCAGATCAATCGAGCTGGCGTTTTTCCACTGCGGATCGTCGTCCGGAAACATGCGGCCGATGTCGCCGAGGCCCGCGGCGCCCAGAATGGCGTCGATGAGCGCGTGGGCCACGGCATCGGCATCGGAGTGGCCGCTCAATCCCTTGGCACTGGGGATTTCGACGCCGCCGAGGATGAGCTTGCGGCCTTTGGCGAAGGGATGCGAATCGTAGCCGATCCCGACGCGCACGTCAGCCTTTGAGAATGCGAATCGCGAGGTGGGCCGCGTTTTTCGCGTTGTCGATACCGACAGTTGCGACGGGCACGCCGGGTGGCACCTGCACTGTCGCGAGCAACGCATCGAGCCCGTTTAAAGGACCAACCGCGAACGGCACACCGATAACGGGGAGATCGGTCATGGACGCGGCAAAACCGGGAAGTGCCGCTGACAAGCCGGCGCCTGCGATGATGACCTTGAATCCCCGGCTCCTGGCTCCTGACACCAGTTTCCCCGTTTGATCCGGCTGGCGATGCGCGGACGACGCATGGAACTCGTACGAGAAACCGGCCTTCGAAAGCACCTCGAATGCCGGTTCGATCCTCGGCTTGTCGGATTCTGAGCCGACGATGATCAGGACGTCAGGCACGTTTCCCGTTTCCCGTATCCCGTATCCCGTCTCACGCCGCGTCCTCGAGGATCGTGTAGTCCTGCTTCCGCTGCTTGGGTGTGTAGCCGGCGTCGGCGATGAGCCGCTGCATCTCGGCGAGCGTGGTGCGGTTCGTCGTGTTCGCCGCCGAGACGACGTTCTCTTCCATCATGAGCGAGCCGAAGTCGTTGGCGCCGAACCGCAATGCCACCTGGCCGACCTTCATCCCCATCGTGACCCACGAAGCCTGAATGTTCGGGACGTCCTCGAGTACCACGCGGGCGATCGCCTGCGTCTTGAGATAGGTCACGGCGTCGGTCTTGGGCAGGTGGGACAGCTCGGAGTTCTCCGGCTGCAGCGGCCAACAGATGAACGCCGTGAAGCCACGCGTGCGGCGCTGCACCTCCCGAACGCGAAACAGATGCTCGATGCGGTCGGCGGACGATTCGCCCAGGCCGTACATCATCGTCACCGAGGTGCGCAGCCCCAACCCGTGCGCCACTTCCATGACCTCGAGCCAGCGGTCGGCGCCCGCCTTCTTGCGCGCGACCTGATCGCGGACGCTTTGGACCAGAATCTCGCCGCCGCCGCCGGGAATCGAGTCGAGGCCGGCGGCCATCAACTCGCGGATTACCTCGTCGATAGTCATGCCGAAACGGCCCGCGAAGAAATCGATCTCCGACGGGGAGAAGCCGTGAATGTGAATCGGGTGGTGGCGCTTGATGTAGCGCAGCAGATCGAGATACCACTGGAACGGGATGTAGGGATTGTGCCCGCCCTGCATCAGGATCTGCACCCCGCCGATCGCTTTCAGCTCATCGATCTTGCGGCCGATCTCTTCGTACGACAGCAGGTAGCCCTCGGGATGCTTGGGGCGGCGATAGAATGCGCAGAACTTGCAGTCGGCGACGCAGACGTTGGTGTAGTTGATGTTGCGGTCGATGATGTACGTGACGACGTTCTCCGGATGCAGCTTCCAGCGGACGTCGTCGCTGCAGGCATAGTCCAGCCCGCCGAGGTATTCGCGGCAGGTGCCGACGGCCACGCCGGTCTTGCGCGAGGCCTCGGCGGCGAGGTCGTCGAGGTGCGCGAGGCCCCAGGTGCGAGAGGCGAGCAGGGCTCTATGGGCTAAGGAAATAGAAACAGAGGCAGCCGAACGCCTAGCGGCCCAAACCGCGAACACGAATGGTTGCTGCGTCCACCGCTTCCATTCCTCACCCAGGTCGTAGCGATGGGGATAGGTGCCGCGCGCGGCGAGCGCGAGCGCCGCATCGCCGATCACCAGCACTGCCTCATGCGGAAGTGCGGCAAGGGCGTCGAGATCCTGGGCCTCCGCGCGGGCCTCCGCGAACTTGGGCCGGATCTTCCACACCTCTCGGCACAGCAGCTCCAGCAGCGCGACCGACGTGCGCGATGCGGCGGACACAAGAATTGTCGAACCGGCCAACCGCCCAACCGCCTGTTTTGCGAACAGAGCTACACTGCGCACCGGCCCATCACAGGAGATTGCCAGATCAGGGAGGAGCATGAGGTCTTTCGCGTGCCGCGCGTATTCGATCGCGCTGATCACGCTGACGTCCAGCTCGCCTGCGACGAGCAGATCATTGAGCTCGGCGGGCGTCCCCGTGATGAGCTCGCCGCCCTGCGGCAGCGCCACGACTCCGCGGTCGATCGCGCCGTAGACCGGGGCGCAATTGATGTAGCCGATTCTCCCGATCCTCATTGGATTCCCAGGCTGAAGCCCGCCTCGGCGTGTCGCATCATTCCGCGGCATCCACGACGCTAGTGACCGGTTGTTTCGCCCGAGCGGCGGCCCGGGTGCGGTGCTCGATCTGGAATAGCGCTCCTTGCGGCGCGGGGCCCTGGGAGCGCACGGGAGCCGCGTGCGGCTTGGGCACGTAACCGTCGAAAGTTCTGACCGTCTGGTAGAGCGAGTCCCGTTCGACCGGCTCCTTCCCCGCCCCGCGGATCAGCGTCACGATCTCGTCGTACGACAGCCACATCGGCGTCGGCGCGCCGGCCTCGTGGTAGACGCGCTCGAAAACCACCGTGCCCTCCAGGTCGTCACAGCCGAAGGTCAGCGCGACTTGGGAGATGAACGGCGTCACCATGGGCCAATGCGTCTTGACGTGCGGGACGTTGTCGAGCAGCAGCCGTCCCACCGCGATGTTCTTGAGGTCGTCGAAGCCGGTCGTCGCCGTCCCGGTGCGGCCCAGCGTCTCGCCCAGCTCGTTGTGATCGGGGTGATAGGCGAGCGGGATGTAGGTCAGGAAGCCGCCGGTTTCGTCCTGGAGCGCGCGCAGCGCCAGCAGGTGATCGACGCGATCTGCGAGCGTCTCGACGTGGCCGTACAGCATCGTGCAGTTCGATGGCATGCCGAGCTGGTGCGCCTCGCGATGTACCGCGAGCCACTCCTCACCGGTGAGCTTGCGGTCGGCGATGGTCGCGCGTGCCGCGGGTGAGAAGACTTCCGCACCCCCGCCCGGCAGTGTACTCACGCCCGCCTCCTTCATCGCAAGCAACACGTCGCGGGTGGTCATCCCCTCGATTCTCGCCAGGTGTGCCACCTCGACCGCAGTAAGCGCCTTGATCATCACCTGCGGGTGCCGCTGCTTGAGCCCGCGAAACATGTCGACGTAGTACGACAGCTTCAGCTTGGGGTGGAGACCTCCCACGATATGGAACTCGCGCGTGGGATTGTCGGTCGCGGCATCGGCTTCGGCGAACACCTCCTCGAGGCTGCGCGTGTACGCGCCGTCCTCTTTGGGCATGCGTGCGAACGAGCAGAACACGCAGGTGTTGCGCAGGATGCAGACGTTGGTCGGGTTGATGTGCTGATTGGCGGCGAAATAGACGCGCTCGCCGTTCTTGCGCCGGTTGGCGAGATCGGCAAGGCGGCCGATCGCGAGCAGGTCTGGAGAAGCAAAAAGCGCGAGACCATCCTCGCGCGTGAGCCGCTCGCCGCGTTCGACCTTGTCCGCAATGGCGCGCAGCGTCACGTCACTCTCCGGACCGCCAGCGTCACGTTGTGCCCCCCGAAGCCGAACGAGTTGGACAGCGCGACGTCGAACTGCCGTTTCACCGCGTGGTTCGGCGCCGAGTCCAGATCGCAGGCGGGATCGGGATTGAACTGATTGATCGTCGGGGGGATGACGCCGTTCTGCAGCGCCAGCGCGCAGATTGCGAACTCGAACGCCCCCGCGGCGCCGAGCAGGTGGCCGGTCATCGACTTCGTCGAACCGAAGATCAGCTTCTTCGCCTGCGGGCCGAATACAGCTTTCACCGCCGCGGTCTCCGCCGCGTCGCCGTGCGGGGTCGACGTGCCATGCGCGTTGATGTAGCCGACCTCCTCGGGCCGGATGCCGCCCGACTGCATCGCGAGCCGCATCGCTTGCTGCGCGCCGGAGCCGTCCGGCGCCGGTGCCGTGATGTGATACGCGTCGGCGGTCGCCCCGTAGCCCACGAGCTCGGCGACGATGTTTGCGCCCCGCGCCTTGGCGCGCTCCCACTCCTCGAGGATCACGACCGCCGCGCCGTCGCCCATCACGAATCCGTCGCGGTCCTTGTCGAACGGCCGGCTGGCGGTCTTGGGGTCGTCGTTGCGCTCCGACAGCGCCTTCATGTTGGCGAAGCTGGCGAGCGCGAGCGGGGTGATCGCGGCTTCCGATCCTCCCGCGACCATCACGTCGGCCTTGTTTTCACGAATGAGATCGAATGCATCACCCAGCGCGTGGCCGGACGAGGCGCAGGCCGAGACGGTGCAGTAGTTCGGTCCCTGGAAGCCGTAGCGCATCGACACGATGGCGGAGGCGACGTTCGCCATGAACATCGGCACGAAGAACGGCGACACGCGGCTCGGGCCCTTCTCGATGAAGGTGCGCATGTTGTCTTCGAACGTCGCGATGCCGCCGGTCCCGGTCCCGATGATGACCCCGATCCGTTTGGGATCGAGCGGGCTCTTCTCCAGGCAGGCGTCGCGCACCGCCTGCACCGCGGCGCCCATGGCGAACTGCGAGAAGAGATCGTAGCGGCGGGCTTCCTTCTTATCGATGTACTGCAGGGGGTCGTACCCCTTCACTTCGCAGGCGAAATGCACCTGCAGCTTCTCGGAGTCGAAGCGGGTGATCGGACCCGCCCCCGACTGACCGGCGACGAGGGCGGCCCACGTGCTCGCGACATCGTTCCCGACAGGTGTCACGAGCCCCATCCCCGTAACCGCCACCCGCCGGGTCGTCACTATTTGCCTTTGCCCATCTTGTCGTGCAGGTAGCTCATCGCCGCCCCGACGGTGCGCAGCTTCTCCGCCTCTTCATCGGGGATGTCGATGTCGAATTCCTTCTCGAAGGCCATGACGAGCTCGACGGTGTCGAGACTGTCGGCGCCCAGGTCTTCCATGAAGCTCGCGTCGTTGGTGAGCTTGTCGCGCTCGACCCCAAGCTCTTCGACGATAATGTCTTTGACCTTCTCCTCGAGCTGCTTCATGTCCATTGCCATGGGTAACCCTCAGCGAAGGTGGACCTGCTACATCACCATCCCGCCGTCGACAACCAGAACCTGACCCGTAATGTAGCTGGCTAAGTCGGAGGCGAGAAAGAGGACGGCGGATGCGATGTCGGAGCCCTGCCCCAGCCGTCCTAGCGGAATATTGTCCAGGAAGTACTGCTTGGCTTCCGCGGAGATGCCCTGTGTCAGCTCCGTCTCGACATAGCCCGGCGCGACGGCGTTCACCAACACGTTACGGGAGGCCAGCTCCTTGGCAACGGACTTGGTGAATCCGACAATCCCCGCCTTGGAGGCGGAGTAGTTCGATTGCCCCTTGTTGCCGTTCAGCCCGACGACGCTGGTAATGTTGATGACCCGCCCCCAGCGCCGCTTGATCATGCCCCGTGCCGCGTATTTGGTCATCAGAAACGTGCCCTTCAGGTTCGTGTCGACGACGGAATCCCAATCGGCTTCGGTCATCAGGAACAGCAGCGTGTCCTTCGTGAAGCCGGCGTTGTTGACGAGCACGTCGATCTGTCCGAAGTCCTTCTCTACCGCCTTCGCGAACGCTTCGACCTGGGACGCGATGCCCACATCGCAGGCGTAGCCGCGCGTCCCCTCGCCGAAGGCGCTCGCCGCCTGCTCCGCCGCCGCGCCGTCACGGGAGCACAGCGCGACTTTGGCGCCCGCATCGATGAACGCGCGGCAGATATCGTGTCCAATGCCGCGCGTCCCGCCGGTGACGAGAGCCACCTTACCGCTCAGATCGAGCTGCATGCGATTCTCGCTCTGCAGTCCCGGTTCCGCTCGTCGAGCCATCGTCATGCCGCTTCCATGAACTTGGTCACCTCATCCGCCGTTCCGAGGCTGACCACGTTCGCCTCGGGTACGATTCGCTTCAAGAGGCCCGCGAGCACGGCGCCGGGGCCGATCTCCACAAAGCGCGCGCCATCGCCGCCCAGGCGCGCCGCCTGCTGCATGCATTCTACCCAGCGGACCGCCGCCGTGAGTTGCTCCGACAGCAGCCGCCGTGCGCGGCCGGCATCCTTCACGGCTTCCGCGGTCGCGTTGGCCACCACCGGAAACGCCGGGTCCCGGAAGGCGGCGCGTTCCAGCGCCAGCTGCAGGTGAGTCCTGGCGGGTCCCATCAGCGGCGAGTGAAATGCGCCGCTGACCTTCAGCGGGATCACGCGCTTCGCGCCCCGCTTCTTGCAGCCCTCGCCGGCGCGCGCCACGGCTTCCGGATCGCCCGAGATCACCGTCTGGTCGGGCGTGTTGATGTTCGCCGCGACCGCGAGGCTCGCCTGTTGCGAGGCCTCCTGGCACGCGGCCTCCACCTCCCGCGTCGGCAGGCCGAGGACGGCCGCCATCGTCCCGGGCCGCTCCTCCCCCGCTTTCTGCATCAGCTCGCCGCGGCGCCGCACCAGCTTCGCCGCTTCGGGCGCGTCCAGCGCGGCCGCCGTGACGTAGGCCGAGTACTCGCCGAGGGAATGCCCCGCCGCGGCCCGGGCGGCGGCGCCGACCTTCCCGCTCACGACCGCGAACACCGCGGCGCTGTGCGCGAGAATCGCAGGCTGGGCGTTCTGCGTGGCGGTGAGCTCCGCTTCAGGGCCTTCGAACATGACGCGGGACAGTCCCACACCCAGCGCGTCATCGATCGAGTCGAACACGGCGCGCGCCGCCGGAAACCGCTCCGCCAGGTCTTTTCCCATGCCGACTTTTTGCGCGCCTTGCCCCGGGCAGAGCCAGACCGCACTTACCACCGCACGACCATGCTGCCCCACGTGAAGCCGGCGCCGAACGCGCACAGCATCACGACCATGCCGGGTTTGAGCCGGCCGGTCTTGACGGCCTCGTCGAGCGCGATGGCGATGGACGCGGCGGAGGTGTTGCCGAACCGGTCCACGTTCACGTACACCTTGTCCATCGGCATGCCCGCGTGTTTGGCGGTCGCTTCGATGATGCGGATGTTGGCCTGATGGGGGATGAGCAGATCGATGTCGCCGGCCGTCAACCCGGCGCGCTCCAGCGCGTGATCACAGGCGTCCGCCATGGACAGGACCGCGGCCTTGAAGACTTCGCGGCCCGCCATCTTGATGTAATAACTGTGATCCTTGAGCAGCTCTTCACTCGGCGGGTGCGTCGCCCCGCCGCCGGGCCGATACAGCAGCTCGGCGAGCGTGCCGTCCGTCTTCAGATAGACCGACAGGATCCCGCGGCCGTTCGTGCTTTTGCGAACGATCGTCGCACCCGCGCCGTCGCCGAACAAGACCGCCGTGGTGCGGTCGCTCCAATCCATGATGCTGGTGAGCTTCTCGGCGGCGATCACGAGCACGTGTTCGGCCTGCTCGGTCGCGATGATGCCCTCGGCGGTGCTGAGCGCAAAGACGAACCCCGAGCAGGCGGCGCCGACGTCGAACGCCGCCGCATTCTTGGCGCCAAGAATGGCCTGGAGATCGCACGCCTGCGACGGCAGCAACCGGTCGGGTGACGCCGTGGCGTAGACGATCGCGTCGAGGTCGAGCGGCGTGAGTCCCGTTTCCTGCAGGACCTGCAGCGCCGCGGCTTTCCCCATGCACGCGTTCGTCTCGTCCTTGCTCGAAATGCGCCGCTCGCGGATGCCCGTGCGCTCCTGGATCCACTGGTCCGACGTCTCCAGGAATTTCGAGAACTCGTCGTTCTTCATGACGCGCGTCGGGGCGTAGCTCCCCGTGCCCCACAGCTCGGCGAAGGGCCGCTTCATGCCGGAACTTTCCCTTCGGCGAACTCGGCGGCGATGTCGTCGGAGAGATGGCTGCGCACCGCCTGGCCTGCTACGCGGATCGCGTTCTTGATCGCCTTGGCGGGCGAGGAGCCATGGCAGATGATCACGACCCCCTGCACGCCAAGCAGGGGTGCACCGCCGTAGGTCGCGTAATCGAGCACCTTGAGGACGTTTCCCATCTCGGGGCGCAACAGCACGTCGGGTGCCTCGCGCTTGATGAGCGATACAAACACCCGCCCCGCCGATTCGTAGAACTTCAGCACGACGTTGCCGACGAACCCGTCGCACGCGACGACGTCGAGCGGCTGCCCGCGGGCCTCACCGACGGGGATGTCGCGCCCTTCGACGTTGCCGATATAGCGGATGCCGGTCGTCTGCTTGAGGAGCTGGTGCGCTTCTTTCACGACCGCGTTTCCCTTCTCGTCTTCCTCGCCGATGTTGAGCAGCCCCACCGAGGGGTTGGGCCGCCCCAGGACGTCGCGCGCGTAGACCGAGCCGAGGTGCGCGAAGCCGACCAGCTCGCGGGCGTCGCAGTCCACGTTGGCGCCGCCGTCGAGCACGAGCACCGGCTGGCCGGCGCTCGGAAACAGCGCGCCGATGGCGGCGCGCTGCACTCCGGGAACGAGACGCAGCAGCAGCGTGCTCGCCGCCATCACGGCACCGGTATTGCCCGCTGAGATGAAGGCGTCGGACTTGTGCTTCTTCTGGAGATCCAGACCCACGGCGATCGAGGAGCGCGGTTTGCCGCGGATCGCCGCGAGGGGCTTATCGCCCATGCCCACGACTTCCGGGGCATCCACGATCTCGATGCGTGTGCGGTCAACGCCGGCCAGCTTGGCGAGCGCCGCCTCGATGTCGGCCTTCCGCCCCACGAGCTGAATCTGGAATTCGGCGGGCAGCTCCTTGAGCGCCTGCGCCGCGCCTTCCACTTCAACCTGAGGGGCGTTGTCACTTCCCATCGCGTCCAACGCGATGCGGATCATTAGTCCTCGACGGTTATCCGCTGCTCGCCGTTGTAATACCCGCACGTCGGGCAGACGCGGTGAGGCTGCTTCATGTCACCACAGCGCGGGCAGGCCTGCAGCGTCGGACGCACCGCCTTGTAGTGCGTGCGGCGCGCGCGCTTCTTGCGCTTTGAGGTCCTGCGCTTGGGTACGGCCATTCGATCGTCCTCGAGTTATGAGCTGAGCTTGTCCTTCAGGGCCTTGAGCGGCTGCCAGCGGGCTTCAGTAGGGGGCGCACATCCACACGAGCCGGCGTTCAGATCTTTTCCGCACTGCGGGCAGAGTCCTTTGCAATCGTCACGGCATAGAACGTACCGTGGCGCCGCGAGCATGAGCTCCTCACGGACCGCGGGCGTGACGTCGATCGCCAGGTCCTCTGGCGCGACCGCATACGAATCCGGGTCCTCGAGCGCCTCGGGGTCCTGGGCAAACAGCGCCCCGATTTCCAGATTCACCGGAGTCGCCACGGGGACCAGACAGCGGCGGCACTCCCCCTGCGCGACGGTGCACGCCGTCCCCTGCCAATAGAACCGCCCCTCACCGATCGATTGCAGCCGTCCAGCGACGGTCACCGGTTTTTTAAGGCTAATGTCGATCCCGTCGAACGCCGGGTCGTCCTGCTTGAGCTCGCCTCGGGTCTCGACGGCCCCCGCCCGGGCCAACTCTCGCAGATCCACTCGCAACATGGTCAGCGAAGCTAAACCGTTGTGGCACTTGCGTCAACGGTGTCACGACGCGCCGCGGGCCGGGAAGAAAAACGCCACTTCGCGGGCGGCATTTTCCGGCGAGTCGGAGGCGTGAATGGCGTTCCGCTCCTTCGACTGTGCATACAGCCGGCGAATCGTTCCCTGGTCGGCCTGCGCGGGATCGGTGGCGCCAATCACCTTCCGCAGATGGGTAACCGCGTTCTCCCGCTCCAACGCCAGCGCGAGGGCCGGGCCCGAGGTCATGAAGGTGACGAGCGGGTGGAAGAAGGGGCGTTCGCGATGGACCTCGTAAAACGACTCCGCACGGGCCTGTGTCAGCTGCACCATCTGGGCATCGCGGATCTGGAATCCCTCCGCCTCCAGGTGGGCGATGATCTTGCCCGTGTGGCGGGCGGCGATGGCATCCGGCTTGATGATCGCGAGAGTGAGCATGGCTCCTAGGGACTGGCGACGAGTCGACGAATGAGGTCGGCGCGCGTCAGGAACCCCACCACGATCCCTTCACGCACGACGGGAAAACGATCGACGTCCTTGTTGTTCATGAGATTCGCGACATCGGTGAGCGTTTGGTCCTCGGAGAGGCAGAGCACGGCGCGGGACATGACGTCCTTCACCGGCAGCCCGCGCGGATCGACGCTGCCCTGTCCGGCCATCATGTTGGCGGGCAGCGCGCGAAACTTCCCGCTCTTGGAGCGCTGCAGATAGTCGGGAATCAGGTACTTGAGCAGCTCCCGGTGGGTCACCATCCCGACTAGCGCGCCGTGCTCGTCCACCACGGGCAGCGCGCGGACGTCCTTCTCCATCATCATGCGCGCGACGTCGCCCAGTTGCTGTTCCGGACGCGCCGAGAGGACGTGCGACGTCATCAGGTCGCGCACCGCGAGGTGCGTCGGCAGCTCGACGTTCTGCAATGCCCCGATCTGGACGAGCTGCTCCGGCGTCTTGGCGGCGAGCATGGCCAACACCGTGGCGGGATCCGACAGGAGCCGCGCGAACGCCCCCACGACCTGGAGATAGGTCGATGTCTCGCGTGGGGGGGCAACGATCAAAATGACGATGCGCGCCGCCCGATTCGCGTCTTTCTCCCACCGAATCGGCGTCGTGGAAACGCCCATGGCGGTGGCGAGCTTGCGCACCGCTTCGGTGCGGAAGTGCGGCAGAAACGCGTGCTCCCCCACGCTGACCATGTCTTCGGGCCAGGCATTGCGGATCACCGCGTTGAGCCGGTTCGCCTCGATCGCGGCGCCGCTTGCCACCAGCCGCTCCGCCAACCGCTCGGTCGCTTCCTTGACCGTCTGCGCGACCAGCGGTACGACGACATGCTGCTGGTCAACGACGTCCTGCAGCTTCACAGGCGCTCCTTGAGCAAGGGCACGACGTCGGCCGGGCGCTTCATGACGCTGATCCCCGCGGTCTCCAGGGCCGCCATTTTATCCGCCGCCGTACCCGACGCACCCGAGATAATTGCGCCGGCGTGACCCATGCGCCGGCCCGGCGGCGCGGTCTGGCCGGCGATGAATCCGACCACCGGCTTCTTGACCCGCTGCTTCACGAATTCGGCTGCCTGTTGCTCATCCGTCCCGCCGATCTCGCCGATCATGACGATCGCGGCGGTCTCGGCGTCGGCCTCGAAGGCCGACAGGCAGTGGATGAAGTTGGTCCCGATCAGGGGATCACCGCCGATCCCCACGCAGGTCGATTGGCCCATCCCGTGGGTCGAGAGCTGGTGGATGATCTCGTAGGTCAGTGTGCCGCTGCGCGACACGACACCGATCTTCCCAGGCTGGCAGATGTTGCCGGGGATGATTCCGACGTTGCTCTTGCCCGGCGAGATCAGCCCGGGACAGTTCGGTCCGATGAGGCGAGCGCCGCGCTCGTGGAGGAACGGCAAGACGCGGGTCATGTCCAACACGGGAATGCCTTCGGTAATGCAGATGATCAGACCGATCCCGGCATCGGCGGCCTCGAAGATCGCGGAGGATGCGACCGCGGCCGGCACGTAGATAACCGCCGTATTGGCCCGCGTTTCGTGCACGGCCTCGGCGACCGTGTTGAACACCGGGACGGCGCCTTCGAATTGCTGGCCGCCCTTTCCCGGCGTCACGCCGGCGACGACGGCGGTGCCGTACGCGATCATCTGCTTGGCGTGAAACGATCCGTCGCGGCCCGTGATGCCCTGCACCACGAGGCGTGTGGCGTGATCGATGAAGATGCTCACGCGGCCCCGGCCTTCTCGTTGGCCTTGGCCACGGCCTGCTTCACCGCT
>QHUQ01000153.1 GCA_003221985.1 Gemmatimonadota bacterium | reverse complement strand
CGGCCCGTCGTCGGTCACGAGGCCTTTGCAGCGCGTCGAGATGTTGAGCAGGCGGTTGCGCACCTTGCGCATCGTGGCGATGTGATGCGTGCGCCAGGTATCGCTGCGGCCGCCTGCGGTGATCTCCAGCCCGTCGAAGATCGAGCGAAACAGCCGGTCCAGGTCGGCGAAGGTCTGGACGCGATGCGTGGTGCCGAATCCGTCGTCGAAGGTTCTTCCTAAGACTCTATCCCGTAGAAAATCGATAAACGCGTCGGCCTTGGCGTCGATGTCGTCGCGATTGAGCAGCACTTCGGCGTAATCGACGACCTCCTGCAACCCCCACGTCAACGGCTCCACATCACCCACGAGGTCGGGATGCGTGCGCAGCGTGTTCAGATTCACCCCATCCGCCTTCAGCGGCGCATACAGCCGCACGCGTTCGAACGGCGTGGACGGCACGCCGAGGCGCTCGTAGCGGTGCCGATCTTCGTCGCTCAGGTCGCCCGGTTGATCGAGAAAGCAGAGATCGGGGCCTTTGACATTGAAGCAGACCGCGGCGACGCGGCCCTTGTGCGCCGGAAAGTGCGCGAAGATCGAGGCGAGCAGGAACTCGACCGCGCTCGTCTTCGTCGCTAACCCTGAGACCCCCGAGATGTTGAGGTGCGCGGCCTCGGGGCCGAGCAGGAAATCGGCGTCGAGATACACCGGCGCGTCGCGGCCGGCGGACGTATAAAGACCGACGGGGATGGCCGTGGGCGTCGCCGAATAGAGGAACGCATCCATGCGGAGCGCCTGCGCGACGTCCGTATCATCGGCCACGAAGACCTGCCCCAGCGGCACGGGTTGCAACGGTTCCTCAGGGGTCTGACGCAGCACCGCAGCCGTCCAATAACGGATCTGCTGCCGGGCGGTGGGCGCGTCGGCCGCTCGCGTGGGATCACCTTCGGCGCCGACGACGTCATGCAACGGAGTCGCCAGGTCGGAATAGGCGAATCCTTCGGTCACGACACCGTAGACAACCCTTCCCTCGTCCCCCGTCCCCTTTCCCCCGACTTTCACGATCGCACCAATCCCGATCGTCGTATCGGTCGCAGTCCAGAAATGGAATTGGTGCGGCGTCGACGGCTTCAGCTCGGTGGCGACGACGCGGCCGATGGCAGTGGCATCCGGACGCGCGATCACGTGCCGGTCCTGGGCAGCCGTGACGCGCGCTGCAACCGAATGTCCCGGAGGGGGGGCGCTAGGGCTTTCAGGTATACTTCCACCTGGTGTAAAGGATACAACAGCCGGTCCCAGCGTGTGGCCGGTGTCGCGAGCGGCGCGCGCTCGGCGAACAGCCAGCCGCTCAACTCCGACGCTCGCGCCACCGTGTCGGGGTGCGCGCGTGCTTCGATCCGCAGCAGCCCGTAGAACAAGTCGTTCCCTTCCCACGGCCAGAGTCGCAGGTACCAGGAATACACTTCCGTGCGCGTGTGACCGCCGCGCACGGCAAAGACAGACGTCCGGTAACCGGCCGGCAGCGTCAACGCGCGCTCAAGTCCCCTGCCCTCCAGAAACTGCGCGCCATGACTCTTGATCACGCCGAGCGCGCGCGGATGCCGGGCCACGGCGGGCGAGCGAGACAGGAGGCCGTCGAGGACCAGCCACTCAGCGGCGCCGAGCTTGTCGATGCACGCCTCGGCGAGCTCACGCTCGAGGTGCGCGCGCACGCGGCGGACGGTGGACTCGACCTGTTCGAGATAGCGCGCCGGCTGGCCCACCAGCTCCCCGTCCATTGGTTCGACGTCAGCGTCCCGCCCGGAGTGCTCCAGGATCTCGCGAAGCGGGGGACTCATGCGCTCGAGCGGGGCGATCGCAAAGGCGCGAGTGCGCTCGGACGTGGTGTGGAGAACGCCGTTTTTATCGCGGCGCCGCACGGCGGCCGCCACGAAGGCACTGACGATCGGCGCGACGCCGTCGTAGGCGACCACGCTCCAGCGCTCGATCCCGTTGAGGAAGGACACTTCCGCGGGGATCTGCGCGGGCCCAACGGAATAGGCCTGGAGTTCCGTCCCTTCCACCAGGTCGGCGTGATCTGCGGCCGCGGGCTCGTCACCCTTGCGGCCGCTGCCGGGCACGGCGCCCGCAGCGATGAGTGCTTGCCACCACGTCATGCGCTGTCCTTCGTCTTCACGCCGATAACCAGCCCATCTCGCACGGGGATGATCGTCGCGACTAGGCGTGGATCGTGCGCGGCGAGCTCATTGAACGCCCGCACGCCGAGTGCATTGGGAGACCGATCGTTGGGATCGATCGCCGCTCCGTGAAAGAACGCGTTGTCGCACAGCAACAGGCCGCCGCGCCGCAGCAGGTTCATGCCCCACTCGAAATACTTGGGAAGCGGTTCTTTATCGGCGTCGATGAAAACCGCGTCGAAGCCGGGCGGCAGCCGCGGTAGCACGTCGAGCGCCGATCCTTCGATGAGCTGCACGCGGCCGTGCAGGCGGGCGAGATCGAACGATTCGCGGGCTATTTTCGCGTGCTTGGGGTCTTTTTCAATCGTCGTCAGCTCGCCCCCTGGAGGCAACGCGCGCGCGAGCCAGACGCCGCTGTAGCCGCCGAGCGAGCCAATCTCCAGCACGCGCTTCGCCTGGATCGCGAAGAGCAGCACGTACAGCAGCTTTCCTTCTTCGGGCGAGACGTTGATGGCTGGCAGATTCTCCGCGGCGTGCCGGGCGCGGATTTTCGAGAGAATCGGGTCTTCAGCGGCGAACAGCTCGGTGACGTAGCGCTCGAATCGTTCGTCCACTACGCTGTAGCTTCGACGTTGGGGAACGGCGGGACTTCCAGCAGCCAGAGTCCGGCGAGCCGCGATTGCTTGTCCATCTCCACCAGCATGTGATCGGCCACACGCACGACCGTCGTGGGTTTCTGACGTCCCACGCGGATGTGAAAAACCGACTCGGCCTGATTCTTGTCGACGGTGAGCGGCGTATCGACTTCCACGGCCGCCACGCCCGGTTGCGACCGGCGGTCGGGAAAAGTGACCTGGCCCTCTTTCGACGCAGCCGGGGCCGCGAGCGAGGCAACGGTCCGCACGTCATCCGGCCACGTCACGACGTCGAGGCCGCGCAATGCGCCACCCGCGACGTCGATCACGACAAAGGAGCCGTCCCCACCTTCGAGATCCACCGTGCCGTTCATCCCGTTCCCTTTCGGGACACCTTTGCACGCGACGGTCAGGATGTCGGTCTCGGGGTCCCAGCGGTACGAAACCTTGGGAAGTTTTCCGTTCAGCGGTTCGATGCGTGCTTCGAAGTGCATGCAGTTCTCAGCGCCTTCCCGCGCGAGTAAGGCACGGGTAATATAGCTGCACGATGGAACGGCGCGAGTTCCTCACGGTTGCTGGAACGGTGGCGGTGGGCACCCTAATGCGAAATTCGGAATTCGGAGTGCGAAATGGCGCATATGAGTCCATTTCGCATTCCGCATTTCGCATTCCACATTCCCAGAATCCGACGCTCGGCCCCGCGGTCTTCGCCCAGCGCATCGAGAAGCTCCAGGCCGAGCTTAAGACCCACAAGTTCGATCTCTACGTCGCCGAGCCCAGCACCAATTTTCAATACCTCACCGGCTACAACCCGGGCCGTTCCGAACGGCTCATCCTGCTGATGATACCGGTGACCGGGAAGGCAGCGCTGATTTGCCCGTCTTTCGAGGTCGAGCGCATCAAGCGCAATACCGCGATCGACGACGTGCGTGGCTGGGAGGAGTCGCACGATCCGTGGGGACTGGTGAAAACCGCCGGGCGCGAGATGAAGCCCCCGCATCGCAACGGGACGGTCGCGGTCGAGCCCTCGACTTCCTACCAAAGCTTCCTGCAGCTGGAAGACAAGCTCGGTGGCTGGAAGTTCTCCGATGGCAGTGTGGTGACTGAACGGCTCCGCATCATCAAGAGTCCCGAGGAAATCGCGCTGATCCGGCGCGCCATCGCCGCTACCGAGGCGTCGATCGCGGCGACGTTCTCCCAGCTGGCGGCCGGCATGACCGAGCGGGACGTGGCCACCACCCTGTCCCGGGAAATGGCTAACCGCAGCTCACCGGGCGGCGGGCTCGTCCAGTTCGGACCATCCAGCGCGCTGCCGCACGGCGGCCCTTCGGCTGGTCAGCTCACGCGCGAGACCGTGGTCCTCATCGACGCGGGGTCGCGCATCGAGGGTTACACGTCCGATATCACGCGCACGATCTGGTTCGGCGATGCGCCCTCCGACGAGTTCAAGAAGGTCTACAACCTCGTGCACGACGCGCAGACCGCGGCGATCGAAACGGGAAAACCGTTCACCACGCAGTGTCAGGAGCTGGACCGCGCCGCCCGCAAAGTCATCACCGATGGTGGCTACGGCCAGTACTTCACCCACCGCCTGGGGCACGGCATGGGGATGGACGGCCATGAGGCGCCCTATATGGTGGAAGGCAACGAGACGCGGATCGAGCCGGGGATGGTGTTTACGGATGAGCCGGGGATTTACCAGCTCAACAAGTTCGGCGTACGAATCGAAGATGACTGTTTGATGACGGAAAACGGAATTGAAGTACTATCTCACCGGCCTGCGAAGCTCTAGTCTCCCAGTTTCCGCGCGAAGTTCACGATTCGATCCAAAGCCTGCTTTATTGAGTCCGTAGCCGCGGCATAAGAAAGTCGCACCCACCGGTCGTCGCCGAACGCAGCCCCCGGAACCAGCGCGACTCCTGTTTGGGTAATGAGCCGAGTACAAAAATCGGTTCCGGTGATTTTGCCGAACGAATCCACTCTAAAGAAGAAGTAGAAGGCGCCGAGCGGGTCGACGAACTCGACTCCGGGCAGGTCCTGGCGGAAGCGGGCCACGACGAGGTCGCGGCGCTTGCGGAACTCGCCCACCATGCGCTGGACGTCCTGTTCCACGCGCTCGTCGCCGAGCGCGGCCGCGGCGGCGAACTGGGCGGGGTGATTCGCCCCGGTCGTCGTGTGTGACTGCAGCGCCGCCATCGCCTTCGCGATCCTGGCCGGCGCGAGCGCAAAGCCGATGCGCCAACCGGTCATCGCGTACGTCTTGCTGACCCCGGTGATGAGGACGACCCGCTCCAGCAGCTCGTCGGGCAGATCCAGGAACGACGGCGCGGGGCCGGTGCCGTAGTGAATGCGCCGATAGATCTCGTCGGCAATCACCCACACCTTCTTGGCGTGCGCCCACTGCGCGATGGCGCGAATCTCGGCGTGCGTGTAGACGGCGCCCGTCGGATTGCAGGGGGAGCAGAGAATCAGGCCGGCGGCACCCGGCAGCATCCGCTCCAGATCCTTCACGCTGGCCTTGAGGCTCCACTCAGGGTCCCCGGCGATCATCACGGGTCGGGCGCGCGCCAGGTGCACGATCTGCGGATACGACACCCAGGCCGGTGCCGGAATCGCAACGACGTCGCCCGGGCCGAACAGGGTGAAGCAGGCGTTGAACAGCGACTGCTTGGAGCCGTTGGACACGACGATGTGATCGGCGTTCACGGGGCGGCCGCCCGACAGCAGCGAGAGATGCGTCGCCGCCGCGGCGCGCAGCTCCAGAATCCCTTCATTCGCCGAATAGTGGGTCTTGCCGTCTTTGATCGCGCGAATGCCCGCCTCGGCGGGTATCGGCGGCGTCGGGAAATCGGGCTCCCCCGCCCCCAGGTCGATGACGTCCTCCCCCGCGGCTTTGCGCCGCTTGGCCTCCGCGGAAATGGCAATGGTCGCGGACGTCTCGAGATGCTGCAGGTTGGGCGATAGACCGTCGGTCATCGCGGGATGACTCCATGACGCTGGAGGATCATGATGGTGGAGTCGACGGGAAGGGCACGCACGACGCCACGATAGCCCCTTACCGTCTCGGCGCGCAACAAGGAATTGTAGATCGCTTCCTCCGTGGCATCGGCGGTCGCCTGGAATAGCGGTGACAGCGCATCCTCGGCGATGACGGCCGGACGGCCGGACGGCCGGACGGTCGAAAAGGCGATCACATAATCACCGGAACCGCTCGACATGCTGCTGCCGGTTCGTGCGAGACCGGCAAGCGCACGCCGAGCAACCCGCTCGAGTTGGCGGTGATCGAGCGGCGCGTCGGTTGCGACGACCATGATGATCGAGCCGTCACCGTTTTGTGGTAGGGGCGCAGCATGCTGCGCCCCTACTCGAATCTCAATCGGCACGCCATCGATTCGCAGGTCGCCGCCAAAATTCGTCTGCACCAACACTCCCACCGTCCAACCGCCGGACTGCGCCGCGAGCTTCCGGCTCGACGTCCCGATCCCGCCCTTCCATCCAAACGCCACCGTGCCTCGCCCCGCGCCAACGGCGCCCTCGGTCACCGGACCCGCGGCCGCGCCGCGAATGGCGGCCAGCACGTCGGCTTCCGTGATCGGCCGCGCGCGGATGTTGTTCAGAAAGCCGTCGTTGGTCTCGCCCACCACGGGGTTCGCCGAGCGCACGTCCTCGTTGCCGGGCAGCGCGAGCAGCCAGGTCAGCACGGCGTCGGCGGCGCGAGGCACGCACAGCGTACAGCTCAACACGATCGGCGACTCCAGCTCCCCCAGCTCATTCACCTGCGTCGAGCCGGCGAGTTTCCCAAACCCGTTCCCGACCACGATCGCCGCCGGGACCTTTTCGCGGAACGGATTACCGCCGTGCGCGAGGATCGCGGTGATCCCGGTGTTGATCGAGTCGCCGCGGGCGATCGTCGTGTGCCCCACGCGCACGCCGGCGACGTCAGTGATGGCGTTGAGGGGGCCGGTGGGGATGGAGCCGACGATGATGCCGATGTCGCGCGCGCGAGGACGCTGCGTTTGTGCCCCGAGCGAAGCGGCGCATAGAAGAAACAGAGCCGAGAGAGTAGCTTTCACCAGCGCAAAAACTAGCATCCTTTGACAATCGAGGCTCGTGTGCGGCATGTCGTGGTCGTGACCCCTCCCGCGGTGGAGCGTGCGGGAAAGGCGTGGGAGTTGATGGACCCCCGCGCGATCGTGGTCTGTGCAGATCATGAGCAGGCCGTACTGTGGGCCGACGCCGCGCCCGCCGAGCTTCGTGCCCACGCCGTCACCGGCGTCGCGCGCACCGCGGCCCTTCTTAAGGAAGGGCGGGTGGGCGTCCTGGCGGGATCCCCCGCCGAGCTCGGCGCGCTGGTCGCCCGATCGGCGCTCAAACTCGAGACCGTCGAGACGGTCGTCGTCGCCTGGCCGGAAAGCTTCGCCGCCGAGCTCGACACGCTGCTCGCCGAAGCCGCCGCCGCTCGGCGCGTGATCCTCAGCTGGACTCCTCCCACCCTCGGTGAGTTCCTGGAGCGGCACGCCCGCCGCGCCGACGTCATCGGCAATCTGCCGCTCGATCCCGATGGCAAACCCCTCGGCCCGGTCGGCTCCGCGCGCTACGCCGTGATCTCGGCGGCGCGCCGTGCTGCGGCGTTACGGGATGTCGTCGACGCGCTGCGCGCGATGCGGCCCTATGTCTGGACGGGAGGCGCAATCGACGTTCCCGCCGATGCGGACGCCGTCATTGCCGCCGTGCTGCCGGCGCGTGATGAGATGCAGGCGCTGGTCGCTGCATCCACCGGTCAGCCCGTGGTGCTCGCACTGGCGGCTCAGATCCCGTATCTCCGCTCGATCGCCAAGCTCACGCCGCTCGCCCTTCCCTCAGCGGCCGACCGCGCGCAGGATCGTCATGCGGAACTGCGAGGGCAGATCGCTGCGCGGCTGGCCCAGGGCGACGTCGACGCCGAGTTGGCGGTGCTTGCGCCGTTGTTCGAAGACCATGATCCGGCGCTGGTCGCGGGGGCACTGCTCGCCATCAGCCGTCAGCCGACAGCCGTCAGCGCAAAACCTCTCGAGCCGGCGCAAGCCGGATGGGCAAAAGTATTCGTCACGGTGGGGACAAAAGATCGCGCGAGCGCGAAGGATCTCGTGGGAGCGCTGATCAAGGAAGTAGGCCTTCAGAAAGGTCAGATTGGGAAGATCGACGTGCGGGAAACGTTTTCGCTGGTCGAAGTCGCTGCGCAGGTCGCCGATGAAGCCGTGCGGCGTCTCACGGGCGTCTCGATCCGCGGACGCCGGATCGCCGCACGGCCCGATCGGGGTTGACGCCGGCTACTTCTTGTTGTTCACCGCCATCTTGAGCTGTTTCCCGGCGCGGAATGCCGGGGCAATCGACGCCTTGATCTGAATGACGCCGCCCGTCTTCGGGTTGCGACCCATCCTTGCGGCGCGCTTGCGTGCCTCGAAATTGCCGAAGCCCGTGATCTGCACCTTGGAGCCCTTCTTCAACTCCGAGGCGATGATGCCCTTGTCGTCGAACAGTGCTTCAACCGTGCGCGTAGCATCAGCCTTCGACATCTTCGTGCGCATTGCCAACGCGGAGGTGAGCTCTGCCTTGTTCACTGCGATCTCCTTGAAGGGGGGGCGCGGAAACCCGCATAGATGCTGAACAACTATGGGATATCCCCCGGAAATCCGCAAGTTTGCTGGACTTTCTCGACCCACCCCACCCCGGAACGGCGTTGCTGAGCGGGGCGGTCGCCGTGTAACGTGAGGGCCCATGTTCCAACAAGCCAATCGTCCAGGGTGGGTTGAAGTCATCGCCGGCGTGATGTTCAGCGGCAAGTCCGAGGAATTGATCCGCCGCGTGCGCCGCGCCGTGATCGCCCGTAAGCAAGTGCAAGTCTTTAAGTCGCATCTAGATGCGCGCTACGCCGGGCTCTTCTCCGTCTCCTCGCACGACGGCGTGACGGTGGAAGCGGAGCCGGTCGATTCGGCCGAAGAGATCGCGCGCCGGCTGCGCGACACCACGGAAGTCGTCGCGGTGGACGAAGCCCAGTTCCTGGACGACGGCATTGTCGACCTGGCAAACCGCCTCGCCGATCGCGGCGTGCGAGTGATTCTGGCCGGCACCGACGTCGATTTCCGCGGGCTGCCGTTCGGGCCCATGCCGACGCTGATGTGCATCGCCGAGGTGGTGGACAAGTTCCAGGCGATCTGCGTCGTCTGTGGCGGTCCGGCCACCCGCAATCAACGGCTCGTCAACGGCAAGCCCGCGCTGTGGGACAGTCCGATCATCATGGTGGGGGGGCGGGAGAGCTATGAGGCACGGTGCAGGCACTGCCATCGGGTTCCGAGGCAGGATGAGGATCAGACTGCCCTTCTGTAACCGAGCACGGAGCACGGAGCAGTACGATCCCGTGTTCTTTGTTGCTCCCTGCTCCGTGCTCCCTGCTCCGTGTTAAACGTCGGCCTCACCGGCAACATCGCCGCTGGCAAATCGACAGTGGTGGAGCTCTTCAAGAAATGGGGAGCCACCGTCATCGACGCCGACGCGCTCGCGCGCGAGGCGCAGGCGCCCGGCAGCGCCGTCCTGGCGGCCATCGCGAAACGGTTCGGGGCCGATGTGCTCGCCCCCGATGGGTGAACGACATTCCGCTGCTGTTCGAAGTCCTCGATCCCGCGCAGTTCGACGCCGTGGTGCTCGTGGACGCCCCCGTGGCGTTGCGGCGCACGCGCTTACGTACGCGGCGCGGCCTGTCGAACGAGGACGCCGACCGCATGATCGCGGCTCAGATGTCGGCCGAGCGGAAGCGCGCCCGGAGCCGGCACGTCATCGAGAACGCCGGGACGCTCGCACAGCTCGAGGCGCAGGCGCAGGCGGTGTTTGTCGAGCTGCGTAAACGGGCCGCGAGGACGGGCGTCCAGGACGAGGCACCCGGTCAGACGCTGCTGTTGTGCGCCACGGACGGGAGGGACTCCGCTGCGGTGCTGCACGCCATCGAGCGCCGCTACTCCGATGCGGGCATGCGAGTCGAGCACGTGACCGTGAAGGCGCTCCCGAAAGCATTGCGGGCGAGGGCGCCGCTCTCGATCGTCGCGACTGCTGCCGCCGCCGACGGCGCTCGCTCCGCCTGGGAGCGAGCCGTCCCGCCCCGGCCCTGCCGGCTCTACCACCTCTCTCCCGATCCCGATCCGGTGGCGGTGCGGCTCGATTTGCGGCCCTGGGGTTACGACCGCGTCGCACTCAGCGAAGAAGATGGCGCGGGGCTGGCGCCCCGAGCGGACCTGTTGTAGGCTCCCGTCCCATGTCCAGCATTCCGAAGGACCTCCGCTACACGAAGGACCATGAGTGGGTGCGGGCAAGCGATGACCCGCAGGTCGTCGAGGTCGGCATTACCGACTACGCGCAGGGCGAACTGGGAGACGTGGTATTTGTCGAGCTCCCCAAAGCCGCGGCCGCGTTCAAGCAACGTGACACCTTCGGGACCATCGAAGCCGTGAAGGCAGTGTCCGAGCTATACTCGCCCGTCGCCGGGAGCATCGTCGAGGCGAACAAGGCACTCGAGCAGGACCCGGCGCTCGTGAACCGCGATCCGTACGGCAAGGGCTGGATGGTCAAGGTGAAGATCAAGGATCCCAAGGAATTGGAGGGGCTGCTCCGCGCCGACGCGTACGCGAAGCATGTGGGAGAGTGAAAGCGACATTCCACGGGCACGCCTGTTTCGTCTTGGAGCGGGACGGTAAGCGCGTCATCATCGATCCATTCCTCACCGGTAATCCCGCCGCCGACATCGGACCCGACAAGCTCCCCAAGCTCGACGCCATTCTGCTGTCGCACGGCCACGGCGATCATTTGGGTGATGCGGTGGCGCTCTCCCAACGCCACAAGGCGACGATCGTCGCCACTTACGAGCTGGCACAGTTCTGCGCCGATCAGGGCGCGACGAGCCACGGCATGCACATCGGGGGAGCGCACCAGTTTCCGTTCGGCAGGGTGAAGCTGGTGCCGGCTTTCCACGGCGGCCGGGTCGAAGGGGACAAGACCGGCAGGTACACGACCAATCCCGCCGGCGTCGTCGTGACGATCGGCGGCAGGACGGTCTATCATACCGGTGATACCGCGCTCACGCTCGAGATGCAGCTGCTCGCCGGCCGCGTCGATCTGATGCTCGTGCCGATCGGCGACAACTTCACGATGGGGATCGAGGACGCCGTGCGCGCGGTGGAGTTCGTGAAACCCAAGGACGTTATTCCAATGCACTACAATACGTGGGACCTGATTCGCGCCGACCCGGAGGAATTCCGGCGTCAGGTGGGAAGCAGGGCTGCCGTCACCATCCTGTCGCCCGGGGAATCGCACACGCTCGCGTAACATGAACGCCACCAACTGGGATCTATTTCAAGACCGGCACATCGGCCCGTCGCCCGAGGACCAGGCGGCGATGCTGAGCACGCTGGGGTACGACTCGCTCGATGCGTTCATCGACGCGGTCGTCCCCGCCGATATCCGCCTGCGTGATCCGCTGCGGACTCCCGCCGCGAAGACGGAGGAGGAAACGCTCGAGGAGCTGCGCCTGCTGGCGGCCCAAAACCAGGTGTTCCGTTCCTACCTGGGAATGGGATACCACGACTGCATCACGCCGACCGTGATTCAGCGGAACGTGCTGGAGAATCCCGGCTGGTACACGGCCTACACGCCGTACCAGGCGGAGATCGCACAGGGCCGGCTCGAGGCATTGCTCAACTTCCAGACGATGGTATCGGACCTGACCGGCCTCGAAATCGCCAATGCGTCGCTGCTCGATGAGGGCACCGCCGCCGCCGAGGCGATGCATCTGACCGAGGCGGTGTCCAAGCACGAGGGGAAGCTCGTGTACCTCGTCGACGCGAATTGCCATCCGCAGACGATCGCGGTGGTGCGGACGCGGGCCGCGGCGCGCGGCCTCGACGTCGTCGTTACCGAGCCCGACCAATTCGATTTCCACCAGGGCAACGTGATCGGCGCGCTGCTGCAGTATCCCGCAACCGACGGCGCCATCCGTGACTTTCGGGCGCTGTGTGAACAAGCGCACGCCGCGGGTGCCCTCGTCACGGCCGCCACCGATCTCCTCGCGCTGACGCTGCTCGCGCCTCCCGGGGAATGGGGAGCCGACATCGCGGTCGGCAACTCGCAGCGTTTCGGCGTGCCGCTCGGCTACGGCGGCCCTCACGCGGCGTTCTTCGCCACGCGCGACGAGTTCAAGCGCCACCTGCCCGGCCGCATCATCGGCGTCTCCAAGGATCGCGCCGGCCGGACCGGACTGCGGATGGCACTGCAGACGCGCGAGCAGCACATCCGGCGCGAGAAGGCGACGAGCAACGTGTGCACCGCGCAGGTGCTGCTCGCCGTCGTTGCCGCGATGTACGCGGTCTACCACGGGCCCAAGGGCTTGAGCCGCATCGCGCGCCGCGTGCACGCGTACACGACAGCGCTGGCTGCCGCCCTGGAAAAGCTGGGGTACGGCATCGCTTATCCGCATTTCTTCGACACGGTCGCGGTCGAGGTCCCGGCCGAGGTGCTGCCGCGGATCATCGACGCCGCCCGCGTGAAGCAGATCAATCTGCGCACGGTGTCGCAGACCCGGATCGGCGTCGCGCTCGACGAAACGGTGACCGACGCCGATTTGACCGATGTAGCACCCGGTCTTCAACACGCACCACTCCGAAACGGAGATGCTGCGCTACCTCAAGCGGCTCGAAGATCGCGATCTGTCGCTGACGGCGGCGATGATCCCGCTCGGCTCGTGCACGATGAAGCTCAACGCCACGACGGAGATGATCCCGATCACCTGGCGCGGCTTCAATCGCCTGCATCCCTTCGCGCCGCGCGCGCAGGCGCAGGGTTACGCCACGCTGTTCCGCCAGCTCGAAGCATGGCTGGCCGAGATCACGGGCTTTGCCACGGTGTCGCTGCAACCCAATGCCGGCTCGCAGGGGGAGTTTGCCGGGCTGCTCGTGATTCGCGCCTACCACCAGCACCGTGGCGAGGCGCATCGCACGACCTGCTTGATCCCGCAATCGGCGCACGGCACGAACCCCGCCAGCGCCGTCATGGCCGGCATGCAGGTCGTGGTGGTGCAGACCGACGAGCAGGGGAACATCGACGTCGCCGATCTCGAAGCCCAGGCGAAAGCGCACGCCGCCACGCTGGGCGCGCTGATGGTGACCTATCCATCGACGCATGGCGTGTTCGAGGCATCCATCAAGAAGATCTGCAAGATCGTGCATCAGCATGGCGGGCAGGTCTACATGGATGGCGCCAACATGAATGCGCAGGTAGGCCTGTGCCGGCCGGGCGACATCGGCGCCGACGTGTGCCACCTGAATCTCCACAAGACGTTCTGCATCCCGCACGGCGGCGGTGGTCCCGGCATGGGGCCCATCGGTGTCGCCGAGCATCTGGCGCCGCATTTGCCGACGCATCCGGTGATCGACGTCGGCGTGCCGCTCGCCGCAAGCGCCGGTACGGTGTCGGCGGGCCCGTGGGGTAGCCCGTCGATCCTGCCGATCTCGTGGGCCTATATCGCCATGATGGGACGCGACGGCCTGACGCTCGCGACAAAAGTCGCGATCCTCAACGCCAATTACATCGCGCGTCGGCTGCAGGAGGGTGGGCATTACGAGCTGTTGTATGCGGGACAGCAGGGACTCGTCGCCCACGAGTGCATCATCGACACCCGGCCGTTCAAGACGTCCGCCGGCGTGGATGTCGAGGACATTGCCAAACGACTCATCGATTACGGCTTCCATCCGCCGACGGTCTCCTTCCCTGTGGCCGGGACCCTGATGGTCGAGCCGACGGAGAGCGAGCCGAAGGTGGAGCTGGACCGTTTTGTGGACGCGCTGATCGCCATTCGCGGTGAAATTCGCGAGATCGAGAACGGCGAAGCCGACCGGGAAAGCAACCTGCTGAAGCACGCCCCGCATCCGCTCGCCGACCTGCTGGTCGACACCTGGGACCGGCCGTACGCGCGCGAACGCGCCGGGTTCCCGACGGCGGCGACGCGTGACCACAAGGTGTGGCCCCCGATCGGCCGGATCGATGCCGCGTTTGGAGACCGGAACCTGGTGTGTACCTGCCCGCCCGTGGAAGCGTACGCTGAAGTCTGACGGCCTGTGGACCTTGATGATCGATGCCCACGGGCACGCGGGCGTCGAGAACATGGCGATTGACGAGGCACTGCTCGACGATGCCGCTCGATCGCAGCGCGCGTTTCTTCGACTGTACCGGTGGGATCCCCCGACGCTCTCAGTGGGTCGCAACCAGTCGATGGAGAATCTCGTCCGCGAGGGCGTCCCCGTTGTACGGCGACCGACTGGCGGTCAGGCCGTGTGGCACGAACACGAAGTCACCTACGCCGTCGCGGCACCGATAGCGCTGTTTGGCTCGCTGCGCGGGGCGTACCGGGAGATCCACGGACGGCTGGCAATCGCGCTGCGCACGCTGGGAGTCGAAGCAGTGCTGGCCAACGTTCCGGCCGTCCGGCCGCCCGGCCGTCCGGCCGCCTGCTTCGCATCCTCCGTCGGCGGCGAGATCCTCGTCCAGGACCGCAAGCTCGTCGGCTCCGCCCAGGTACGCCGCGGCGACGCGTTCCTGCAGCACGGATCGATTCTGCTCGACGGGACCCAACCTTCTTCTTCCAACGGGGAAACGACGCTGGCGGCGGTACTCAAACGACCGGTGAGCTTCGACGAAGTGGCGGACGCCGTGGTCGGAAACTGGAGCCATCTGGCGTCGCTGGCCGCCGAGTGAAATGTTAAGCGCCATGCCACGGCGCGCTCCATTCCAAGTCCTCGTCGTTCTTGCCGTCGTCACGCTCGCGGGATGCGAACGTCGCGGCGGATGCACCGGCGCCTACTGCGGGACGCTGATCAACGCCGCGGTCGCCGAGCCCCCCACTCTGCTGCCGCCGTCGAGCGAAAACGTCGTCGCGGGCGACATCGGCGAGCAGCTGTTCCTGAAGCTGGCGGACGTGGGGATGTCGACCAACACCATCGGCGATGAAGACTTCCAGCCGCTGCTCGCGCAGCGCTGGGAGTGGGACGGACCGCTGACGCTGGTGTTCCATCTCGACCCGCGCGCCCGCTGGCAGGACGGCCAGCCGGTGACCGCGGCGGACGTCGAGTTCACGTTCAACGCGTACACGGACTCCGCCGTCGGCTCGCCGTTCCGCCCCAAGCTGCGGCGCATCGCCAGCGTCACGCAGCGGGATGCGTCGACCGCGGTGTTCCGCTTCCACGAGCGCTATCCCGAGATGTTCTACGACGCGGTGTACCACATGCGCATCCTGCCGGCGCATTTGCTGCGAGCGGTGCCCCGGGATCAGTGGAAAACGGCGCCCTTCGGCCGGCAGCCGGTCGGCGACGGCCCGTACCGCTTCGTCAGCTGGCAGGCGGCGCAGTCGCTCGAGCTCGTGGCCGATTCGACGTTCTTTCTCGGCCGGCCACCGATCCGGCGTTTGATCTGGCGCTTCACGCCCAACCTCCAGGTTGCCGTCCAGCAAGTCATCGCCGATCAGGCGGATGTCCGCGAGCAGCTGGTCACGCCGGACAACGTCGAGCGGGCACGGGCCGCGAAACAGCTCACGATCTACCCGTTCCGTGGCAACGTCTACACCTATCTCGGCTTCAACCTGCGGGCCAACGGCGATACCTCGAAGCCCAATCCGATCTTTGCGGACCGCGACGTGCGCCGCGCGCTCAGCATGGTCGTGGACCGCGCCAGTCTGGTGAAGAGTACGCTGGGCGATCTCGGCAAAGTCCCGCCGGGGCCGATGTCGTCGCTGCTGGGAATCTGGGATCCGGAGATCCGGCAGCTTCCCAACGATACGGCGCAGGCCGCGCGGATTCTCAACGCCCACGGCTGGCGCGACCACGACGGCGACGGCATCCGCGACAAGAACGGCCAGCCGCTCGCGTTCCACATTCTGGTGCCGACCACGAGCGTGTTGCGGCGCCAGTACGCGCGCCTGCTGCAGGAGCAATTCCGCGCGATCGGCGTCCAGACCGACATCGACGAGCTCGAGTTCAGCGTGGTCAACGAGCGACTCAGTTCCGGGAAGTTCGACACGTCGGTCCTGTCGCGCGGCAACGATCCGTCGCCCGGCTCCGGGATCACGCAGACGTGGACGCGCGCCGGCTTTGGCGGTTCCAACTTCGGCCGCTATTACAATGCCGAGTTCGAGCGGCTCGTCGATCTCGCGATCGCGGCGCCCACGCGCGAGCGGGCGCGGGCGCTGTGGAAGGCCGCGATGGAGACGATCAACGCCGACGCCCCCGGCATCTTCCTGTATGCCCTCGAGAACGTCGCCGCCGTGCACAACCGCTTCGACAACGTGCAGATCCGCCCCGACTCATGGGCGGCGTTGCTGCGCACCTGGCGCATCCCTCCCGACCGGCTGATCGATCGAGACCGCGTGGAGCGCTAGGTGACGGCGGTGGGCGGGATGTGGCTCGTGCGGCGCCTCGTCGCATCCGTCGCCATCATCGTCGCCGTCGTCACGTTCGTCTTCATCCTGATTCACGCTGCTCCGGGAAAGCCCTGCGCGGGCCAACCCGGCGAAGCCGCCGATCCGGTCGTCTGTGAGCAGCTCATCCGGCAGTTCGCGCTCGACC
>QHUQ01000152.1 GCA_003221985.1 Gemmatimonadota bacterium | reverse complement strand
AGAGGAGTAGATTCATGCCCCGCGTGATTTTCTGGGACGTGGACACGCAATACGATTTCATGAAGGCGGACGGCAAGCTGTACGTGCCGGACGCCGAGCAGCTCATTCCCAATCTCCGGAAGCTCACCGATTACGCGCATGGGCATGGCATTGCCATTGTCGCAAGTGCGGATGACCATGTCCGCGAACACCCCGAGATCTCGGCCACGCCCGACTGGAAGGAGACCTTCCCGCCGCACTGCCTGCGCGGCACGCCGGGGCAGCACAAGATTCCCGAGACGACGCTCCGCGATCCCCTCGTGATCGAGCCCGAGCCGCAGGATGCGGCCGCGCTGGCGGCGCGGGTCAAGAGCCATCGTGGCGATATCCTCTTCCACAAGCATCGGTTCGACGTGTTCACCAATCCGAATGTCCTGCCCGTGCTCGACGCGCTGAATCCGCACGACATCGTGCTCTACGGCGTCGCCCTCGACGTGTGTGACAAGTACGCCATCGAAGGCTTGCTCCGGCACCGGCCTCAGGTTCGGCTCTTCGCCGTGACGGACGCGATGAAGCCCATCGACCGCGACGTCGCCGAGCACCTCCTCAAGGAGTGGGGCGAGGAAGGCGTGCGGCTCGTGAAAACGAGCGAGGTCGTGACGGGCGGGCTTATCGACGAGCTGGCACGAGCGGGAGCCACCGCATGACGTCGACCGCATCCGTTCCGACTCACGCTGTCGCCGTCCCTTCTTTCGGCAAATTCTTCCTTCCCGGACCGACCGACGTCCATCCCGACGTTCTCGAAGCGATGATCCGGCCGATGATCGGGCATCGTTCGTCGGGGATGGAGAAACTGCTCCAGAACGTAGCGCCCAAACTCGGACTGCTCGCCAGAACGACGCGTCCCGTCTTCATCGGCACCAACTCCGCCACCGGCTTCATGGAGATGGCGGTGCGCAACGGCGTACGGCGCCGCGCGCTGTCGCTCGTCAACGGCGCGTTCAGCGAGCGCTTCGCGAGCATCGTCGGCGCCTGCGGCAAGGAGTGCATCCGCCTCGACGTGCCGCTGGGTGCCGCCGTCGAGCCGGACATGCTGCGCGATGCACTGAAGCGCACGCCGGTGGACGCGGTCACCTGCGTGCACTCCGAGACATCCACGGGGGTTTTACAAGATGTCGCCGGGTATGCCGAGGTGATCAAGGAGTTCGACGACGTCCTGCTGCTCGTCGACGCGGTGACCTCGATGGCGGGGCTGCCGGTCGAGACTGACCGCTGGGGGCTCGACTTCGTCTTCACGGGGTCGCAAAAGGCGCTGGCGCTGCCGCCGGGGCTGGCCCTGGGGGTCGCATCGGAGCGCCTGGTGGCGCGCGCCAGGACGCTGGAGGAGCGCGGCGCGTACTTCGACGTCATCAGCTTCCTCACCGCCACCACCAAGTTCCAGCCGACGAACACGCCGGCGGTGTCGCTGCTCTACGCGTTGGAGGTGCAGCTCGGGCGCATCGAGGCCGAAGGCGGGATCGAAGCGCGCTGGCAGCGTCACGACGCGATGCGCCGGCGCGTCGAAGCGTGGGGCGCCGAGACGGGCGTCACGTTCCTGCCGCGTGAAGGGCGCCACAGCTGGACCGTCTCCTGCCTGCGGCTCCCCGAGGGAAAGCATTCCAAGGACGTCGTCGCCGCGCTGAAGCAGCAGGGGTGGACGATCGGCGCCGGCTACGGGGCGCTGAAGGATGCGACCATTCGCATCGGCCACATGGGGGATCACACTGTCGCGGCGCTGGATGAGCTGTTGCCGCTGATCGGCCGGGCATTGGAATGACGTGGCGCGTCGTCGTGGCCGACCGTGTGGCAAAAAGCGGCCTCGACTTGCTTTCCAACACACCGGACATCGAAGTGGTCGACGTCGCCGGCAAGCCGGCGGAGCTCGATCGCGCGATCGCCGCCGCGGATGCGCTCATCGTCCGCAGCGAGACGCGCGTCACCGCCAGCCTGATGGCGCGCGCGCCGCACCTGCGGGTGGTGGCGCGCGCCGGCACCGGCGTCGACACGATCGACGTGCCGTCCGCCACGCGGCGCGGCATCGCCGTGATGAATACACCCGGCGCCAACACCGTCAGTGCGGGTGAGCATGCGCTGGGCCTGCTGCTCGCCCTGGTGCGCCGGATATCGGACGCCGCGGCGGCGATGCGGCGCGGCGAGTGGGATCGCAAGCGCTTCGAGGGCACGGAGCTCCGCGGCAAGACGATGGGCGTCGTCGGGCTGGGCAGGATCGGCGGCCACGTCGCGCAGCTGGCGCGGGCGTTCGGCATGCAGGTCGTCGGACACGATCCGTACCTTGCGCCGGAACGCGCGACGGAGATGCACGTCCGGCTGCTGCCGCTCGAGGCGCTGCTGCGCACCGCGGACGTCGTCACGCTGCACGTCGCGTTGACCGACCAGACGCATCACCTTATCGATGCCGAGCGCCTCAAGCTGATGAAGCCGACCGCGGTGTTGATCAACACCGCGCGCGGCGAGCTCGTGGATGAGGTGGCCCTCGCCGACGCGATCAAAGCGAAGCGCATCGGCGGCGCCGCCATCGACGTCTTTGCCGTCGAGCCGCTCCCCGCCGACTCGGCGCTGCGGGCGCTCGATCGCGTGATCCTCACGCCGCACCTCGCGGCCTCCACGGCGGAGGCGCAGGAGCGCGTGGCGGTGGAGATCTGCACCGCGGTGCGCGAGTCGCTGGTCGCCGGGGATCTGTCGTTCGCGATCAACGTTCCCGGCATGGGCGGCGATCTGCTGCGGCGCCTGGCACCGCTGCTCGATCTGGCGCGCCGCCTCGGCCGCCTGGCCCTCGCGCTGGCGGACGGCCCCGTGAGGGCGGTGGAGATCGCCTATGGTGGCAAGGAAGAAGCCGCGCAGCGGCCGGTCCTCGTCTCCGCGCTCGAAGGGCTGCTCGCGGCGATGAATGCCGGGCCCGTGAGCCTGGTGAACGCGCAGGTGCTGGCGGAGGAGAAGGGCATCCAGCTCGGCATGCGCACCGGTGCGCCGGAAGCGGGGTTCGAAACGTCGATCGGCGTGAAGGTCGACACGGCGCGCGGCCGCGTCCGCGTGGCCGGTGCGCTGATCGGTGGCAGCCACGGCCGCGTGATCCGTATCGACGATTATCACGTCGACGTCGCGCCGGACGGCTGGATGCTGGTCATCCGCAACCGCGACGTCCCGGGAGTGATCGGGCGTGTCGGGTCTGCGCTGGGGAGCGCCGGCATCAACATCGCGAGCTATCACCAGGCGCGCCGCTCCGCCCAGGCCGGCGGAGCCGCGAGCGACGCGCTCGCCGCCATCAATGTCGATCAGGCGCTGACCAACGGAGTGCTCGACAAGCTGCAGACGCTACCGGATGTGGTGGACGTGCGGCTGGCGAACTTCGGAGACTAGGCTCCCTCGCCGGCTTTTGTAGCGAAGGATCGGAGACTAGTCCGCTACACTAGGGCGTCGAGTTTCTGAATTTCCGCCTTCGCCCCCAGGCGCGCGAACGTCGCCCTCGCTGCCTGTCCCATTTGTCGCGCGGCCGCGCGGTCGCCCCGGTGGATCAGGAGCTGCGCGAGGTCGCGTTGCGCGCTGGCGACGAGCAGCGGCCGCTGGTGCTCCGAAGCGCGGTTGATGACCTGCCGCAGCAGGGTCTCCGCGTCTTCGCTTCTCCCCGCTAAGCCTTCGGCCACGGCGAGGATCCGCAGGTCTTCGGTCTCCCGGACGGCGTCCTTGCGCCAGCGGTGCGCGGCCAGCGCCCGCTCGGCTTCCCGCACGGCGAGCTCGTGTTCGCCGCGCGCGGTCTGAATCTCCGCCCGCCCCGCGAGGGTTTGGGCCTCCAGCATGTGGTCACCCAGCCGCTCGGCGCCTGCCACGGCCGCATCGGCGGCCCGCAGCGCGTCGTCCAGCCGTCCCTCTTCGCGGCAGGTGATGCCGAGATTGTGCTGCGCCTCGACGACGCCCCGGTCGTAGTGCGCCTGCCGGTACGCGGCGATTGCGTGAGTGTAGGCTGCGACCGCGCGACCGTAGTCTCCTTGCATGTTCGCGATGATGCCGAGGTTGTTGGCGCAGCGGCCGACGGTGACCATGTCGTTGTCCTGCGTCGCCTGCTCTTCCGCCTCGGTGAAGAAGTGCGTGGCCTCATTGATCCCGCCGCCATCGAGCGCAATGGCGCCGCACACGTTGAGCGCCCGCACTTCCAGCTTCCGATCCCCCACCACCCGCGCGCGTGAGAGCGCGACCATGGCCCACTGCCAGCCTGCGACCAGCTGGCCGAGCCGGCCGTGCGCGATGCCGTAGAGCAGCGCGAGCATCGGAGACTGCTCCAGCTCGTCCTGCGGGCGCCGGCTCAGATACGAGACCAGCTCCGCGTAGCGTCCCGCGTCGGCCAGCTCCTGCGTCTCGTGCAGCGGCTCCAGGGACCGGCGCAGCTCGGCCGCGAAGTCGCCGTCCCACTCCTGGTTGGCCAAATCGCGGAGTTCCGCCTCGGCTCCGAGCTGCGTGAAGACAGCCTTCGCCGTCAGCGCCGCCGCTCGGGCCTCAGCGTTCCGCCCCATCCGGTGCAACAGGAGCGCGAGGTCCCGCGTCGCCTCGGCCAGGAGCTGGGGCCGCTCGTGCGTTTCCGGCCGCGCGATCACCTCGCGCAGCGCCTGCTCGGCCGCGGCCAGCCGGCCCTCCACCGCCAGCACCGCGGCGGTCACGCGCGCATCCTCAGCCTGGCTGATGGGGTTGGGCAGGCGGTTGCGGATCTCACCCACCTGATCGAGCTCGCGCCGCGCCAGCTCCAGCTCGCCGCGGATGATGCGGATCTCCGCCCGGCCGCGCAGCGCCAGCGCCCGGAGCGTGTCATCGCCGGCCGCTTCCGCTCCGGCGACTGCCCGGTCTGACTCGGTCAACGCGCGATCGAGCGCCCCCTGCTGACGATAGCCGATGCCCAGGTTGTGACGGCACTCGGCGACACCCAGGTTCCATCCGCCCCGCTCGTACGCCGCCAGCGCGATCTCCCAGGAGCCGATCGCCTCAGCGTGCCGCCCCCGCACGTTGCTGATGATTCCCAGGTTATTCGAGCAGCGACCGATGGTGGTCGCGTCGCGGTCCAAGCTC
Organism: Gemmatimonadota bacterium; assembly: GCA_003221985.1. Next base: position 4,381 of record QHUQ01000152.1, on the reverse strand, counting down.
GCGACCATGAGGGCGCGCGTGCAGTAGTCCGCCGCCTCGTCGATCCGGCCGCTGCCGAGCGCGATGGCACCCCGCGCGTTGAGCGCGCGCGCTTCGACCGCCTGCTCGCCCCCTCGGCGCGCGTTGTTCAGCGCGGCCTCCACCCACCGCAGTCCTTCATCGTGGTGCCCTAACCGCGCATGCGCCGTGCCGTACAACAGGGCAAGGCTCGATGAATCCGCGATCTCCGTCGGCTCCTGCGCGCCGAGGAAGTCGACGACCTCGGCGTGATGCCCCGCCGCGGCGAGCTCCTGCGCTTTGTCCGCTACGAGTGACGAACTGGCCATCGCTGCGCTCCCCCTTCGCCTAGTAGGCGACTGCGAACTCGCAGAAGTGTTGCACCTCGGCGGCAACGAGCTTCTGCGCCGGGTCGTGCTTCGACGCCAGTTGCCTCCAGGCGTCCGTCGTGGACTCGGACCAGATCGCCAGCTGTTGCTCCAGCTCGGCGTCGGTGGCGTCCACGACGCCGTCGCCGTTCAGATCCGGGTTGGCATTCTTATACCAGATGGCCAACTGAGCCGGGGACGACTTGGAAAACACCACCCCGGACGGCTGGAAGTCCACTTTGAAAAGGACCGTGTCGATGGTCAGAGTGATGCGAACCGAGTCGCCCCGCTGCAGCGGCACGCCATTGGCGCCGGCGACGAGGCCATTGATCGGGATTCTGAAGCGCAGCAACTCGTCGCTGAACCGCTGCCCCGGTGCGCGGCGGTAGTGCACCGAGACCGAGGTCTGTGTCCCACGCCTCGCCCAGAACGAGATCCGGTAAGTCTCGAGCCGCGGAGCGGCGGGCGACTGCCGGAGAAGGTGGATCCCCGGATTCGAGCTCACCACGTCGCCCTGCACGCTGAGGGGGGAGCCGGGTGCCGCTACCTCGCGGCATGCGGCGAGGGCAAGCAAGATCGCGAGCCGCAACAAACGTGGGCGTCTCAACACAGCTCCTCCGTCACTTGGTGGGCCAGAGGCGTAGTCCAAAGAATCCTAGTTCTTCGTCTTGACAGGGGCCGTGATGCGTGACACCTTAGTACCCTAATGCGTGCCATACAGTCCTCTGTCAAGGCCCGAACACGACCCCAAGCGGGACCCGCCGCGGCGCGGTTGGCGATCCTCCTGGACGTTCTCTCTCCCTGGGATGGCATTTCATTGACGTATCGCCAGTTAGCGGCAGAGCTGGGAAAGCCCGTCACTGAGGCCGCCGTCAAGAAATGGCCGCAACGAAACGCGTTCCCGCTCGACGTCGCCAACGTGATCGTCAAGCAGGCCAAGGCCAGGGGGATTGCCGGCGTGACGCTTGAATGGGTCTTGTTGGGGGAGGGAGTAGGTCCCAGGAAGGGGTCCCCCGCCCCCCCGGCCGCGCGACAACCCCTGGACGAGCCTCATGGGCGGGACGCGAGGCAGATCGCCGCCGTGCTGGAGGCAGACTTAGCTCACAACGAGTTCGGCCAGTGGTCCTCGGTTGAAGTCCAGCGCACGGTTCTGTGGGCGCTCAAAGACCTCGCGCGGCGGCTGCGCGCCCAGCGATTCGAGATGGGAAAGACGTTCGAATTCACCGACGAATGGGCCAGGCGGATTGGCCTCCCGGTTCGCCCGCTTGACCGGACTTAGTCGGCCGCCTGCTGTTGTTGCTGCTCGTCCGCCAACAATCGGAATGACTTCACGGCACCGGTGAGCCGGTCGGCCGCTTCGGCGAGCTGATTGGCGGACGATGCGATCTCTTCAGTAGACGCGCTCTGTTCCTCGCCCGACGCGGCGAGCTCTTCGGCCGACGCGAGCAGCGTGTCCGTCTGGCCGGCCACCGTTCCCAGCCGGTTGGCGATTTCTTCGACCAGCGCGCGCAGCTCTCCGGCCGACTGCGCGATCTCGCGGCTCCAGGTGGCGTTGGCGTCGGCCTCGCCGGCGACCGTCGCGAGACCCTGGGCCGCGGTCTGCGACGCTTCACGGACGGCGGTCCCGCCCTCAGCGAGTCGCACCAGGCGGTCGCGGGTCGTCTGCACGCGCGCGAGCACGCCGCGGACCGTGTCGGCCGTCTGACCCGCCGCGGCCGCGGCCACCGAGGCGAGCTTGCGGACCTCGTCGGCGACGACGGCGAAGCCGCGTCCCTGCGGGCCGGCGCGCGCCGCCTCGATCGCAGCGTTCAAGGCCAGCATGTTGGTCTGCGTGGCGACCGCCTTCGTCTGCGCCACGAAGATCTGAATCCTCGCCGATGCTTGCGCCAGCGCCTCGGCTTCTTCGGCGCCCTTGGCCACCTCGTCGGCGAGCTTGGCGAGGCGCAGCGTGCTCTGGTCCAGCCCGTCCTTGTGCTGCCGCGCCAGCGCCGACAGATCCGCGTTGCGGCGCGCCGCTTCCTCCGCTCCATGGGCGAGCTTCGCGGCAATCTGGAGAATGCGGGCGGCATCGTCGGCCGCCGCGCGCACCAGCTGCGCCTGTTCGCCGGCCCGGCGCGACAGGTCCTGCGATGTCGCGGCCATCTGCTCGGTGGACGCGCTCATCTGTTCCGTCGAGGCGGAGATCTCCGTGGCCATCGCCGCCGCCTCGTCCGCGGCGGCGCGAATCGCGCCGACCAGCCGGCGCAAGGCCACCACCATCGAATGGACCGAGGACAGCAGCTCGGCGACCTCCGTCGCCTCGGCGCGATGGGTCGTGACCGTCACCGAGAGATCGCCGCCCGCGACCCGGCTCGCGATCGCGCCCGCAGCGCGCACCGGCTCGGTGACGAGGCGGCCCAGCCGCTGCGACACCCAGAAGAGCGCGCCGACCGCCACGAGCGCCACCAGCAGCGCGCCCAGCCAGACGGCCCGCTGCGTGCTGCGCGCGGCGGCGAACGCGGTGGCGGCCGGCTCGCGATACAGCACCCACCATTCGCCCTGATTCGCCGGCACGGAAACGACCAGCTCGTCTTCGCCGCCCACCGTTGTGACGCGCGCGCTGGCTGCTGCTGCTGCCAGCGGGATCCGGTCCTTGTCCGGGAGCGTGTGTAGCAACAGCGGGGAATTCTTGGTGACGAGCAGGTCTCCATGCACATCCACCACTTCGAGATAGGCGCGACCCGCCAGCTCCTGGGTGCCGAGCAGCGCCGTCAGCCGATCGAGGGCAAACACCGCCTTGACCACGCCGACCGGTTGCGGAACACGCGGCGCGCGAATGCTGACGTCGAATTCAAGCGACGCAACGCCGGCGGAAGAGTCGAACCGCGCCTCACCCTCGTATAGTCCCTCCGCCAGCGCGCGCTGCCACCACGTCTCATCGCGTTGCACGAAATCGGACGGGCGCTCCGACGCGAGCACGTTGAGCCCGTGGCTCTCCGTCACGATGATTTCAGCGAAATCGGAAATCGTCGTATAGGCGTGGAGATAGTCCCGTAGCGCGGGATCGGCGCCCAATTGGCGGCTGGCGTTGAAGGCGCGCTCCAAGTCCGGAATGGCCATGCGGTCGAGGCCGCGGGCCGCTGCCGCCTGTCCCGCGCTCCGCACCGCTGCGATCAGCTGCGGCTGACTCGCCAGGGATACGACCTCCCGGCGGCGCTCTTTCAGGTACTGGCTGACGATCGCCGCGACGCGGGTGCCGATGTCACGACCCCGCACATCCGCCTGTTGCTCGAGGACACTGCCGACCCGGTTGCTCGTAATCCACGCGACCAAAAGGACGAGGAGGACAGCGGCGCCGGCTCCCGAAAGGAGAAAGCTCTGCCGCAGTTGTTGAGACTTGGTCGCCATGGCTTAAGTTTCGGCACTCATGCGAGACGTCCCAAGCTACGATCCCGCCGCACTCGAAGCAAAGTGGCAGGCCCGTTGGGCCGAGCGTCACACCAACGAGCCGGACCTCGATCGCGCCGCGCGGCCGTTCTACAACCTGATGATGTTTCCCTATCCGTCGGCCGAAGGGCTGCACGTCGGCAACATGTTCGCGTTCACGGGGGCGGACATCTACGGCCGCTTCAAGCGGCTCCAGGGCTTCGACGTGTTCGAGCCGATGGGGTTCGATGCGTTCGGGATCCACTCGGAGAACTACGCCCTCAACATCGGGACGAATCCCGCCAAGCTGATTCCGCGGAACATCGCCACCTTCCGCCGCCAGCTCCGGCGCTTCGGCGGGATGTACGACTGGCGGCACGAGCTCTCGACCACGGATCCAGCCTACTACCAGTGGACGCAGTGGATCTTCATCCAGCTGTTCAAGGCTGGACTGGCCTACAAGAAGCGCGCGGCCGTGAACTGGTGTCCCAAGGACAAGACCGTGCTCGCCAACGAGCAGGTCATCGACGGCCGCTGCGAGCGCTGCGACACCCCGGTCGAACAGCGGTTCCTCGATCAATGGTTCTTCCGCATCACCAATTACGCTGAGC
>QHUQ01000151.1 GCA_003221985.1 Gemmatimonadota bacterium | reverse complement strand
AACGCGGTGCCGGGGCTGAATGCCGTGGCGATCAGGGCTCTGGGCGTTGATCCGGAGGTCCGACCGGAACGGCTCGCGCCTGAGACGTTCGTGCGGTTGATGCGCGCCGGCCGCCCTTGACGTATCAAGAAAACTTGATACGTTCAGCGCCATGACAACCGTCGCTGCTCTCCGCCCAGACACCGCCGCCGTGGCACGCTGGTTCCACGCGCTCGCCGACGAGACCCGCGTTCAAATCGTCGAAATGCTGTCCCACAAAGAGCGCTGCGTCTGCGAGCTCGAACAGGTCCTCGACGTCGCACAATCCAAGCTCTCGTTCCACCTCAAAGTGCTGAAAGACGCCGGCCTCCTTGCCGATCGCAAGGAGGGGCGCTGGATGTACTACAACCTTCAGCGCGAGACGCTCGATCAGATCGCCGCGTATACGAAGTCCGTGAAGCCGGGCAAACATGCCGGCAGTTGTACACTCGCCTGCTGCGACTAGAGGGCCAAATGGACATCAAGGAAACCGTGAAGGAGAAGTACGGGGAAGCCGCGCTGAAGGTGATGGCAGGCGAGAAGGGGAGCTGTGGACCAAGTGGAGCCTGCGGCTGCGATCCCGTCACCAACAACCTGTACGACAGCACGCAAACGACGGGGTTGCCAGAGGGGGCCGTACTGGCATCACTCGGCTGCGGGAATCCCACGGCGCTTGCCAACCTCAACGCAGGCGAGATCGTTCTGGACCTCGGCTCCGGGGGCGGGATTGATGTGCTGCTCTCCGCCAGGCGTGTCGGGCCCACGGGCAAAGCCTATGGTCTCGACATGACCGACGAGATGCTCGCGCTCGCACGTGAGAATCAGGCCAAAGCGGGCGCGACCAACGTCGAGTTCCTCAAGGGGGAGATCGAGAACATCCCGCTGCCGGGCCAATCGGTTGACGTCATCATCTCGAATTGCGTCATCAATCTTTCCGCCGACAAAGGTCGAGTTCTCAACGAGGCCTTTCGCGTCCTGCGTCCCGGCGGTCGGTTCGCCGTGTCGGACGTCGTCTGTCGCGGGGAGGTCCCTGACGCTGTGCGGCGCAGCATGGAGCTGTGGGTCGGCTGCATCGCCGGCGCATTACAGGAAAGCGAGTATCGCGGGTTGCTCAGCAAGGCAGGGTTCGTGGACATCGACATCGAGCCGACGCGGATCTACGAGTTCACCGATGCAGGTTTCGACGAGGTGTTGGCGCGTGAGGTCAGCGGTCGAGTCATGGGAGCGTTCATTCGCGCCCGCAAACCGGCTCTTGCGCCGAGGTCCCCCATTGTGAAATAGTTCACAATGCGGAAGATCTCCGACAGCACGGTCCGCCGGCTGTCCGTGTACCTGCGATTCCTCGAACAGGCCAACACCCAGGGCGGCTCCACCATCTCCTCTGGAGAGCTGGCGCGCCTCGGCGGCACCACCTCGGCGCAGGTCCGCAAAGACCTTTCCTTCTTCGGCTCGTTTGGGAAGCGGGGACTGGGATACGCCGTTCCCGAGTTGACGCGCCGGATCCGCGACATTCTCGGCCTCGAGCGCGGCTACCGGGTCGTGCTGGTCGGCGCGGGGCGGATGGGTGGGGCGCTCGTCCAGTATCATGGCTTTCGCCAGCGCGGCTTTCACATCACCGCGATCTACGATCAGGACGCGCGCAAAATCGGCTCGCGCTGGAACGGACTCGTCGTGCGCGACGTGAAGCATCTCGAGTCCGACCTGAAGAAGGATCCGAGCGACATCGCCATCGTGGCGACGCCGGCGGAGTCGGCGCAGCAGGTGGTGGATCGGCTGGTGCGGAGCGGCGTGAAGGCCATTCTCAACTTTGCGCCCGTGCCGCTCAGCGTTCCTGCTGACGTCGAAGTCAAGACCGTGAACATGGCGCTGGAACTGGAGACGCTGAGCTACTCGCTGGCCAACCGTTAGCTTTACTCTCCATGCCTCGGGTTCACGTCACCTCCGAAATCGGCGCCCTCCGGTCTGTTCTGGTCCACACCCCTGGCAAAGAGCTGGTCGCCGTCACGCCCGGGACGCGCGAAGACTACCTCTACGACGACATCATCGATCTCGAGATCGCGCAGCGCGAGCACCGGCGCCTGGTCGCGGTGCTGGAGCGCTTCGCCGAGGTGCATGAAGTGCGCGACTCGCTGGTGGAGATCGCGGGCCGCCCCGAGGTGCGCGAGTTCCTGACGACGCGCGCGCTCGAGGTGGTACCCTCGGACGCGCTCGCCAAGCAGCTCGCCGCGCTGTCGTCCGAAGATTTCGTCGCGCTGATGGTGGAGGGCGCGGTGGAGGACGGCGGACCGATCGCGCGCGCGCTGAACGAGGTCGCGTACGCGCTGCCGCCCCTGCCCAACCTCTTCTTCACGCGCGACGTGGGCATCGTGATCGGCGAGCATTCGATCATCGGATCGATGCGCCACGGCGTGCGCTGGACGGAGGAGATGCTGGTCAAAGCGCTGTTCCGCTACGACGCCAAGTTCGAGAATGCCGGGATTCTCTACGACGGCTCGGAAGAAAAGCGCATCAACTACACCCTCGAGGGCGGCGACGTGCATCCCGTCCGCCCCGACCTGCTGCTGCTGGGCTTCAGCGAGCGGTCCAGCCCGGCCGCGCTCGATCTGCTGTGCGACCTCGTCTTCCAGCATTGCAGCGTGACCGACGTGATCATCGTCGTGCTGCCCGCCGAGCGCACCGCCATTCACCTCGACATGATATTCACCCAGCTGGACCGCGAGCTGTGCGTCGTCTATCCGCCGCATTTCGTCGGTCCGGAACGCCTGGCAGTCTTACACCGCCGGAAACGGTCGAAGGGTGTGAAAGAAGTGCCAAACTTCTTCGCCGCGATGCAGGCCGTGGACCATCCGCTCGAGCCGATCTTCTGCGGCGGCAACCAGCGCACCGTGCAGGAACGCGAGCAGTGGGCGTCGGCCTGCAACTCCTTCGCGGTGCGGCCGGGCGTGATCCTCAGCTACGATCGCAACGACGCCACGCTCGGCGAGCTCAGCAATGCCGGATTTCGGGTGATCTCCGCCGTCAACTTGCTCACCGGCGACGAGACGCTGGGCGACCACGAGCGCGCGGTGATCTCGATCGACGGCGGCGAGCTGGTGCGCGGCGGCGGCGGCCCGCGCTGCATGACCCTTCCGCTGCGACGGGACGATCTCTGACCGGGCTGCACGCGCTGCCCTCCTCGTCACTCTCCGCCCGGACGGTCGCCTTTCTGCAGACCGGCGGGGGCCCCGCGGCGAGCCTGGCGATCGTGCGCGACGTGCTCGGCATCGCGCAGGCGAACCGCCACACCGCCGATCGCATCGCCGCGGCGCTGCTCGCGCCCGATCCGCGCTTCGTCCGCACAGCCGATGGCCGTTGGACCCTGGCGACAGCGCCCCCGGAGGCCAGCCCGGCACTCGACGCCTGCCGCTGGGCGGTCGTGGACGTGGAAACGACGGGCGTGCGCGCGTTCAGCGGCGACCGCATCATCGAGATTGCCGTCGTGATGCTCGATGGCAGCGTCGCATTCCACTCGCTCGTCAACCCCGGCATCCCGACGCCGCCATTCGTCCAAGGCCTCACGGGTATCGTGCCGTCGATGTTGTCGCGGGCGCCGTTCTTTGCCGATATCGCCGAGCCGCTGCTCGCCGCGCTCGACGGTTGTGTCTTCGTCGCCCACAACGCGCGCTTCGACTGGGCGTTCGTGTCGACGGAGATGCATCGGGCGACGGGCGACGCAGTCGCGGCGGCGAAGTGCTTGGCAAAGCTGCTGAGACTTGCAGAAGGGAATGGGGCCAGCACGCTTGCCGCTCTCAACAACCTTTAGGGTCGGTCGCTTCACCTGCCACGCGCTCGAAGCCGGTCGCCAGCACCTCGACGGCGGCGCCATGTTCGGCGTCGTTCCCAAGGTGCTGTGGGCGCGCCGAGCTCCAGCCGACGATCGCAATCGCATTCCGCTCGCGCTGCGTTGCCTGCTCATCGAGCACGACGATGGGCTCGTCTTGATCGATACCGGGATCGGCAACAAGGAGAACGAGAAGTTCATCGGCATCTACGGCGTCGAGAACGCAGGCCAGGGTGGCAGGACCAAGCTGGAAGATGCGTTGCGCGAGCTGGGCCATGGACCGGACGACATTCGCTGGGTGATCAATACCCACCTGCATTTCGACCACGCCGGCGGCGATAACTGGACCGATCCCGCGGGGAACGTGGGCTTGGCATTTCCCAAAGCCCGCTACGTGGTGCAGAAGGACGAGCTCGCCTTCGCGCGGCACACCAATGAGCGCACCGCGGGCAGCTATCTCGCCCATAACTTCCAGGGCGTGCCGTTTCAGCTGATCGACGGCGAAACCGAGATCCTGCCGGGGATCCACGCGCTGCCGACGCCGGGACATGTCCCGTATCACCAGTCGATCCTCATCGAGAGCGGCGGGGAGAAGGCCTGCTTCATCGCCGATCTCGTCCCGACAGCGGCGCATCTGCCGTTGCCCTGGATCATGGGCTACGACTTGCAGCCCCTCGTGACCCTCGAGACACGGCGGCGGATCTACCAGCGGGCCGAGGCCGAGGGGTGGTTGCTGGTGTTCGAGCACGACCCTCAAATCGTGTCCGGTCGCCTGGCGCGGGAAGACAAGGGGTTTGGACTTGTCGAGCCGCGAGTGCTCGGCTAGTTTGGTGTCGACAATATGGTAAGTGGGCTGCGAGCCCCACCCCCAAGCCTCTCGTTGAGAGTGCGTCAGGGTTCTCGAGACCTCACCGGTCGGTGAGGAATTGCGGATCTTGGGGTAATCGGGGTCCGCTTTTTTTACTTCTGTAAAGGAGATCGCACAGCTGCCACCCATCGACAACAGCAAAGCACCGCGCACGCGCGTCAATCGGCAAATCCGGATCAGTCCGGTGCGCGTGATCGCGGACAACGGCGACCAGCTAGGGGTGTTGACGATCGATGAAGCGATCGCCGCTGCGAACGAACGGGGCCTGGATCTGGTGGAAGTCGCGCCGCTCGCCCGGCCGCCCGTCGTCAAGATCATGGATTATGGGAAGTTCAAGTTCGAGCAGGCGAAGGCGGCGCGTGCCGCCAAGAAGAAGCAGCACGTGATTCACCTCAAGGAAGTGAAATACCGCCCCGGGATCGACGATCACGATTTCGACTTCAAGACCCGGCATGCCCGCGAGTTCCTGGCGGACGGCAACAAGGTGAAAGTCACGATGATGTACCGCGGCCGGCAGATGGCGCATATCGAGCTCGGCCGGGAAGTCCTGGATCGCGTGGCGCAAGAATTGAAGGACATCGGAAAGATCGAGCAGGAACCGAAACTCGAGGGCCGCAATATGTCGATGGTCCTCGCACCGAAATGAGACAGCAATGCCGAAGATGAAATCGAAGCGCGCCCTGCGGAAACGGATCCGCCTCACCGGCACCGGCAAGCTGCGTCGCTATCGGGCCTATAAGCGCCACATCCTGACCTCGAAGCATCCGAAACGGAAGCGCCACCTGCGCAAGGCGACGCTCGTCTCGCATGCCGACCGCCGCCTCAAGCGCCTGCTGATGGCGTAAGGAGATCTCATGCCTCGCGTCAAAAGCAACGTTGCGCGCCTGAAGCGCAAGAACAAAGTGATGAAGCTCGCCAAGGGGTACTGGGGCGGGCGCAGCAAACTCTGGAAGGCCGCCAAGGAAGCGACCGAGCGGGCCGCCAAGTACGCCTATCGCGACCGCCGCAGCAAGAAGGTCGAGTTCCGCCGCCTCTGGATCACGCGCATCAACGCGGCGGCGCGGCTGCACGCGCTCTCGTACAACCGCCTCATGAATGGTCTGCGCAAGGCGGGCGTCGAGATCAACGGAGCGTCTCAAAGAGATCCCGCACGCGGACGAACGCCGTCTCCAGGAGCTCAAAACCGAGCTCCTGGGCCGCAAGGCTGGTGCTCTCACCGATATTCTCAAAGCTCTCCCCACGCTGGACCCCGACACACGCAGGGAAGTCGGCGGAGCCGCGAATGCCTTGAAGCGGGAGCTCGAACGCGCCATCGAAGCGCGCGAGAGTGAGCTCAAGCGCGGCGCGACGAGTCTGGCCGACGTCGACCTCACCATGCCGGGCCGGCGCCAATGGCGCGGCGGGCTGCACCTCGTCACGCAAGTGGTGGACGAGATCTGCGACGTCTTCCGCGAGCTGGGCTTCACGCGCGTAGTCGGACCGGAAGCCGAGACGGAGCGCTACAACTTCTACGCACTGAACTTTCCCAAAGACCATCCGGCGCTCGACGCGCAGGACAGCTTTTACCTGGGCGGCGACGTCCTGCTGCGCACGCACACCTCGCCCGTGCAGATCCGCACCCTCGAGAGCTATCCGCCGCCGATCCGCATCGTCGTCCCGGGACGCTGCTACCGCCGCGATCCGTTCGATGCGTCGCACTCGCCGGTGTTCGAGCAGATCGAAGGCTTCGCCGTCGATGAGGGCATCACGTTCGTCGATTTCAAGGCGACGCTGGCGGCATTCGCGCGGCGTATCTTCACGCCGACCACGAAGGTGCGCTTCCGCCCGTCGTTCTTTCCGTTCACCGAGCCGTCCGCCGAGATGGACGTGCAGTGTCAGATCTGCGGCGGCTCCGGCTGCGCCGCCTGCAAGCAGACCGGCTGGATGGAAATCCTCGGCTCCGGCATGGTGCATCCCGCTGTGCTCGAGAACTGCAAGGTCGATAGCGAGAAGTACACCGGCTTCGCGTGGGGCATGGGGCCGGAGCGCATCGCGATGCTGCGCCACGGCATCCCGGATATCCGGCTGTTCTTCGATTCGGATGTGCGATTCCTGGAACAATTCGCAGGGAGCAAGGAGCACGGAGCAGAAAACGCTGCTCCCAGCTCCGTGCTCCGTGCTCCGTCTCAATGATCGTCTCGCGTCGTTGGCTCGAGGCCTTGCTGGGGAAGCCCCTCGAGGGCCAGGACGTGGCCGACCGGCTGGCCCGGCAGGTCGCGCCGGTGGACGGCGTCGTGCCGATCCATCAGGACTTGCGCGACGTGGTGGTGGCGCGCGTGCTCGAAGTGAAGCAGCATCCGAACGCCGACCGGCTGTCTTTATGTCTCGTCGATGCTGGTGGGAACGCACCCCTGGAGGTCGTGTGCGGTGCGCAAAATGTGCAGGCGGGGAAGACCTACCCCTTCGCCCCGGTGGGCGCGACGTTGCCCGGTGGCCTCAAGCTCGAGCGCCGCAAGATCCGCGGCGTCGAGTCGAACGGCATGCTCTGCTCCGCCAAAGAGCTGGGGCTCGGCGTGGACCATGCCGGCATCCTCGAGTTGCAGACCGACGCGCCTCCAGGTACTCCGTTTCTTGAAGCCATTCCGATTGCTGATGAGCAGATCATCATCGATGTCTCGGCGAATAGACCGGACCTGCTGTGTCATAAGGGTGTGGCGCGCGAATTGGCGGTGACTTTGGGAGCGACGGTGAAGCTTCCGGAGATTGGCGGTTTGGCGGTTCAGCGGTTAGGCGGTTTGAAGAAACCAACCGCCCAACCGCCCAATCGCCCAACCGCCAATGTCGATGGAGTGGAAGTCAGGCTTGAGGATGCAGTCGGCGCCCCTCGCTACATGATCGCGGTCATCCGCGGCGTCAAAGTACAGCAGAGTCCCGCCTGGCTTGCGGCGCGGCTCCAGAGCGTCGGCCAGCGCTCGATCAACAACATCGTCGACGCCACGAACTACATCCTGTTCGAGGTCAATCAACCGCTGCATGCGTTCGATCTCGCCAAGCTGCGCGGGCCGGCGGTGGTGGTGCGTCGAGCGAAGCCGAACGAGCCAATCGTCACGCTCGACGGCGTCACGCGGAAGATGACGGCCGAGATGACGGCAATTTGCGACGCCGAACGACCCACGATCATCGCGGGCGTCATGGGCAGCACGGACTCCGAAGTCTCCGAGAGCACGACCGACATCGTGCTCGAATGCGCCTACTTCCAGCCGACGCGCATCCGCCGCACGCGCCGGGCGCTTGGCCTCTCGAGCGAATCGAGTTACCGCTTCGAGCGGGGCATCGATATGCTGGCGATGCCCGACGCGCTCGGGCGCGCGATCGATCTCATCCGAGCGGTCGCGGGCGGCGAAATGCGCGAGCCACCCGTCGACCTCTGGCCGGAGCCACAAAAGCCGCGCTCGGTTTTCCTGCGCGAAGCCCGCGTCAGTCACCTGCTCGGTGTGGCCGTGCCGCGGAAAGAAATCGAGCGGCTGCTGTCGGCGGTCGGCTTCGTCGCGGCGCCCAAGGAAGACCGTCTGGCGGTGCAGATTCCCGGCTGGCGTCCCGACGTCACGCGCGAAGTCGACCTGATCGAAGAAGTCGCGCGGCTGCGCGGCTATGATTCGTTCCCCGACGAGCTGCGGCCCTATCGGCCCGGCACCGTCCCCGACGCGCCGTCAGAGCTCACACTCGGCCGCATCCGCGAGCAACTGGCCCGGGCCGGCCTGCTTGAGGCGCGCACGCTCCCGCTCGGCCCCGCCGATTCACCCGATGCCATCAGGGTTCAGAACCCCCTGTCTGAAGACGAGGCGTACCTCCGGACGCAGATTCTGCCGGGGCTGATCCGCCGCGTCGAATTCAACTGGAGCCAGGGCCTGCGCGATATCCGGCTGTTTGAAGTGGGAACGGTGTTCAAGCCGGGAAACGGGAAACGGGAAACGGGAAACGTCCCCCAGGAAGAACTTCGTCTCGCGATTGTGCTGACGGGGGCCCGGCATCCACCCCATTGGGGCGACAGGACAGACGCTGCGAAACTACCTGATATGGACATATGGGACCTAAAGCACCACTTTGAGTTAGCTGTAGGCGTCGCGGCCCCCGGCTACGACGTGCAACCGGCAGCGAATGGCTCCCCATCCGGTTGGGTGGCCCTGCGCAAGCAGGGTGGGGAGCAGGCGGGAACGGCGACGCGGCTGGATGCGGACGCACCGCGCTGGGCGGGGCCGTTGTTCGGACTGGAAGTCAGCATTGCCGTCGCGCCGCCGCCAATGGTGCGCTATGAGGCGTTGCCGACGCAGCCACCGGTCGTACGCGACCTGTCCCTGGTCGTGCCGGAGGGCGTCACGGCGGCCGCAGTGGAAGCGGTGCTGCGTCGTGAGGGCGGTGCGCTGCTCGAGCGGCTCGACGTGCTGGATGAATACCGTGGGAAAGGGTTGCCGGCCGGGACACGCGGCGTCACGTGGCGCTGCACGTTCCGCGCACCTGATCGGACTTTGACAGAACCCGAAACTGCCTCAGTACTTGAGAAAATGCTGAGAGCAGCGGAGGAGAGACTTGGCGTACGACGGCGACAGGCTCCCCCCGCCGAGTGATGCGCGGGATGCCATCGATCAGCTCGAAACGATTCTCCGCGAAGTGGCGGAGGAGTTGGCGGGCTGGCGTTCGCGCGCCCAGAAAGCCGAATCGGAGCTGAAGTCCCGGGGCGCGCCGGTCAAGAACACCGAGCTCGAGTCGGAGAACAAGTCGCTGCGGCAGCGGGTCGAGGGGGCGCGCACCCGCGTTCACGACCTCATGCAGCGGCTCTCGTTCCTGGAAGAGCAAGCACGAGACAACGGAGGGCATAAGTGACGACGGCAAAGAAGCACGCCGTCCGCGTGATGATCGGCGGGGAGGAGTACACCGTCCGGTCGGACCTGTCTCCCGAGTACACGCGTGAAGTCGCCGCCTACCTCGATCAGGCGCTGAAGAAGGTGTTGAGTCAGGGTCCGTTGGTGGAGACGCACAAGGCCGCGATTCTTGCGGCGCTCGACATCACGAACGAGCTGTTTCTGGCGAAGCAAACAGAGCGGGAAGTCGCGGCGCGCCTCGCAGCCGTCGCCGACGACCTCGCGAAAATGCTGCCACCGGCGAAACGGAAGGCGTTAAGCGCAAGCTGAGCCGGTCGGCTGGAGATAGATAAATGGCGGAGCTGTCCAGTATCATTGCGGCCGTGCTCAGCGGCGTGCTCGTCGCGGCACTGGCCTTCTACATATGGGGGCGACGCGTCGAGCGTCGCGCGGTGGACCAGAGTCAGCGCCTCGTGCTGGCCGCCAAGGAAGAGCTCATGGCGGTCCGCGAGAACCTCCACAAAAGCCTCGACCAGAAGCTCGCCGGCGTGGACCGCCGCGAGCAGGATCTCCACAAGCTCGACCAGCAGCTGCAGGAGCGCACGCGCGACCTCAGCAAGCGCGAGCAGGCGATCGGCGCGCGGCTCGAGCAGGTCGCCGGCTTGACGGCGCAGGAAGCCAAACTCGAGCTGATCCAGCGGATCGAAACCGAGGCGCGCGACGAGGCCGGGGCGCTGGTCCGCAACATCACGGAGCAGGCCAGGAAGAACGCCGACCGCGAAGCGAAGAAGATCGTCGCCCTCGCGATTCAGCGGATCGCCGCCGAGCAGACGGCCGAGGCGAGCGTGTCGGCGGTGCTGCTGCCGTCGGACGAAATGAAGGGCCGGATCATCGGGCGCGAGGGGCGCAACATCCGCGCGTTCGAAGCGGCCACCGGCGTCGACGTCATCATCGACGACACGCCCGACACCGTGGTCGTGTCCTGCTTCGAGCCGGTCCGGCGCGAGATCGGCCGCCTCGCCCTCGAGCGCCTGATCGCCGACGGCCGCATCCATCCGGGCCGCATCGAGGAGATCGTCAAAAAAGCGAAGGCGGACGTCGACGCCGGCATCGTGGAAGCGGGCGAGCAGGCGGTCTACGACATCGGGATTCGCGGCATGCACCCCGAGCTGGTAAAGCTCGTGGGCCGGATGAAGTACCGGACCTCCTACGGGCAGAACATTCTCGAGCATTCCAAGGAAGTCGCCTACCTCGCCGGCATCATGGCCGCCGAGCTGAAGCTCGACGTCGCGCTCGCGAAGCGCGGCGCGCTGCTGCATGACGTCGGCAAGGTGCTGACGCACGAGCACGACGGCACGCACGTACAGCTCGGTATCGAAATGGCCACCAAGTACGGCGAGCACCCGATCGTGATCAATTGCATCGCGGCCCATCACGACGACGTCCCCCACGAGACGCCCGTCAGCGTGATCGTGCAGGCGGCGGATGCCGTCTCCGGCTCGCGGCCCGGCGCGCGGCGTGAGGCGTTCGAGACGTACGTGAAGCGGCTGACCCAGCTCGAAACGCTGGCGTCGGAGTTCAAGGGCGTGGAGAAGGTGTTTGCGATCCAGGCGGGCCGGGAGGTGCGCGTCGTGGTGACCCCGGAGTCGGTCGACGATGCCGCGGCGGTGCGGCTCACCGACGAGATCGCGCGCAAGATCGAGCGCGAGCTCCAGTATCCGGGGCAGATCAAGGTGGTCGTGATTCGGGAGACGCGGGCGGTGGGCGTTGCCCGCTAATCCATCGGCCGCGGTGCATGCCGGCGCGAAGCTGATCGACGGCAACGCGATCGGCGCGACGATGCGCGCGGAGCTGGCCGGCGAGATCGCGAAGCTGAAGCAGCAGGGCGTTACGCCCGGGCTCGCCGTCGTGCTCGTGGGCGACAACCCCGCGTCTCAGGTCTACGTGCGCATGAAGGGCAAGGCGTGCGAGGAGGCCGGTTTCTACCACGAGACGATCAAGCTCAAGAAAGAGACGTCCGAGGCGGAGCTGATGGCGCTGATCGAGCGGCTCAATGCCGACTCGCGAATTCACGGCATTCTCGTGCAGCTGCCCTTGCCCGCGCACATCGACACCAATCGGGCGTTGCATCGCATCGACCCACGCAAGGACGTGGACGGGTTCCATCCCGAAAACGTCGGCAAGGTCGCGCTCGGCGATCCGACCGGCTTCCGCCCGGCGACGCCCTACGGCGTGCAGCAATTGCTCATCCGCACCGGCGTCGAGACCAGCGGCCAGCACGCCGTCGTGCTGGGCCGTTCCAACATCGTGGGACGACCGATGGCCCGGCTGTTGCTGCTGGACGCCCCGGGGGGCAACGCGACCGTCACGGTGTGCCACTCGCGCAGCCGCGCGATCGAGCAGTACACGCGGCAGGCCGACATCCTCGTCGTGGCGATCGGCAAGCCCGAATTCGTGACCGGCAGCATGATCAAGCCGGGCGCCGTCGTGATCGACGTCGGCGTCAATCGGGTGGACGATCCCACCAGAAAACAGGGCTATCGGCTCGTGGGCGACGTGAAGTTTCAGGAAGCGAAGCAGGTGGCGTCCGCCATCACGCCCGTGCCCGGCGGCGTCGGCCCGATGACGATCACCATGCTGCTCTACAACACCGTCCAGGCAGCCCGGCAGTGGGCGCGCCCGTAGATCTTTTCGCCGCCGCCTCCGCCGAAGGCGCGTGGACCGTCGGCGAAGTGACGCGGCGGGCGCGGGCGGTGATCGAAGCCGGACTGCCGCCGCTGTGGGTGCGCGGCGAGATCGCCGGCTTCAAGGCGTGGCGCAGCGGCCACTGGTACTTCTCGCTGCGCGACAAATCGGCACAGCTGCGCTGCGTCATGTTCGCCAAGCAGAACTTCAGATTGCCCACGCCGGCCGACGGCATGCAGGTCTTCGTGTTCGCCCGCCCGTCGCTGTACGAGGAAAAGGGCGAGTTCCAGCTCACGGTGATGGAGCTGCTCTCGACGGAGCAGGGCGGTCTCTGGAAGCTCGCGTTCGAGAAGGCGAAGGCCGCGCTGACTAAGGACGGGCTGCTCGATCCCGCCCGGAAACGCCGCCTGCCGCTGTTCCCGAACCGCATCGCCGTCGTCACGAGCCCCGACGGCGCGGCGCTGCGCGACATCCAGGCGGTCATCGCGCGGCGCTGGCCCGTCGCCGAGCTGATCGTCGTGCCCGCCCAGGTCCAGGGCGCCAAAGCCGAGGCGTCGGTGTGCTCGGCGCTCAACCGCGTTCGCCGCCTGCCGGTCGACGTGCTGATCGTGGGGCGGGGCGGCGGTTCGATCGAAGACCTGTGGGCGTTCAACAGCGAGCGGGTCGCGCGCGCCGTCGCGGCCATGCCAATGCCCGTGATCTCCGCCGTGGGTCATGAAACGGATGTGACGCTGTGTGACCTGGTGGCGGACCTGCGGGCGGCGACACCATCGGCGGCGGCCGAAGCGGCGACACCCGATCGCGCCGAGGTGCTGGCCCAATGCGGCGTGCTCGGCCAGCGGCTTGCCCGCGCGCTGCGCATCGCGTCACGGCACGTTGTGGAGCGCCTCGATCGCACGGGCGATCGGCTGGTACGCTGCATGGAGAATCGCCTCGAGAAGTCCGGCGCACTGCTCACGGCGCACAGCGCACGCCTCGATGCGCTCTCGCCGCTCCGCGTCCTCGGCCGTGGCTACGCGGTTGCGAGGGATACAGACGGCCGGGTGTTGAAGCGTGTCGCGCAGCTGCCCACCGGCAAGGCATTCCGGCTCCGCGTGACGGACGGAGAGGTGAATGGCCGAGTTCAGTAAGCAGCTGGAGCGGCTCGAAGCCATCGTCCGTCGCCTCGAATCCGAGGAGCTCGATCTCGACGAAGCGTTGCAGCTGTTCGAAGAAGGCGTCGAGCGGCTGCGGGCGGCGCGCGAGCAGCTCGCGCAGGCGGAGCTGAAGGTCAAAAAAGTCCTCGAGATTGAAAGCCCTAGCTAAGTACCTCGCCGACGCCCGCCTGCGGGTCGACAACGTTCTGGCGGCGGCGACGAGTGACGACGAAGTCGTGCGCTACAGTCTGCTCGGTGAAGGCAAGCGGCTGCGCCCGACCCTCGTCTTCGCAGCGCACGAGGCGCTACACGGACCGTCCTCCCCGGGCGTTGCCGAGCTCGCCGCCGCCGTCGAAGTAGTGCACGCCTACTCGCTGGTTCACGACGACCTGCCGTGCATGGATAACGACGACCTGCGGCGCGGGCGTCCGACCGCCCACCGAGCGTTCGACGTGCCGCGCGCGACGCGCGCGGGCTATGAGATGGTGGCGCTCGCGGCGCGCGTGCTGGCGCACGGGCTCGGCACGTTGGGGCTGCCCACCGAGCGCAACCGCGAGATTTCGCTCGAGCTGTTTCGTGCCGCCGGCGCCGGCGGGATGATCGGCGGGCAGGCGCTCGACCTCGAGGCCGAAGCGCGGTCGCTGCCCGTTGCGGCACTCGAGGAAGTGCATCGCCGCAAGACGGGCGCCCTCATCGCCGCCTCGTGCGTGATCGGGGGGCTGTCTGCGGCCAGCGCGCCCAGTCACATCGAAGGGCTCCGGGCGTACGGAGAGGCCATTGGTCTCGCCTTTCAGATCGCCGACGACGTGCTCGACGCCACCGCGACGTCGGATCAGCTCGGCAAAACCGCCGGGAAAGACGCGGCGCACGCCAAAGCGACGTTTGTGACGCTCCTGGGCGTCGGGGCCGCGCGCGCCGAGGCGGAACGGCTGGCCGCGAAGGCCGTAGACCACCTGCGGGACGCCGGGTTAGTTTCCCCCATACTCGTGGAGCTCGCCCATTACATCGTGACGAGGCCGAACTAAATGCGAAATGCGAAATGCGAAATGGGAAATCGAAGCTTACCCTTCAATTTCGCATTCCACATTTCGAGTTTCGCATTGAGGACACCGTGATCCTAGAGACAATCCGCAGTCCCAATGACGTAAAGGAGCTCGAACCGGACCAGCTGCAGCCGTTAGCAGACGAAGTGCGGCAGCGGCTCATCGACGTCGTCTCGCAGACGGGCGGCCACATCGGTGCCGGGCTGGGCGTCGTGGAGTTGACGGTCGCGCTGTGTGCCGCGTTCGAATCGCCCCGCGACAAGATCGTGTGGGACGTCGGGCACCAGGGCTATCCGTGGAAGATCCTCACGGGCCGGAACGACCGGCTGCAGACGCTGCGCCAGCGGGGCGGGCTGTCCGGTTTCCTGCGGCGCGATGAGAGCGAGCACGATCAGTTCGGCGCGGGCCACGCCGGCACCGCGCTGTCGGCCGCGTTCGGGATGGCCACCGCCCGCGACCTCCGGGGCGAGGATTTCGCGGTGGTCGCGGTGGTCGGCGACGGCGCCATGACGTGCGGGCTGCCGTACGAGGCGCTCAACAACGCCGGTGATTCGGGCCGCGACATCATCGTCGTGCTGAACGACAACGGCATGTCGATCGCGCCCAACGTCGGCGCGATCAACAAATACCTCGGCTCCATCATCGCGGCCCCGATCACCGTGCGGATTCGCGAGCGGGTCAAGCATCTGATCGAGCGCGCGTCGCACATTGTGGGCGGCAAGAAGCTCGTGGACTTCGCCAAGAACGTCGAAGAGAGCATCAAGAATCTCTGGTCGCCCGGGATGCTGTTCGAGGAGCTCGGCTTCCGCTACTTCGGGCCGATCGACGGGCATAACATCGCGCAGATGCTGCACACCTTCGACATCGTGAAGACCCTGAAGGGGCCGCGGGTCGTACACGTGATCACGCAGAAGGGGAAGGGCTTCCCGCTCCCCGAGCCCGATCTCGAGAAATATCACGCCCGTGCGCCATACGATCCTGTCACCGGCAAGCTCAAGCCGGTGAACCCCGGCCCGCCGCAGTGGACCAAAGTGTTCGGCGATGCGCTCACACAGCTCGCCGCTGAAGACGCGAACTTCGTCACGATCACTGCGGCGATGCCGTCGGGGACGGGCACGAACATCTTCCAGAAGAAATGGCCGGAGCGCTTCTTCGACGTCGGGATTGCCGAGGCGCACGCCACGACGTTCGCGGCCGGCATGGCGACGCAGGGCGTGCGGCCCGTCGTCGCGATCTATTCGACGTTCCTGCAGCGCGCCTACGACAGCATCATCCATGACGTCGCGATCCAAAAGCTGCCCGTCATCTTTTGCCTCGACCGCGCCGGCATGGTCGGCGAAGACGGCCAGACGCACATGGGGCTGTATGACATCGCCTACATGCTCGCCGTGCCGCACATGACCGTGACGGCGCCGAAGGATGCCGCCGAGCTGATCGGGCTGCTGCGCTGCGCCCTGCGGCACACCGACGGTCCGTTCTCGCTGCGCTATCCGCGCGACAAGGCGCCCGGCGAAGCGCCGCCCGCCGCCGAAGTGCCGGCCGTGCCGTATGGGACGTGGGAAGTGCTCAGAAAAGGAAAGGACTGCGCGATTCTCGCGGTGGGCGTGATGTGCAAACCGGCGCTGGAGGCCGCCGAGCTGCTCGCGGCCGACGGTCTCGATGTGTCGGTCGTCAACGCGCGGTTCCTCAAGCCGATGGATCGCGAGATGCTGGACGCCCTGGCCCAGACCCACAAACTGCTCGTCACGGTCGAAGACGGGACCGTGGTGAACGGCTTCGGCGCGGCGCTCGCGGCGCTCGTGCAGACGACCGCCCCCGACCTGCGCGTCGTGGCCCTCGGCGTGCCCGACCGCACCTACGAGCATGCGCCGCGCGCCCAGCAGCTCGCCGATGTCGG
>QHUQ01000150.1 GCA_003221985.1 Gemmatimonadota bacterium | reverse complement strand
CGCCCGACAACCTCGACTGGGCGCTCGATGCCGTCGTGCGCCAGGCGTACACGACCGAGGCGCGGCTGGCGTTGCAGACGACGATCAGCGGCAAGAGCGCCAAGGGCAGCCGAGTCGAGCCGCTGGTGCTCAATGACGTCGTGGTGCACAAGGGCGGCGTCGCGCGCGTCGTCCGGCTCAAGGTGTCGGTGGACGGTGACGAGGTCGCCCAGTATTCGGCGGACGGCATCATCGTCAGCACGCCCACCGGCTCGACCGCGCCGGCATGGTCGGCGAAGACGGCCAGACGCACATGGGGCTGTATGACATCGCCTACATGCTCGCCGTGCCGCACATGACCGTGACGGCGCCGAAGGATGCCGCCGAGCTGATCGGGCTGCTGCGCTGCGCCCTGCGGCACACCGACGGTCCGTTCTCGCTGCGCTATCCGCGCGACAAGGCGCCCGGCGAAGCGCCGCCCGCCGCCGAAGTGCCGGCCGTGCCGTATGGGACGTGGGAAGTGCTCAGAAAAGGAAAGGACTGCGCGATTCTCGCGGTGGGCGTGATGTG
>QHUQ01000052.1 GCA_003221985.1 Gemmatimonadota bacterium | reverse complement strand
GCCGCGCTCCGCGTCCACCGCCGCGATGACCCGGTCGCGCGGCAACGCGCCGCAGAATTCGGGCGTCGCGGCGGTGCCGATCATCACCTGGACCGCCCCGGCATCGAGCCAGCGCCGCGCGCTGTCGAGGTCGCGGATGCCTCCGCCGACGCGGCATGGCGCGCGGCGCACCAGATCCTGGATTAGCGCCGCGTTCGACCCCCGTCCCAGTGCGGCGTCCAGATCGACGACCGCCACTTCGCCCGCGATGGAGAACTCCTCCAACCGCGCGATCGGGTCGCCGCCGTCGAGGACGAACTCCTTGCCGCGCCGCAGCTGCACCGCGCGTCCACCCATGATGTCGATGCTCGGTACGATCATCGCCGCACCCGAATTCCCTGGCCCGCGAGGTCCGCCTTGATGCCGTCCACCGTGTCGTCGCCGTCGTGAAAGACCGATGCAGCAAGCACCGCGTCCGCGCCGGCCGCGAAGGCGGCGGCCACGTGCGCCCGCGTTCCGACGCCGCCGGAGGCGATGACGGGGAGCCGCACCGCGTCCGCCACGGCGCGCAGCAGCTCGATATCGTGCCCCGCCCGCGTGCCGTCGCGATCCCAGCTCGTGAGCAGGATCTCGCCCGCGCCGAGCTGTTCGCCCTCCCTGGCCCAGGCCACCGCATCGGGTCGCGCGGTCTCGCGGCCGCCGATCACCAAAACCTCCCAGCGCTCGGCTGCGCGACGCGCATCGATCGCCAGAACCACGCACTGGCAGCCGAAGCCTCGAGCCAGCTCGGTCAACAGCGCGGGCCGTCGCACCGCAGCAGTGTTGACGCTCACCTTATCGGCGCCGGCGACGAGGAGGCGGCGGGCATCCTCCACTGTGCGGACTCCGCCGCCCACGGTCAGTGGTATGCGCAGCACCGCACGCACTCGCCGCACCGTCTCGACCTGCGTGCCGCGCCCGGCGGCGGAGGCCGCGACGTCGAGGATCACGATCTCGTCGGCGCCCTGCGCTTCGTACAGCGCCGCCTGCTCGGCGGGATCGCCCGCGTCGCGCAGGTTCTGGAACCGGATGCCTTTCACCACACGGCCGTCCTTTACGTCGAGGCACGGAATGATGCGCCGCAGCAGGCCGGCTGATCCGTTCGCCGCGGGCCCGGAAGGCGCGTTTTGACCAGACAGCCAGCGCTCCAGCAGCGCCGCGCCGTAGGCGCCTGACAGCTCGGGATGGAATTGGCACGCGAGCAGCGACCCGCGCTCGAGGGCCGCGACGAACGGAACGCCGTGCGTGGACCAGGCCGGCGTCCAGCCGGCCGGGCTCTCGCGCAGCGCGTAGGAGTTCGCGAACGCCGCGACGCCGGCCGTTACGAAGCGCGCATCTGGTTCGGACGCCACGCTGTTCCAGCCGAGGTGAGGGATTCGCACATACGATGGCAACCGGCGGCACGTTCCAGCGACAACACCGAGCCCCTCGACACCCGGCGTCTCCTCACTCGCCTCGCACAGCATCTGCATGCCCAGACAGACGCCGAGCAGCGGCGTACCGCGCGCTGCGATATCACGAATCGCAGTGTCGAGGCCGCGGGCTCGCAGCGACGTCATCCCCGCGCCAAACGCGCCTACCCCGGGGAGAACCAGACGCGCAGCGCCGCGTGCGACTGCGGGATCGGCGGTGACGTCGACCGCTGCGCCGAGCCGGCGGAACGCGCCGGCGATCGACGCGAGGTTTGCGACGCCCGAGTCTACGATCACCACATCACTCACGCGGCGCCCCTAGCGTTCCCTTGGTGGACGGCACGTCGTCGAACGGCGTGCGCGCTACAGCCTGTCGCAGCGCCAGGGCGACGGCCTTGAACGCCGCTTCCGCGCGATGATGGTCGTTCTCTCCCTTGAGCACCTCGACATGGAGAGTGAGCCGACCCGCGGCAGCAAGCGAGCGCAAGACATGAGGGACATTCTCACACGAGAGCCCGCCGATCGATTCTCGGCGCAGACCGAGCGACACGTCGACAAATGCGCGGCCCGACAGATCCACGACCGCCCGGGCCAGGGATTCGTCGAGCGGAGCGTAGGCCCAGCCGAAGCGCGCGATCCCACGCCGCTCGCCCAGCGCGCGATCGAGCGCCTCGCCCAACGCGAGCGCGGAGTCCTCGGCCGTGTGATGATCGTCGACGTGCAGGTCGCCGTTCGTCTGGAGCGTGAGATCGAACCGCGCATGCCGCACCAGCGATTCCAGCAAATGATCGAGGAAGCCGATGCCGGTCCGCACCTCCGCCTGGCCCGACCCGTCGACGACGAGCTGCGCGCGAATCGATGTCTCACGAGTGGCGCGCTCGACGATTGCAGTGCGGTTAGTCAAGGAGGGCCTCCAGCGCCGCGATGAGTCGCGCGAAGTCGGCGGGATCGCCGGGCAGCGTAATCCGCAGGCTCGTCTCGAGTCCCGCACGACCGGGAAAGTGACGCACGAGAATTCCCACTGCGCTGAGCCCCTCACGGACGAACGCCGCCCGCTGTCCGAAGTCGGCGAGGACGAAGTTTGCCTGCGAGGGACGTGCATCCACGCCACGCGCGCAGAGTAGCTCACGCAGCACGGCTCGCTCCCCGCGAACTTGGGCCACGTGAGCGCGCAACGCCGCGTCGCCACGACGCAATTGTGACAGCGCGAGGGCGAGCGACGGCCCCGCGACGGGATATGGCCCGCCCGCGGCGCGCAGCACGGCGATCACACGCGGGCTGCCGACGGCGTAGCCGACGCGGCACCCTGCCAGACCCCAGGCCTTCGACATCGTGCGGACGACGACCACATTCGCGAGGTCGAGTACCGCCCGGCTGATGTCCTCGTCGGCGTACTCGACGTAGGCCTGATCGATGAGGACGATGGGCTCAGGGGCCGCGGCGGCGATTCGTCGCACCTCATCCCGCGATGCGACGCCGCCGGTCGGATTGTTGGGCGACACGATCACCACGACACCCAGGCGGTTGTCGACGCGGGCGAGAAGCGCGTCGACCGGGAACGCAGCGGTGATCCACGGCACGCGCACCAGCGGAGCACCCGCGAGTCGAGCGAAGCGCTCCAGCATGTCGAAGGTCGGCTCGGGGAGCAGCACCGGGCGATCGGGACCCGCATATGCCCGGCAGATGCGGTCGAGCGCCTCGTCCGCGCCGGCGGTAACGACGACGCGCTCGGGGCTCACGCCGAGTCGGCCGGCGAGCGCCGCCTCGACCGCGGTGGCATCGGGGTAGCGGCGCAGTAGCTCCGGGTCCAGGGCCGCCAGCTCCGCGAGCAAAGCAGTCGGGGGCGGAGGGCCCTCATTGCTGTCGAGGCGGAGAAGCGTTGTCACGGCACGATCTGCGAAAGGGCCGAGACGACGACATCGGTGCCGCCGGCTGCTTTCACCGCGGGGATTACTTGCGGGAGGAGTTCTCGCGGCACGGCGGCCTTTACTGCGTATCCACTGTCGCCAAATAGCCGGGATACTGTCGCTTGTCGCATCGACGGTAAAACACCCACAACCGCGTCGAGACAGGCCGCCGAGGCGTTCACTTCGAGCATCACGCGGCGCCGCGCCTCGAGGACGGAGTTGATCAGCAGGACGAGATCGTCGATGTGGCGGCGCCGGCTGGGATCGTCGAGCGCAGCGCGGTGCGCGTACAGGCGCGTGGATGAGCGCATCAACACATCGACGATGCCGAGGCCGTTCGCCTCCAGCGTCGCACCGGTCGCGGTGTTGTCGACAATCACGTCTGCGTCCTCCGGCGGGAAGACTTCCGTGGCGCCGTACGACCGGACGTACTCCGCGCAGACACCGCTCTTGCGGATCCAGCCCAGGGTAAGTCGCTCGTATTCGGACGCGACGATCAGACGCCGTGAGGGGAGCCGGCCAGCCTCGAGCAGTCCGAGCGGGGCGGCCGCCACGAGCTGCACCGGATCGAGGCCCGTGTCGAGCAATTCGACGACGTCAGCCTCGAGCTCGGCCACCCAGTCGGCCCCGGCAAAGCCGATGTCCCGGCTGCCAAGGGCGAGCATCTCCACGATGTTCTGGGGCTTCAGCAGCTTCGCCTCGACGCCCGGCAGGGATACGTCGGGGCGATAACCGCGGGCACTCGGGCGCACCCGAATTCCTGCGTCGGCGAGGAGGGTGAGTACCCCCTGCTCCATGCGGCCTTTGGGAAGGCCCAGGCGGAATATCGACATCTATCGGCTCCGTGTTGGCCGAACCGGAGTCCCCCAGGTCACGCGACGCCGCCCCAAAAGCACGACGCCGGCCCTGGGGGGCCGGCGTCGGTTGATGACTGACTATCCTACACGCCTCCGGCTATCCCCCGTGGACCGAGTGACCGTGGTGATGCCGGTGGTGCGAAGCAGTACGCTGCATTGACCGTGATATAGCGCAGTGACGAAACTGTGTCAATGCGCAGGGGGCTGACCCGGATGATCGCGCTCGCCGGCATTCTGCCGCTCCTCTTCCTTATCATCTGGCTGTTCACCGTGCGCATGCCCGGCCCCGCCTTCAGCGGACCGCTGCCAGCGCTCACTCCCAACCAGGATCGGCTGCGTACCGGACTCGAGACACACGTCCGGGTGCTGGCGCACGACATCGGCGTGCGCAGCGACGAGACGTACGCGAACGTGCAGCGGGCGGCGGCGTACATCGAGCGGACGCTGCGAGGCCTGGGCTACGAGGTGGTCTCGCAGGAGTTCTCGGCGGACAATCGCGAGTATCGCAATCTCGAGGCGACGCTGCGCGGCACCAGCAGGCCGCAGGAGGTCGTGGTCCTCGGCGCGCATTACGACACCGCCGAACAGGCCCCCGGCGCCGACGACAACGCGAGCGGCGTGGCGGGTGTGCTCGAGCTGGCACAGGTCTTCGCGCAGGAGCGGCAGTCGCGCACCGTGCGGTTCGTATTCTTTCCCACCGAAGAGCCGCCGTCGTTTCCGACGGCGGACATGGGAAGCCGGCACTACGCGACCGCGGCGCGAGAGCGCAACGACCAGATCGTGGCGATGCTGTCGATTGAATCGATTGGCTACTACGACACGGAGAAGGGCAGCCAGCGCTATCCGTTCCCGCTGAATCTCGCGTATCCCGACGTCGGTGATTTCATCGGCTTCGTCTCGAACCTCAGATCGCGTTCGCTGCTGCATCGCGCGATCGCGGCGTTCCGCGCGCACGCCACGCTGCCGACGCAAGGCGCCGCCGCGCCCTCGTGGGTGCCGGGCGTGTGGTGGTCAGATCATTGGTCGTTCTGGAGGGAGGGCTATCATGCGATCATGATCACCGATACGGCGCCGTATCGGAATCCGTTCTACCACACTCCGCAGGACACGCCCGACAGGCTGGACTACGACCGCATGGCGCGCGTGGTGCACGGGCTGACGCACGTGGTGCGGGCGATTGCGAACTAGCCGGTCCTAACGATCGACGCGCGCGAAGGCGCGCACCGGAAAACTGCCGATCCCTTTCACCTTTGGCGGCACGGCAAAGAAATGGAAGCCGCTGTCGGGCAACGCGCCCAGGTTGGTCATGTGCTCGACAATCGCCACGCCACCGCCCAGGAGAATCGTGTGGGCGGGACGCGCGCCGTCCTTATCGTCGTCGATGTTGAGGGAATCGATGCCCACGAGTGCCGCGCCCGCCTTCACGAGGTGCTCGGCGGCATCACGAGTAAGGAATGGATGCTGGCCGGCGGAATACGTGTCGGTGCGCCAGTGCGCATCCCACCCCGTGTGTACGAGCACCGCCCTCCCCTTCACCTCCAGCCCGGCAAATCGCGGCGCGTCGATGGCTCGAGCGTGCCGTGCGGTTGCCCGAACCACGATGCCAGGCAGATCCGCGACGTCCTGCAGCGCATAGCCGGCCACGTCGTGGCCGCCGTCATAACGATGGAAGGGCGCGTCGATGTACGTCCCGGTGTTCGCGAGCAGGTCGATCTTGCCGATCTGAAAGGTCGTGCCCGGCGCGTAGCGGGCACTCGAGGCGTCACGCGACAGCCAGTCGCTGATCGCCGGCGCGGGAAGACCGCGGTAGGTCACCATCCCGTGCTCGATCTCGTGACTCAGGTCGATCAGGCCGGCCATATGCGTGCCAATGCCTTGAGCAGCTGACCTTCCGCCGTCGCGCCGTCGGGCGCTTCGGAGAGGACGATCGCCAGCCGGCGCCGCAGCAGTGGATCGCGCGTGGCCTGCGCGGCAAATTGGACGGTGAGCGGAACGAACCAGGGAGCCTGACGCGCCCCGGAGCCCGCACGGGCTACGGCCGCGTACTGCTCAAACAGCGCCAGCAGGAAGGCCCCTTTCGAAGGAAAGTGCCGGTAGATGGCCCCTTTGGTGAAGCCTGCGGCGAGGGCGACCTCGTCGAGCGTCGCCAATTCGAAGCCGCGCTCGGCGAACAATTCCAGACCGGCCGCAACCAGCAGGGCCCGCGTTTCCGCCTTGCGTCGCTGGTGAATGATTCCCACGGGTATCTAGGATACTCATCGGCACCTATTGCGCAAGATTTGGCCACGTACAATAGTGCGACGGCCACTCCTACGGAGCCGAATGATGCCGGACAATCTCCAATTCGACCGCGCCGAGCCAACTCCTGGGGCAACTGGACTGAGCGGGAGGATGACGTGCAAGGCCTGCGGGAGCGTGTTGTCGGACACCTACTACGTCGTCAACGGCCACATCGTATGCGAGAAATGCCGGCGCTCCGTCGAGACCGAGTGGAATCGCGGCGGGTCCGCCGGTCGCTTCGGCAAGGCGCTCGCCCTCGGCGTCTTGGCAATGATCGCCTGCTCGATCGTCTGGTACCTGGTCCTCAAAGCGACGGACAGCCAGTGGGGAATCCTGGCCGTCGTCGTCGGGTTCGTGATCGGTGGCGCGGTGCGCAAGGGCTCCAACGGCCGTGGCGGCTGGCGTTATCAGACACTGGCGATCTTTCTCACCTACACGGCGATCGTCTCCTCTTACGTGCCGTTCATTATCCAAGAAGTGCGCGAGCATAATGCTCAAGTCACAAAGGCAACGCCGCCAACCGACAAGACACTCCCAGCCAAGACCACGGCCTCGACCTCGACCGGCTCCACCACCGCTTCCAAGATCGGCCCGCTGGGTTTTATCATCGGCATTGTCGTGTTGCTCGCGGTCCTTTACGCCACGCCGTTCCTGGCCGGTATCCAGAACCTGATTGGCGTGCTGATCATTGGGTTTGCGCTGTATGAGGCGTGGAAGCTGAATCGCCGAGCGGAGCTTAAAGTGTCGGGACCGCACCGGGTCTCGATGACGGGCGCGCCCGCATAGACGCGTCAGCCGTAGCGGTAGCGTGCCCGAGCTGCGGGACGGAAGTCGCCGCGGCGCTCCTCGCCTGCCCCTCCTGTGGGTGGCTACGCTATTCGGATGAGTTGAAGCGTTTGGCTGGAGCAGCCGAGGAGCATCAACGGCAGGGCCGCTTCACGGACGCGTTGGTCGCGTGGCGCACGGCGCTCGACCTCTTGCCACCCCAGAGCCGGCAGTACGCAGTGGTCGCCGAGCAGATCGCGGAGATCGGCCGCCACGGTCCCACCAAACAAGAAGCAGTTCGCCCGCCTTGGACAAAGCGCGCCGGCATACTTGGCGTCATCGCGTTGTTTCTCTGGAAATTCAAGATCGCGATCATCTTTCTGTTGACCAAAGGAAAGCTGTTGCTGCTTGGGCTCACGAAGGCCAGCACGCTGTTCTCGATGATCCTGTCGCTTGGGGTCTATTGGCAGGTGTTCGGGTGGAAGTGGGCCCTGGGAGTCGTGGCCTCGATCTACGTGCACGAGATGGGACACGTCGCCATGCTGCGTCGTTACGGCATCCCGGCCACGGCGCCGATGTTCCTGCCAGGCATCGGCGCAGTCATTCGCAGCCGGTTCTATCCCACCGACGTAGTGGCAGAAGCACGCGTCGGGCTCGCTGGGCCGATCTGGGGCCTTGGTGCCGCGTTCACCTGTTTTCTCATCTACCGGGCGACGGATCTCGCGGCGTGGGGTGCGCTCGCCGAGATCGGGGCGTGGATCAACCTCTTCAACCTCACTCCGATCTGGCAGCTGGACGGGGCCCACGGCTTCAAAGCCCTCACGAAACAGCAGCGCTTGATCGCTACTGCCGCGATCGGCGTGGCGTGGCTGCTGAGCAGCAAAGGGTTGCTCTTGCTGCTCCTCTTCGCCGGGCTGTGGGCTGCGCTGGGCCGCGAAGCGCCCGAGGAGCCGGACCGGCGAACGCTGCTCGAGTATGTCGTATTGATTGGCGCGCTGACCGCCCTGGCCACGCTTCCCGTCCCCGTGACCGCCCTCGACTAGATACCTGTTAGTATCTAAGATACTAGTCGGTCCCTTGACTGAGCTAACCGCCAGTCTAGGTTTGCCATTCGCCGTCCTGAACGCCCTCGATTGAGCACTTGGGAGATGGAATGACGTACATCATCGCCGAGCCGTGCATCAACGTCAAAGACCGGTCCTGCGTCGATGTCTGCCCGGTGGATTGTATCTACGAAGGCCCGGACATGCTCTACATCCATCCGGACGAGTGCATCGATTGCGGCGCGTGCGAGCCCGAATGCCCCGTGACGGCGATCTTCCCCGAAGAGGATACTCCGCCGCAATGGAAAGATTACATCGCCAAGAACCGCGACGTCTTCCAGAGCGAAAACCCGCCCGGTAAGCCGCAGCGGAAGGGATCCTAGCTAGAGGTTCGCCAGGAAATCGGCGAGCGCCGAGCTCACGGTGATCGGCTGCTCCAGCGGCGCGAGGTGGCCGGCATCTGGAACCAGGGCGAACCTTGCGCCGGGGATGGCGCGCGCCATCTCCTGCATTCCCGCCGCCGGCGCAATCTGATCATCGTCTCCAGCGACAACCAAAACCGGAACGCGAATTGCCGCGAGGAGCGGCGTCGCATCGGGCCGCTCGCGTAGCGCCCGCAATGCGCCGACGATGCCGGGCACCGGCTGCCGCTCGATCATCTCTGTTACCTCCTTTACCACCTCGGGCTGCCGCTCGCGCGTCGCACGAGCGACGAGCTTCGGCACGAGCTCGGCCGCGACGGCGCACGCACCCTCCTGCTGAGCCTTCGCCGCGAGCGCATCGCGGCCGCGTTTTGCCTCCGGCGTATCCGCTGCGGCCTTCGTGTTACACAGGATCGCCGCGCGTACCCGCCCGGGAAAACGACGCAGCAGATCGAAGGCGATGTAGCCACCCATCGACAGACCACAAATCACCGCTTCGCGAAGCTTCTTTTGATCCAGGATCCCAACGAGATACGTCGCGTAGCTCGACATCGAGTATTCATCGGGCGAAGAGAAGCCGTCCGACGTGCCGGCCCCCGGCAGATCCGGCGCGATGCAGCGCCAGCGCGACAGCGCGGCGAGTTGATGTCGCCACAGGAAATGATCGAAGGGAAATCCATGAATCAAAAGAACCGCCGTCATGGCCAGGCGAATGTATGCCAGAAGACTGCGCGTTGCACGTTGCCGGCTGCAGGTTGCAGGAAAATGCTGAAGGCTTTGGCGCCGTACGCCGGATCGAGTTTGAGTCCGTGTTCCGCTGCGAGCGCGCGCGCGCGCTCCCCTTCGGGCGTGGGATGTCCGTATCCTTTTCCCATTGCATCGACCACGCGCACGCGAATCGCCGAACGGGGGGGCGCGGGGGGCGGGGGGCGCGGCACGCTGAGCTCGATGCCCGCCTGCCGTAACAGCGCCGCCGTGCTACGCGTGAGCCGCAACGTGCGCCAGCGATTGGCGACGATGCGCGGCGCGACTCGCACCGCGACGACTTCGGTCGACCACCCCAGCCACGCGACGCCGAGCGCAATGCCGGCCGCGGTCCCTCCCGTACCTAACGGCACGACGATCATGTCGGGTGGCGCGTCGAGCTGCGCACCGAGCTCGAGCGCCGCGAGGAGGTGTCCGATCACGGCGCGCGGATCCGCGCCGCCTCCCGGAATCCAGCGTGGCGTTCCCCGTCCCAAATGATGCGCCGCCCGCCACGCGCGCAGCACCGCCCACGGCAGCGTCACGAGCGACGACGCGCGCACGACCGGATTGGCGACCGCTACGGTCGCCGCCGCGACGGCTCGGCTCGCCTCCGTCTCCGGTTGTGGAAATGTTGCGACGGCGGTCCGGTGACCTTGCGCCCGGGCATGCGTCGCCGTCGCCAGGCAATGGCTCGAGCCCGCGCCGCCGATCGTCACGAAGACGGATCCGGGCGCCGCGCCGGCGAGCAGAAACTCGAGACCGCGAACCTTGTTGCCGCCGGCTCGATCCTCTCGTTTGAGCCACAGGGCCCGCAGCCCGAGCGCCCGCGCCAGGGCGGGCTGTGCCTCGAGCGGCGTCGGCCATGCAGCGAGACTGCACGGCGCGAAGGCGGCGCGTATCTTTGTGGCCAACACTGCGGAGCGATCCATGCAAGTGACCACCGATTACATCCGTCATGCGGCGCGAGCCGCCCGCAAATGCGCGGGCGATCCGCTGGGCGGAGCCCCTCAGGCTCCCGATCCGGAATTCTACAAGACGTTGGCCAAGGCGCTGGAACAAATCGCCGCCGGGATGGAGGCGCTAGGGAAGCAGGAGTGACGGCGCCGCCCGGCTATGTCGACACGCCTCAGGCCCTGGCGGCACTCATCGCCGCCGTGCGCAAGGAGTCGCGGGTCGCGGTCGACACCGAGGCGGCGAGCTTCCACCGCTACCGCGACCGCATCTACCTCCTGCAGGTCTCGAGCCCGACCCAGACCGCCCTGATCGACCCGCTCGCCATCGCCGACCTGGCGCCGTTCGGCGGCCTACTCACCGACCCACACGTCGAGAAAGTGTTTCATGACGCCGATTACGATCTGCGCGTGCTGGACCGCGACTACAACTTCCGCGCGGTGCGGCTGTTCGACACGCGTATCGCGGCGCAACTGGCGGGCGAGCCGGCGATCGGGCTGGCGGCGCTGCTCGAGAAATACGCCGGCGTGAAGCTCGACAAGGAGCACCAGAAGGCGGACTGGTCGCTGCGGCCGCTCACCCCGCCGATGCTGGCGTACGCCGCTGCCGACACGCAGTACCTGCTCGCGCTGCGCGATGCGCTGGAGCAGCGACTCACGGCGCTGGGACGACTGGCCTGGGCCATGGAAGAGTTCAAGCAGCTCGAGGCGCTCCGTTGGACCGGGGGTGCGTTGACCGGCGGTGAAGACGAGGGCTACCTCAAGCTCAAAGGCGCGAAAGGACTGACGCCGCGTAGTCTGGCGGCGCTACGACTGTTGCATCGCTGGCGGGATACTGTCGCCGAGCGGGAGGACAAGGCGCCGTTCCGGATCATCGGGAACGACTCCCTGTTGGGAGTCAGCCGGGCGCTTCCCGCGACGCGCGCCGACCTGTCACACGTTCGCGAGCTGCCCAGCTCGCTGGCCCGCCGTCACGGCGATGCCTTGCTCGATGCCGTCGCGCGGGCCAACGCGCTGCATGAGAGCGAGCTCCCGCGCTTCGAGCGTCGCCCCCGGCCACAAAAAGACTCCGGCTTTGACGCGCGTCTGGAGAAGGTCAAAGCGCTGCGCAACCGCGTCGCCGCCGAGTTGGGACTGGAGCCGGGGGTGTTGTGCGGGAGAACGACGCTGGAAGCGGTCGTGCGGGCACGGCCGGTGAATCGTACGGAGCTCGAGCGGATCGCCGAAGTGCGGCGCTGGCAAATCGACGTGCTCGGCGACGCGCTGCTCGAGACGCTGCGCTAGAACCCCATCATCGCGCGGATCTTCGGGTCGATCCGGTCCGGCGTCCAGTAGGGCTCCCACACGATATCGATGTCGACGTCTTTCACGCCTTCCATCGCTCGCACGACCCTGTAGATGTCGTTCGTGATCATCGGTCCCGCCGGGCATCCCGGCGAGGTCAGCGTCATGTTGATGCGCACCAGGCCGTCGTCGACCTCCACGTCATAGACCAGCCCGAGATCAACGATGTTCATGTCGAGCTCCGGGTCTTTGACCTGGCGCAACGCCTGGCGAACGCCATCGGAACTGAGCACAGCAGTCGTCACTGGAACTCTTCCCCCTCCCCCCTCCCCCTCCTCGCCAACCTAGCGACCTGGGATACCGCGCACCAGACAGCGCCGGCGCACCGCGATCCGGGCATAGACCCGGCGGGCGATCGGCCGCACGCCCGGAATTCGAAACAGGGGCGCCAGCCAGCGCTTTCCGGGAAACAGCCGGAGCAGCTCCGGCACGGCATCGGCTCCCGCATAGACACGACCGTCGGGCGTAATCAG
The DNA here is from genome assembly GCA_003221985.1 of Gemmatimonadota bacterium. The sequence goes on along the minus strand of QHUQ01000052.1, from coordinate 50,880 downwards.
ATGCATCGCCGCCGCCAGCGCCGGCAGCGCGATGTCGAAGCGCGCAACCGCGGCTTCGTCCTGGAACGGTACGAAGCGGAGGACGTGTTCCCGGTCCCAGCGTTTCAACAGCGCCACCGCTTGCTGGCAGATGCCGCATTCGCCGTCATAGATCAGCGTCGGATCAGTGGCCGCCATCGACAATCCGCGCCGCAGCATCGGCAACGCGGCCGCGAAGCTCCTTCAGCGCCGTGAACGTCCCGCGTGCGCCACCGGCCTGCGCATACGAGCGATTTGTCAGCAGCAGAACGAACAGGCCGCGATCGGGATCGATCCACAGTGATGTGCCGGTCCAGCCGGTGTGGCCATAGCTGTGTGGGCCGAACAGCGTCCCGGCGCTCGAGACTTCCTCTCCTGTCGGCAACGCTTCCCATCCCAACGTCCGCGCGCTGGCGCCGCGACGGGCAGGCACGGCGATCTGGGTCCACGCGTGCACCGTTTCGCGTTTGAGCATGCGCGGTCCATCCGGCAGCGCGCCCTCGCCCAGCATGAATTGCGCGAAACGGGCGAGGCCGCGCGCCGTCGCAAACACACCGGCGTGCCCCGCCACGCCGCCCAGCTTCGCTGCGTTCGGATCGTTCACGACGCCTGCGATCGGATGTCCGTGCCACAGTCCCGTCGGCGCGATGCGGCGCTCGAGCCGCGGCGGCGGCCGAAACAGCACCTGTGGATCGAGACCGAGCGGTGCGTACACTTCGCGCGTCACGAACGCGTCGAGCGGCAGACCGGATACTCGACGCACGATCTCGCCCAACAGAATCGCATTGAGGTCGGAATACACCATGCGCGTGCCGGGCGGCACGAGCGGCGTCGTCGTGAGCACCATGCGCAACGCCGTTGCGCTGTCCGGCGCGTCCTTCAACGGCAGCGTGCCACGCAACCCCGACGTGTGCGTCAACAGATGTCGAACCGTGATCGCGCCGGTGCCCGCGCCGTTGAACTCCGGGACGTAACGAACGACAGGTGAATCCAAGTCGACTCGCCCGCGCTCGACGAGCAGCATGAGCGCGGGCGTCGTCGCGACGACCTTGGTGAGCGAAGCGAGATCCCACAACGTGCTGTCGAGGCTCACCACAACGCTCTGCGGGCTCCAGGTGAACCGACCGTACGCTTTTGCAAACAGGATGCCGTCGCGCGTGCCGATGACGAGTGCGGCACCCGGATAGACGCGTTGCCGAATGCCCGCCATCACCAGCGGATCGAACGTCTCGGCGGTGAACGACGGCGCTGCGGACTGAAGGAGGAGAAGAAGAGCTACGACCAAACGCCTGGAATCCGCCGGCTGCAGGAGGGACAGCGCCCGTCGCTCCCGACGCGCTGCCGCTTGATGACGTAGCCGTGACGCTCGATCAGCAGATCCCCGCAGTCGGGGCAATAGGTGTGCTCCCAGCGTCCCACTCGGCCCGGGAGGTTGCCGGCGTAGACGAATCGCAGCCCGGCGCGCGCGCCGATCTCGCAGGCGCGCAGCAACGTCGCCGCCGGCGTATCGTCGGGGTCGGTCATCTTGTAATCCTTGTGAAACGCGGTGACGTGCCACGGGATTTCCGGCGACACGCCCGCGATCATGTCGGCCGCGCGGGTGAGCTGGACGTCGTCGTCATTGAATCCCGGCACGATCAGCGTCACGATCTCGAGCCAGAACCCCCGCTCGTGCACCAGGCGGATGGCGTCCAGGACGTGCTGCAGCACGCCCCCGAGCTCGCGATAGCGACGGTCGTCCATCGCCTTCAGATCGATCTTGTAGCAGTCGGTCCATGGGCGGATGTAGTCGAGGACCTCGGGCGTCGCGTTGCCGTTGGAGATGAACGCGGTCTTCAAGCCCGCGGGCCGGGCGGCCTTGAAGACGTCGACCGCCCATTCCGCGGTGATCAGCGGCTCGTTGTACGACGATCCCACCATGCGCGCGCCCTGGCGTTGGGCCAGGGCGACGAGATCGTCGGGCGTCACATCGCTCGGCATGACCCCCGCCGTGTCGTCGCGCAGCGCCTGCGACGTGAGCCAGTTCTGGCAATAGCCGCAATGGAAATCGCAGCCGAGCATGCCGAAGGTCAGGGTGTCGCTGCCGGGCAGGCAGTGGAAGAACGGTTTCTTTTCCGTCGGGTCGCATTGCAATGCCGCGACGTACCCGGCGGGCGCGAACAGCGTCCCTTCCTTATTGAATCGCACCTTGCAGATGCCGCGGCGGCCGGGTTTCACCAGGCAGCGGTGACCGCAGGCGAAGCAGCGCACGGCACCCGCCTCCAGTTTTTCGATCAGCTCCGCTTCGCGCACGCGCGTGTCGAGCGCCTGCGCGAGAGAAGCGGTAGGTGGGGGGGCAACGTGGTGCAGGAACGACGTGATGTGGCGTGGACTCAGCGCAAACTCCCCGGCGTCAGCTGATACAGCAGCAACACAGTCCGCACGTCACGATCGGACAGGTCTCTCACCTTCGCCGTCGGATACATGATGTCCGTCGAATCTTTCGAGTGATCGAGGCCCAGCACGTGGCCGACCTCGTGTGTCGCCACGACGCGGATATCATCCACGCTCATCGGTTCACCCTTGGGATCGAACGTCGCCAGCGTCAGCACCGCACTCTGGATGTGCCCGTTCTCGTCCCAGGTAACGTCGGTCTGGCCGGTGCGCTCGATCTCGAACTGAACGCGCCACTTCACGGTGACTTCCGCGTTCGTGGAGTCACCGTCGAAATCGAAGCGGACCGGCACCCCCGCCCCCGTCCACTGGCCAAACGCCGCGCGGATCGCGCCGAGAAAAGCCGGCTGGAACATCGCGGCGTGCGTCGGGGCGAACCACACGCGGATGGGCGACGTCGTGCGATTCTCCCAGCGCCGCAGCATCGAGTCGCCACTGGCCTCGAGCATCTCGCCGAGGTAGGTGCTGGAGCCGCTGGAGCGAATGCGGCGCCGCGTTTCCGACCGCGCCAGGAGCTCGATATACGACGGCTCGCGGCCGCCGGGGGCCGCCGGTACCGCGGCACCTTGCGTCGTCGTCGTCTGCGGCTGGGGCGGCGGAAAGGCGGGTGGCGCGACCGATATGGAGGAATCCACGGTGAGCGGGCCGGCGTCTGACGTCGCCGCCCGGTGCGACTTCGGACGAAACAGATCCCACACGATGAACAGGACGATCAACACCGCAGCAGCGGTGATCATTCCCGAGAGCCGGCGTTCCACCATGCGCGCAATATGCGAGCACCCTATGCCGCGCCGCTAGCTTTGCACTCTGCACGTCTCTATGATTGTGGCCCGCATGTGCTTGGATCATAGGTGATCGCGTTACCCGCCAAGCAGCTCGTGCGTTGGCGCGGCTGGGTCCTGGCTACGTGGGCGATGCTCGGGCTGCTCTTCGTCCCCAGGGCCGCTCACGTACAGCGCGTCCTTGCCGTTCGCGGAACCGCGGTCTCCCGATCGGAATCGGCGCGTGCGTCGCAGCTCATTCGCGAAGCCTTTCCCAATCCCATCGCCGAATACGTCGCCATCGTGGTGCACGGACCGGTGCGCTACACGCAGCCGCGCTTCGCGATGGTGCTCGACTCGGTGTCCGCCGCCCTCACCCGCGAGCCCTACATCAGCCAGGTCATTTCGGTACGGACGATCGGCGAATCGACGTTCGTCAGCGCCGACAAGCAGACCACCTTCCTCATCGCGGCGCTCACCCCCTCGAGCACGAGTGACGTGAGCCGCACGGTCGTGCCCGAGCTGCGTGAGACGGTGGGGAGCACGCTGGAGCGGCTGCCCGATGCCGATGGCTTCGACATCAAAGTCACGGGAAATCCCGCGCTCGACTACGACGTCCGCACCATCAGCACCGAGGATACGCGCCGTGGCGAGGAGCGCGTGCTGCCGCTCACACTCGCCGTGCTGGTGCTGGCTTTCGGCGCGCTCGTCGCCGCGACCCTGCCGATCATCGTGGGCGTGCTGGCGATCACGATCGCGCTCGGCATCGTCGCGGTCGCGGCGCAGTTCCAGACGATGTCGGTGTTCGTGCTCAACATCACGACGATGGTCGGGCTGGGCGTCGGCATCGACTACTCCCTGCTCATCGTGACGCGCTTCCGCGAGGAGCTGAATCGCGGGCTCTCGCCTACCGACGCGGCGGTGCGCACGATCCAGACGGCCGGCTCGGCGGTCGTCACCTCCGGCCTGACCGTGGTGGTCGGATTTGGCGCGCTGATTCTGACGCCGCTCGTGGAGACGCGCTCGGTGGGCGTCGGCGGATTGATCGTCGTGGCGGTGGCCGTCCTGCTCGCGACGACCTTTCTGCCGGCGGCGCTCGCGATTCTGGGCCGCAACATCGATCGCCCCAAATGGCTGGCCAAGCCGCTGGCGCGGATTCACACGCCGCAGGGTTGGGAGCGCTGGGCACGCGGCCTCGGCCATCATCCCTGGCGCGCCATCCTCGGCGGCGGCCTCCTCGCCGCGCTCCTGACGTTTCCGCTCACGCAAATCAAAATCGGTCTGCCCGCCCGCAACTGGTTTCCGCCGGACGCCGAATCGGGCCAGGGACTCGCCGCGCTGCGCGAGATGGGCGCGAGCGGCGTCATCCAGCCGCTGCGGGTCGTCGTGCAGTTCCCTCCCGGCGAATCGGCGCTCTCGGGCCGCCGGCTGCCGGGTCTCAAGGCGCTGAGCGACTCGATCCGCAAGGACGCGCGCGTGCGCGAGGTGCGGGGTGTCGCCACGCTGCGGCCGGGGATGTCCACGCTGCAGCTCGCGATTTTTTACAGCGACGCCGAAGCAGTCCGCGAGCGCTACCCCGAATTCTTCAATGCCTACCTCAGTGCCGACCGGCGCACGACGCTGATGGACGTCATCGCCGTCGATACCGTGTCATTGACCGGCATGATGGATCTCACGCGCCATGTGCGTCGCACGATCGCCAGCGGCACGCGGCTGCGCGGCGCCGAGATCGTGGTGGGTGGCTTTGCCGCGTCGAGCGTCGACCTGCAGCAGCATCTGCTGCACCGCTTCCCCGGAATCGTCGGGATGATCCTCGGCGTGACCGCGATCATGCTGTTCATCGCATTCCGCTCGGTGCTCGTGCCGCTCAAGGCGGTCGTCCTGAATTGCGTTTCCGTGAGCGCCGCGTTCGGCATCACCGTGCTCGTGTTCCAGCACGGCTATGGCGCCAGTTTCTTCGGGCTGTCGGGACCGACCGAGGCGATCTTCGTCGTCGTACCGGTCCTCGTCTTCGCGACCGTTTTCGGATTGTCGATGGACTACGAGGTCTTCTTGCTGACCCGAGTCAAAGAGGTGTTCGACAAGACCGGGCGGAACGACCACGCGACGATGGAAGGATTGTCCGCCACGGCGTCGACGATCACCTTTGCGGCCGCCATCATGATCGCCGTGTTCGGCGTGTTCGCGTTTGCCCGGGTGCTCGCCGTGCAGTTCATCGGATTCGGGCTGGCGGTGGCCGTCCTGCTCGACGCGACCCTGATTCGCATGGTGCTTGTCCCCGCGATCATGCACATCGCGGGACGCTGGAACTGGTGGCCGGGCGTACGGGCCCGCCGGCGTGACGTCGAAGAAATTACTTAGGATCGAGCAGGCGCAGTTTCTCTCCCCACACATCCCAGTGCCAGGCCGGCACGCGGACCCCGGTATCGAGATCCTTGAGCGGCTTGTACTGCAACCAGCGGGCGTGGAAGCCGAGCGTGCGCCCCAACGCCAGCAGCCGCTCCTTGTCCGAGCTCACCAGGTGGACCATCGGCTCGCCGTCGATCTTGTGGCGGTGAAGCCAAACGCCGCCGTTGAGGGCGAATCGCATCCCCTCACGGCGGCGTTCGAACTCCCGATAGGGCGGTTCTAGCTGCAGGTAATCCGGCCCTCCACGGTCGCCGGGTTGACCGGCGCGGCATTGCCCTGAAACAGCGCGCACTGGCGCACGGTCTGGGCGTGCACGGCCTGGGCCGACCAGCCCATGGGCGAGGCCTCGGTGACGGTCAGCGTGACACCGGTCGAAGACCGGAAGTTGTTGAGCGCGACCAGGCTCGTCGTGTAGAACGCACTATCATAGAAGAAGGCCTCTTCCGCCGTTGCCAGATTCTTGATGTCGGACTTCATCTGGGCGACGTACGCCTTCTGCTTCGTGTTGGCGAACTTCGGGATGGCAAATGCGGCCAGAATCCCGATGATCACCACCACGATCAACAGCTCGATCAGCGTAAATCCGCGTGCCTTCACAGCTTTACCCTCCGGGCGCGAAAGGGCGTCGACCGGGCAAGCCCGTAATCGACGCCCCTATTGTGGGCACTTCCCCCTGTTCCTGCAAGAGGCGTGCTTAACCCTTCGCGTCGACCCAATTCTTTCCAGCACCGACAGTTACGACCAGCGGCACGCGTAAGCTGGCCACCCCTTCCATCTCGCGTTTTACAAGGGCCCCGGCAACTGACCGCTCCGCCTCAGGGATCTCAAGTACCAGCTCATCATGCACTTGGAGCAGCATCCTGGACTTGAGATTCGCCTGTTTGAGCGCGGCGTGAATCCGGATCATCGCAATCTTGATGAGATCGGCCGCCGAACCCTGCAGCGGCGAATTGGTCGCGGTGCGCTCGCCGAATGAGCGAATGCTGAAATTGCGGTCCCGCAGCTCCGGGATGTAGCGCCGGCGCCCGAACAACGTCTCCACGAAGCCGCGTTGGCGCGCCTCGTCGATGGTCCGGTCCAGCCAGGCGCGCACGCCGGCAAAGCGCTCGAAGTACTGCTTGATGAACGATTTCGCCTCCTCGAGCGTGATGCCGAGCTGGCGCGACAGCGCCAGCGCGCCCTGGCCGTAGATCGTGGCGAAGTTGATCGTCTTCGCCCGGCTCCGCATCTCGCCCGTGACGTTCGCTTCAGGCACACCGAAGATCAGGGCCGCGGTCTGGCGATGGATGTCCCCGCCGCGCTGAAACGCGGCGACGAACGCGAGATCCTCGGAGAGATGCGCGAGCAACCGCAGCTCGACCTGCGAATAATCGGCGATCAGCAACAGGTGTCCGGGCGGCGCCACAAAGGCCCGCCGGATTTCTCCGCCGCGCCGGGTGCGCACGGGAATGTTCTGGAGGTTGGGATCGGATGACGACAGCCGCCCGGTCGCGGCCCCGGTCTGGTTGAAGCTCGTATGGACGCGCCCCGTGTCGGCGCGGATGTATCCGGGCAGCGCGTCGACATACGTCGATTTCAGCTTCGTCAGCTCGCGATACTCGATCAGCAGGCGGGGGACCTCGTGGCCCATCGCTGCGAGCTGTTCCAACACCTCGACATCGGTCGACGCGCCGGTCTTGGTCCGCTTCTGCACGGGCAGCTTGAGGCGCTCGAACAGGACGGTCCGGAGCTGGGGCGTCGAGTTGATATTGAATTCGCCTCCGGCGGCGCGGTAAATGTCGAGCTCGAGCCCCGTCAACTCCTTGCTGAACCCACGCGACATCTCCCCGAGCAGCACCCGATCCACGAGGATGCCGGCTGCTTCCATGTCCACGAGTACGGGGATGAGCGGTATCTCTATTTCGTCGAGCAGGCGGGTGAGGTGATGGTCCTTGATGTCGGAACGGAACGTCGCTTCGAGCCGGAGCACCATCTCCGCCTGCGCCGCGGAGACGCCCGCTGCTTCCGCGGGCGGCACCTCCGCGAAGGTCCGCTCCTTGCCCACCAGCTGCGCGGTCGTGCGCAGCTCGACGGACAGATGCTCGCGCGCCAGGTCGTCGAGCGCGTGAGAGCGCCGGCCCGGATCGAGGACGAAGCTCGCGATCATCGAGTCGTAGGCGACGCCCGCAAATGGAACAGTGGCGCGCGCGAGCGCGACCCACGACGCCTTGATGTCGTGCCCTGCCTTGCGGACGGCGCGATCGGCGAGCAGCGCACGCAATGGCGCCAAGGCCTCGCTCGTGAGCGCCGGCAGGTTGCGCGGCGGCGTGGTGTCGAGCTCGCCTTCGGCGAGGCGGTGGCCGAACGGCAGATACCAGGAACGGCCCGGTGCTGCGGCGAGCGACAGTCCGGCGAGGCCTGGCTCGGTCTGCACGGCAACCAATGGCGCGGCGCGCAGCTCCTCGATCATGGCCGGCAGCTCCGCCGGATCGGTGACGACGCGCGGATCGGCCGGCGCTGCCGCCCGGGGCGACCGCGCAGCCGGTGGCTGCGCGGCTCCCGTCTCCGGCGACGGCTGGGCACCGACGGACTCGAGATCGGCGAGCTTCGGGATCAGGGTCCGAAACTCGAGCTCGGTGAACAGCGACGCGAGCTCACCGGTATCGGGCGTGCGGACGCGGAGCTGCTCGAGGTCGAGCTCCACCGGCACGTCGCGTCGCAGGGTCACGAGCTGGCGCGACAAGCGCGCGTTGTCGGCCTGTTGCAGCAACGCTTCGCGCGGCCGTTTCCCGGGGATGTCGGCGGCGCGGGCGAGAATGGTGTCGAGATCGCCGTAGGTCTCGAGCAGCTGCAGTGCCGTCTTGTCGCCCACACCTCTCACGCCGGGAATGTTGTCCGAGGTGTCACCGACGAGCGCGAGGTAATCCACGACCCGCTCCGGGGGCACGCCGAGCCGCTCGCTGGCATTGGACTGATCCACCCATTGTTCTTCGACCGCGGCCTGTCCGCCGCGGCCCGGATTCAGCAGCGCGATCCCCTCGCCGATCAGCTGATAGAAATCCTTGTCCCCCGAGACGATCACCGCCTGCAGGCCGTTCTGGGCCGCCCGGCCGGCCAGCGTGGCCACGACGTCGTCGGCCTCGTAGCCGTTGATCGCGATGACGGGGATATGAAACGCATCGAGGATCTGGCAGACGCGCTCGAGTGAGCGGTCGAAGTCCTGCTGCAGCTCCTCCCCGAGCTTTTCCCGCGTCGCCTTGTACTCCGGATACTGCTCCTGGCGGAACGAGACGCCGCGGTCGTGCACCCAGCCGACGTATTCCGGGTGATAGTTCTCGTACAGGCGCAGCAGGAAATTGGTGATGCCCCAGACCGCCGACGTATTCTCTCCGCTCTTGGTCGTGAGCGGCCGGGCGATCATCGCGAAGAAGGCGCGATAGATGAGCGCGTAGCCGTCCACCAGGAAGACGTTCGTCCTGCCGGCGGACGTGGCCGGAATGGGCGGCGCGGGGCGCGGCGGCATGGCGGGAAAACTAAACCCCGCCCGGGTTAATCGGGCGGGGCGGAATGGTCGGGTGAAGGGCGCGGTTAGACGCGCACGACGTTCGTGGCGTGGAGCCCCTTGTCCCCCTGCTGCACTTCGAACTCCACCACCTGACCCTCGGCAAGCGTCTTGAAGCCGTCCATCTGAATTGCCGAGAAATGCACGAACACGTCCTCGCCGCCTTCCTGTTCAATGAAGCCGTACCCCTTGGCGTCATTGAACCACTTCACCTTTCCCTTGATCACGTTCCGCCTCCTGCAGAGTCTGTTGCTGGGCCCAACGGTGGACGGCTAGAAAAGACCCGCGGCCCGGAAAGCTGTCAAGGCTCGTACAATGCGCGATACAACTCGCGATTGCGCAACAAACTGCGCACGTAGCCGCGCGTTTCCGGATAGGGAATCAGCTCGATGAACCGATCCGGATCCGCGGCGCCGGCGCGCTCCAGCCAGCGCCGCACCGGCACCGGCCCGGCGTTGTACGCGGCGATCGCCGCGTCGACTCGGCCGAAGCGTTTCAGCAACTCCGCCAGGTGCGCCGCACCGAGATGCAGATTCAAATCGGGTACGGTGATCCAATCCGGGAAGAAGGCCACGTCGAGGCCGCGTGCCATGAGCGCCGCGGTGCTGGGCAGGAGTTGCGCCAGCCCGCGCGCGCCCGCGGGCGACAGCGCCGCCACATCGAACACACTCTCCTGGCGCACCAGTGCCGCGAGCAACAGCGCATCCACGCCGAACTCTTGCGCCTCCGCTTCGACCGCCGCGCGGTTCGGCCAGGGGAAAATCGCGCGCAAGACGCGCACATCGCCGGGCGCGAGCAGCGCCGCCAGCCAGCCGAGCCGCACCGCCGCCGAGCCGTAGCCACGCAGGCTGAGCCCCTCGCTCAGCGCGAGCAAGCCGTCCAGGTCCTGCGGAGGGCGGGCGAGCAGGACGCGCACCTCGGCCTGCGCTTCGCTGTCGAGCCCGGCGAGGCCGAGCGTGTCGATGCGGGCGAGAGCGATGACGACGGGCGCGGGCGGCGCGGGCGGCGCGGGCTGTGCGGGCGGGGCCGCAAACGCCAGCGCCGGAAGACCGATCTCGCGCCGGGCCCGCATGCCGTAGTAGCCGAGCGAGTCCTCGTGCGCGAGCGCGAGCCAGATGGTGCGGGCGCGCGTCGTATCGCCGCGCGCCTCCGCCATCTTGCCGAGCCAGAAGCGCGCCGCGGTACGCTGCGGGCCGTTGGCGTCGATCTCGGATTGGTACAACAGCGCGGCGCTATCGGGTTGGCCGGCGCTTTCGGCGTGCGCGGCCAACCGGAAGCGGGCCAGGGATGCGCGCGGGTCGGCGGGATAGCGGCTGATCAACTCGCCGTACCAGCGCGCCGCGTTCGCCCAGTCATCGCGCCCGTCCAGCATGTCGGCCAGCACGTAGAGCGCGCCCGGCGCCGCGCTGTCGGCCGGGTAGCTCTGCGCAAAACTGGAGAGTCCCGGTACGGCCGCGGAATCGCCCAGGCGGACGAGCACGCGCGCGCGGCGATACAGCGCCAGCGGGCGGGCCGCCGAATCGCGCGTCGCGGCGCCATACGCGCGCACCGCCTCGCGCAGCCGGCCGCTCGCGACCAGTAGCTCGGCGTAGAAAAGGAGCGTCGTCGCGCTCGAGTCTTCGCGCAGCGCCCGCTCCACATGGATGCATGCGTCGCGCACGCTCGTGCGCCGGTTCAACGCGCGCGCCAGCGTGACGTGCTCGGCGGCCGTGCGCGGGGCCAACGGGACGAACGCGAGCGGCACCGCCGCGGCGGCCTCATCGCTCAAGGGATCGCGCGCGAGCAGGCCGTAGAGGGTCGTGCGGGCTCGTGCCGAATCGCCCATCGCGAGCGCCAGGCGCGTCCCTTCAAGGCCCCCGCCCTTCCCTGCCAGCGCGAATGCGTCGAGCGCCCGCGCCGTGTCGCCGGCGAGCAGCAGCGAGCGAGCGCGTGCAATCGCGATATCGCGCGCCGCCGGGGCCGGCACGTCGGTGAGGAGCACGCGCACGGCGGCCGTGTCGCGCGTGACCCGCGCCTGGCGCACGCGCAGCCAGGGATCGATCGCCGCCAGCTTCCCGCCCTCGCGGGCCGCCGCGAACGCGGCGGCGGCGCTGTCGGTCTGTCCCGCCGCGTCGAACGCCACAGCGGCACGGACTGCCAGCAGCCCGGCACGCGCGGCGGGCGCGCGGGCGCGTGCCATTTGGAAATGCGTCGCGGCTTCGGCATAGCGGCCCACGCCGAACTCCGCCTGGCCGAGCAGCGCCAGGGCCTCGCCGTCGGCGTAGTCGAGCAGCCACGGCTGGCCGATCAGGAGGGTGCGGGCGTGCTCGTAACGGCGTGCGTGAACTTCCGCCTTGGCGCCTTCGACGATTAGAAACGCATTGGGATGCGGATCGCGCCGGGCCGCGGCGAGCAGCGTCTCGGCGGCGTGCCAGGGGCGTCCCGAGAGACGGAGCGAATCGGCGCGATAGGTGGCGGTGTGATCAGGACGCGCGGCAGGGACTTCCTGCGCCACCGCGGCACGCGCCACCAACGCCGCCGCGGTCCAGAGCGCGGCGCCGCGCGTCACCGTTCGGATCGCCTCACCCGCGCCAGCACGCGCTGAAACTCGGCGCGCGACGACGGTGTCAGACGATACCGGCCGAAGCCCGTCTGATCCTGGAAATACAGCACGAGACGCTCGGACGTGTAGGTCCAACGCAGCACGCGCTGCCCGCTGCGATCCATCCCGTTCGAGAGGTCCAGTATCTCGTCCGGCTCGCCCAGGGAGATGAAGACCTCGCCCCGCTCGGTCGGGGCGATGGTCGGGGGTGGAGCGCCGTAACGAATCGACCCACTCCTGCCGCTCGAAGTAGCGCAGCAAGCTCGTCATCTCCTCGAAATTCGTAATCACCCACTGATTGGAGAAGCTCACGAGGAAGCGCGAGCGCGTCGTGTCACCGCCGGTGGCCGGGATCGCCTGGAGCTCGGCCTGTCCGACGGGCAGCTTGCCCGGGACCACGAGCACCGTGGCTCTCGCGAGATCGCGCCCGCCGTTGAGGGTCACGGAGTCGCGCCACAGCTCGTGATCGGCGCCATCGACGACGCGCGCGACGATCCGAGACGGTCCCGTCCCGTAACGCTCGATGTAAAACCGCAGGGAATCGATGCCGTACGGCAACGTGGCGCGCGGGCTGGCCAGCAGTCTGGGAACTTCGCTGCGCTGCGACCGGCCTTCGGCCGTGTAGACGGCGATCGGCCGCGTCATGGCCGGCGCGGTGAAGCGCGGTGCGGTGTCCGCCCGCTCCGCGCGCGAGAACGCCGGCCCGTTGCGGTCCCGCACCATGACCAGCACGTGATAGACGCCCGGCGGCACCATGACGAACTGCTGGAAGATGATGCTCTCGTCGCTGCGCAGCGTCTCCTGGAAATTGCGCACGCGCACCTGCTCGTCGCTGCCGACCTGCCGCACGGGCACGACGCCGGTGCTGTCGGTGCGGAACGACGCCTCGACGTGGTACTCGGCCACGAACTCGCCGGCGCGGCGCTGGAACGTGAGTGTGTGATTGGTGAGCGAGACCGAGAAGAGGGCGAGTGTGGAATCCGGCGTCGGCCCGGCGAGGTAGCGAATCGACGCGACGAACGGCAGCGCGCCGCCGCCGACGAACGCGCCCATCGAGCGGTACACCGACGTCGCGTCGAACAGCCGCGGCATGGTGGTCCCCGGGCGCGGTGCCGCGTCGGGACTCCCTACCCGCTGCCATGATCCGCAGCCGCCGCTGGTGAAAATGAGGGCCAGCGGCAGCACCATGCGTCGCATCACTTGCCGAGCCTCAAATCGGGACGTTAGTTTCGCGCCAACCCCAATGGCGAACGAAAACCTGGCCGGCCGGTCAATCGCCGGCTACCGCCTCCTCGAACGCGTAGGCGAAGGGGGGACGGCGGAGGTATACCGCGCCGACCATCCCGGGCGCGGCGCCTGTGCGTTCAAGGTATTGCGGGAGCGCCTCAGGGGCGACCCCATCGTGGTCAAACGGTTCCTGCGCGAGGCCGGATATGGGTCCCGCGTCGTGCATCCGGGCGTGGTCCGGACGTACGATTTCGGTGAGTCAGACGGGCTCTACTATCTCGCGCTCGAATGGGCGAAGGGCGAGCCCCTGGCCGACTTCCTACACCGCGAGGGTCCCCTCGCTCCCGCCGCTGCGGTGCCGCTCGTGCGCCAACTCGCGGACGCGCTCGCCGCGGCGCACAGCGCCGGCATCATCCACCGCGATCTCAAGCCCGAAAACATCATGTACGATGCGGCGATGGGCACGGTCAAGCTGCTCGATTTCGGAATCGCGCGCGATGCCGAGCAGCCGGCCGAAGAGCGGCTGACGCGCACCGGCTTCTTCGTCGGCACGCTGCAGTACGTCGCCCCGGAAGCGCTGTCGGGCGAGCTCGTCGATGGCCGGGCCGACATCTACAGCCTCGCGAAGATCACCTACTACATGCTGACGGGCCGGCACCCTCACGAGGGCCGCAGCCCGCGGGAGCTGTTTCAGCAGCTGTTGAGCGGCAAGCCGACGCCGCTCTCCGAAGCCGGCAAGGATCTCAAGTTCCCGCCCGCTCTCGAGGCCGCGGTGATGAAGGGCTTGGCGCGCCAACCTGGCGACCGCCAGCCGACCGTGTCCGCGTTCGCCGAGGAGCTGGAAGCGGCCCTCGCCGAGGCGAAGGAGTCGAAGCCGCGGGGTCTGTTCGACGCTCTCAAGAACATCGTTGGCAAGCGAACCAGTGAATAGTAGTAGCGACTACTACTACCTCAAGACCACGCTCAAGGATCTACTCCTCGCGCGCTCCGTACAACGCGGCGATTTCGTCCTCGCGTCCGGCCGCCGTTCTTCCTTCTATATTGACGCCCGCCTCACCACGATGTCCGGCGATGGCCTGGCCGTGGTCGGTGGCCTGGGCCTCGATCGCCTGGCGGTGCGCGGCTGGAGCCCGCGGGCGGTCGGGGGCCTCACCCTCGGTGCCGACCCGATCGCCTACGCGCTGGCGCTCACGGCCCGGCGCCGCGGCCAGCTGCTCGACGCATTCACGGTCCGCAAGCAACCCAAGAACCACGGCACCGGGAAACGCATCGAAGGCTGCTTCTCGCCCGGCTTCCCCGTCGTCATCGTCGAGGATGTGCTCACGAGCGGGCGCTCCGCCCGCGATGCCATCAGCGCCGTCGAAAGTGAAGGCGGTCACGTGCTCGGCGTCATGGCGGTGATGGATCGCGAGGAAGGCGGCCGCGAGGCGATCGAGCGCGAGGGCTACCTCGTCGAGGCGTTCCTGACGGCGTCCGATCTGGGGTTAGGATTGGGGAAATGACCGACCCCGCACGCCGCCCCTCGTTCGCCGCCCGGGTCCGCGGCTGGCACGACGAAGCCACTGCCCTCGAGCAGCGCTTCAAGGATCTCGAGACGTTCGAGCGCAGCCACCGCCGCCGCTGGGCGATCGCCGCGGCGCTGTTCCTGCTCGGCACGCTGGGGAATCTGTCGGCGATGATCCAGACACGCCTCGGCACGATCGTCCTCATCGCGGGCGCCGGCGCGGTCATCAACGCCATCGTCGGGATGATCAACGAGCGCGGCTGGTACCGCTGGTGGTTCATCTATATGCTCGCGCTGCTCGACGTGGCGCTCGTCAATGTGCTCGTCATCTGGTTCGGACACGGCGGCGTGGTCGCGGCGCTGTTCATCGCCGTCCTGCCCTATGCCTTCGATCAGGGGCAAGCGGTCGGCGACTTCCTGGTGCTGGTCGCATCGATTGCCTATCTGCTCGCGAGCTGGGCGCACGGCCGTCTGTATCCCGGTGGGTCGGGGCTCGACGCCATCGCATACCTCGAAACCGGGGTGTTCATCAGCGTCGCGATGGCGCTGAAGCGGATTCCGGCGACGCTGATTCAGCGCATCCGGCGCGCGCGCAGTGTCATGGGGGAAGCGGAGCAGGGTTACCTCGCCGTGCGCGCCGCCGCCGCCGAAGCCGACGAGCTCGGCTTTCTCGAGAAGAGCTTCAACCGCATGCTCGAGGAAATCGGCACGACGATCTCGTCGGTCCAGCGCGAAGCCGACGAGGTTGCGGCGTTCGCGGAAGAGCTCGCGGCCGCCGCCGAGCAGCTGCACGCGACGACTGAGTCGTTGACGCAGACGTCGCAGCGGCTGGCGGGTGACCTCGGCCGCCAGCGTGGGCTCGCGGACGGCGCGCGCGGCGAGAGCGCCAAGGCCGCCGACCAGGCGGAGTCGCTGCGCGTGCGGGCGGAGCTGATGCAGGTCGATGCCTCACGCCTCGTCAGCACGGCGGAGCGAGGACGGGAGCGGGTGGCCCGCGCCAGCGGCACGCTCCGCGCGGTGGGAGAGGAAGTACGCGCAACGGCGTCGACAGTCGCTGGTCTGTCGGGGATGTCGGAGCGCATCGGAGTGTTCGCGCAGACCATCGCGCGGATCGCCCGGCAGACGCATCTGCTCGCGCTCAACGCGGCCATCGAAGCCGCGCGCGCCGAGGAGCACGGGGAGGGCTTCGCGGTCGTCGCCGATGAAGTGCGCACACTCGCTGCCGAAGCAGGGAAGTCGGCTCGCGAAGTCGCCGAGCTCGTGAGCGATCTGCGCACGGGGATCGAGGCCGCTGCCCGCGCGATGCAATCGGGCGAGACCAAGGTGCGCGACATCGGTGCGGTCGCGGCCGAGGCGGACGGCGCGCTACAGGAGCTGCATCAGGGCGTGCAGTTGATGGGCGATCTGGTCAACGCGACCGCCGAGGTCTCGCGCAGCCAGGCACAGCGCCTGGCCGAGCTGGCACAATCGTTACAGCAAGTCGCCAGCATCTCGACAGCTAGCTCGGATAGTGCCAACAGTACGGCAGCGGCTACAGAAGCGCAGATCACGTCGATGGGCGAATTGACGACCACATCACAGCAGCTGGCGCAGCTCGCGGAGCGGCTGCGGAGCGGGATCGCCCGGTTCTCGGTCCTGCGGCGCGATCAAGCCACCACCGACCATCAAATCCGTCCCGCCGCCGACTAGCGACTCACCCCGCCCGGAAGACCGCTGTGGCGTTCGGGCCTTGGTCCCACGACCCCGCGTTGAAGGGGTGAAACGCACGCAGGGCCTCCCGGTACGGGGTGATCAACAGGTCGATGTAGCGCGTCAGTGCGAGGTCGAAGGGAAAACGCCGGCGGAACTCTCCCGCCGTGACGCCGAGGACGGCGCGCAGGTGGCGACCGAAGCTCTGCGGTGACGAGTAGTCCATCCGGTACGCCACATCCGACACCGACAGGCCCGGGTTCTGAAACAGGAAGGCGGCATGGAGCAGTCGCATGCCGGCGAGATAGCTCTTGGGGGACGGAATGCCGGCGCGATGGAAGCGCGACATCAAGGTGCTCGGCCGCACCCGCAGATGTCGGGCAAGCCCACGCACGGTGCTGAGCGCCGGCGCCAACCGCGCGACCGCCTCGAAGAAGAGGCGCGTTTCCTCGGAGGGCTCACCCAGCGCCGGGATGAGCCGTGCGAGGACGCGCGCCGCGACCGGCGAGGCCGGGTGACCCACCAAATCGCGCAGGCGGCGCCACCCATCAGGCTCGGTACAGTCCACGGCGCTGCGCACACCGGTCGCGCCGAGGCGCAACAACGTCTCCGTCGCTTCGCGATCGTGGCGCGAGACCAGCGCCACCGCCGGTATGGCGGGGAATTCACGCACGAAGCGGGCGACGCCGGGCAGCGCTTCGCCCTGACAGCGGTGCACGGAAATGACGACCGCATCGACGCGCCGGCGGCGGACCACACGCAGCGCTTCGTGCAGCGAGTCGGCGTGGAGCGTATCGAAGCAGCCGTCACCGGCGGCATCGATGCGCGGGCGCTCAGGCGGAGGAAGAACCGTGCACACCGTGACCATGTGCGATCATGATAATCGCGGTCGCTCAACCGCTGGTCATCGCGCCTGCATTGCGCGTCCCGAAGCGACGAGCGAGTTTCTCTGAGGAGTCTACTGCAAAAAGATGCTACACACCGTCCGCCTCAGCGTGCTCTGCCTCTGCGCCGCCGTCATCGGCTGCGACGCGCTTCCCAAGATCCAGTTTGAGCTGCAATCCGAAATTCAACGGGAGTTTCACGTCACCAACGCCCTGGTCATGGTGATCGATACGACCAACCTGGTGCTCGCGATCTTCGACGACGCGCGTGCCGCGCTCGATCCTGAGGAGCGCGCCGCGTTTGAGGAGGAAGTCGCGCGATACGCGACGCTCCACTACCAGAAGGTGAAGCTCAAAGGTGTCGCGGTCGTGGTAGGGCGAGCGAGCCGTCGGGGGCAAGGGGGGGGGGACCACGAGCCAACTCTGTTCGTGCCAGAGTATCATCCCGACGGCAGCGTGCGCATGGCGCTGCTGCGGCGACCAGCGGTCGAGACACCCGTGCAGCAGAAACCGTGATCGTCGGGCGCCTACCGCACCTGCACCGACGCCACCCACGCGTGAATGCGCGCGTCCAGCACATCGAGTGGCACGGCGCCGGCCCCCAGCACCTGGTCGTGAAATGCGCGCACATCGAATCGACCGCCTAACGTCGTCGACGCGTACGCGCGCAGCTCTTTGATCTTGAGCTCGCCGATCTTGTAGGCGAGCGCCTGACCCGGCCACACGATGTAGCGATCCACCTCGACGGTGATGTCGTGCTCCGTCTTGGCGGCATTGGCCTTGAAGTAGTCGATCGCCTGCTCGCGGGTCCATCCCATCGTGTGGATGCCTGTGTCGATCACCAGGCGCACGGCGCGCCACATCTCGTAGGTGAGTTGCCCGAACTTGCTGTAGGGATCGGTATACAGCCCCAACTCACCGCCCAGGCTTTCACTATAGAGGCCCCAGCCCTCGACGAACGCCGTATATCCGCCGAAGCGTCGAAATTCCGGGACGCCTTCCAGCTCCTGGGCCAACGCGATCTGGAGGTGGTGACCCGGAACCGCCTCGTGCAATGTCAGCGCTTCCATTTCCCAGCGCGGCCGAGCCGGCAGGTTGTAGGTATTTACGAAGTAGGTACCTGGGCGGTGGCCCAGGGGACTGCCCGGCTGATAGTACGCCGTGGTCTGCGAGCGCTCTGAATAAGAAGGAATAGGAGAGACACCGTACGGCAGCCGGGGCAGGGTGCCGAACAACCGCACCAGTTGAGGATCGATGCGCTTGGCCAGGTCGCGCGAGGCCCGCAGCAACTCTTCCGCCGTCGTGAAGTAAAAACGCGGGTCGGTACGCAAAAACTGCACGTAATCGGCGAACGTCCCCTGGAATCCGCTGGCGGCGATCACGCTGTCCATCTGTCCGCGGATCCGTTTCACCTCGGCTAGGCCGATGGCGTGAATCTGCTCGGGCGCCAGGTCGGTGGTGGTCGATGCGCGAGCCCGCACCTCGTACCAGCCCATGCCGTTCGGAAGGTCACGCATGCCGGTCGTCGTGCGCGCCTTCGGCACATATGTATCACGCAGGAATGCGCTCAGCTTGCGGAATGCCGGAGCCACCGAATCCCGATACGCGGCGATCGCCGTCGAGCGCAGGCGCTGCTGGTCTGCTACGGGGAGGTCGGCGGGAAAATGCGTGAAGGCCGTGAGTAATGGACTGGTGAGAGGATCGTCCACGACCAGATCCTGCGCCTGCGACGGGACGTCACGCAGCGTGATGCGGGGCGGCGTGACTCCAGCCGCAAGTCCGCGCTGCAGCAGGACGATCGTCTGATTCACCAGCAGCGGGACCGCCCGGAGCCGGGCGACAATATCTTCGTAGTCACGCACGCTGCCGGTCGGCATTTGCGCGATCGTACTCGGCACGTCCTGCTGCACCCCATTGAGCTGCGTGATCGGCATCAGCTCCCCGGGAAAGCGGCTCTCCTCGAGCGCGTCGGTGGCATTGTGGCGGAACAAGTCGTAATTGAGCTGGTCGGTCACATTGAGCCTGGCACGGTCGATCGCGCGCAATGCCGTCAATGGATCGTTCAGCTCGCGTTTGCGCCGCGCGATGGCCTCGAGCGAGTTATCGGTCCAGCGGGCGTTCTGTCCCGGATACCCGACCGCGGTCGCGAACTCGGGATACTCACGCATCGTGTATGCCCAGTTCTGCGCGAAGAGCTGATGCAGCCGGACGCTGTCCGGCGCATTCGCCTGACCGCTGACGGAGACTGCGGGCAGGACCATGAGTCCCAGGACCCACGCGAACGCGAAACGGGGGGGGCGCGGCATGCGAGCGACTCCTTGTGAACGGATGGGCTGCGTGCGAAGCTACCCGCGCGCCTGAGGAGGCGCCAATGACGTCGAAACGCATCCTGATCCTGTTCTCCACGCTGGTCGTGATGCTCACCGTGGCCGGCGCGGTGAGCTTCGTGTTCTATGCGCGCCGCCATGAGCCCAACCCGCGGCTCGCGGCGGTCGCGCCATTCGACATCTTCGTGCCGGGTCTCGAGCCGTGGCGCGTGCGTCTCGCTGAAGGCCTCACGGCCCAGCTCGACAGCGTGCCGCCGCTCGCGGCGGTCCCCCAGGCCGTCGTGCGCGAGCGCTGGCGCGGCCAGTCACGTCCCGAGCTGGCGGCGATCGATCTCGCGCGCCGCACCAGCGCAGGGCTCGCGGTCTACGGGCGGCTGGACCCGGTGGCTCGCCAGGGGGGGGGGGAGGGGGAGGGGGGCGATTCGGTGCGCGTGCAGCTGATCGCGGTAGAAGCCGGCAGCGGCCGCGTCGCGGTCACGGTCGACCGGCGGTGGCCCGTTGCCGATCTCGCGGCACTACCGCGCGCGCTCGCTGACCACGTCCGCCACAACTATCGTTATCCGAGTGACTGATCCCTTTGCAGAACTGAACGCCGCGCTGGCCGATCGCTACATCATCGATCAGGAGTTGGGCCGCGGAGGGATGGCGCTGGTCTATCTGGCGCGCGACATCAAGCACGAGCGGTTTGTCGCGCTGAAGACGTTGCGCCCCGAGATCGCGATGGCGCTCGGCCGCGAGCGTTTCCTGCGCGAGATCAAGCTTGCCGCGCGGCTGCAACACCCGAACATCCTGCCGGTCTACGATTCGGGCGATGCCGCCGGCACGCTGTATTACGTCATGCCGTTCGTCGAGGGCGAGTCGCTGCGCGAACGGCTGGAGCGCGAGCCGCAGCTGCCGGTGGAGGATGCGCTCCAGATCGCGCACGAAGTGGCGGACGCCCTCGGCTACGCGCACAGCCATGACGTGGTGCATCGCGACATCAAACCCGAGAACATCATGCTCTCGGGCGGCCACGCGATCGTCACCGATTTCGGCATTGCGCGCGCGGTCAGCGCCGCCGGCGGTGACAAGCTCACCCAGACCGGCCTCGCGATCGGCACTCCCGCCTACATGCCGCCGGAACAGGCGTCGGGTTCGGGGCAGGTGGACCGGCGCAGCGACATCTACAGCCTGGCATGCGTGTTGTACGAGACGCTCGCCGGCCAGCCACCGTTCACGGGGCCGACGGCACAGGCGATCATGGCGCGGCACTCACTCGATGCGGTGCCGCGGCTCAAGATCGTGCGCGACGCCATCCCGGACGATCTCGAACTCGTGATCGAGCGCGCGCTGGAGAAGGTGCCGGCGGACCGGTATCAGACGTCCGGAGAATTCGCCAAGGCGCTGACCGCGGCGAGCACGGGACGAGTCTCGCGCATCACCGCCCAGCCGCGGCGCCGGCGCTGGAGCCGGCGCTCGTCGATCATCGCCGCCGCGGTGATCGCGCTGGTCGTCCTCGCGGGACGGCTGGTGATCGGCGGCGGCGGCCGAGGTGGGCCGCCCGCGACGGGGGGGCTCGACTCGCGCCGCGTCGCCGTCCTCTACTTCAGCGACCTGAGCCGGGATGCTTCCCTCGGCCACGTCGCTGCCGGCCTGACTGAGGGGTTGATCACGGAGCTCGAGAAGGTGCACGCGCTCAGCGTCGTATCCGCAAACGGCGTCGCCCCGTTCCGCGGCACGGGAGATTCCGTGTCCCGCGACAGCATCGCGCGTGCGCTGCACGCGAGCACGCTGGTCGACGGCAGCGTCGAGCCGGTGGGCGACCGCGTGCGCGTCACGGTCCGCCTCGTGGATGGCACCAGCGGCGCCGACGTCGGTGAGCGCGCGAGCTTTACGCTGCCGGGCAATGAGCTGCTGCGGGTGCGCGATTCCGTCATTCAGGAAGCGGCGCGGCTGCTGCGCGCGCGCCTGGGTGACGAAGTGCAGCTGCGGGAGCTGCAAGCGGAGACGAAGAGCCCCGCGGCGTGGGCCCTGGTGCAACGCGCCAACGACGTCCGCCGCCGCGGCGAGCGCGCGCTGTCTGGTGGAGACGCGGCGGCGGCGTTGGTCATGTCGCGTCAGGCCGACTCGCTGCTCGACGATGCGGAGCAGGCCGACCCGGCGTGGTCGGAAGCCGCGGTGCTGCACGGGTACGTCTCGCTCCTGGCCTCGCGCGCGGTCACCGAGCGCACCGAGCGGGCGAATCGGCTGCGCGACGGGCTTGTCCATGCCGCGCGAGCACTGCACATCAACGCCTCCGATGCGGCGGCCCTCGGCTTGCGCGGCACCCTGCGGTATGCGCTGTGGCGGCTCAACGTGGAAAGCGACTCCAGCCGGCAGGCGGCGTTACTCGACAGCGCCCAGGCGGATCTGGAAGGTGCCGTGCGCGCCGACCCCTCGCTCGCCAGCGTGCATGCGGTGTTGAGCCAGCTCCACTATGCGCCGCCACGGGAAGATCTCGTCGCGGTCGTCCTCGAAGCCCGCGCGGCGTACGAAGCGGATGCGTACCTGCGCGACGCGGAAACGGTGCTGGAACGGCTGTTCTACGCTTCGTATGACCTGGCGCAATTCCAGGAAGCGCGCCGCTGGTGCGATGAAGGCGCCAGGCGCTTCCCGAATACCGCGCGGTTCGTGGACTGCCGGCTGTGGCTGTCACTCGCTCCCGGCGCCGAGGTCGACGCCCCTCGGGCATGGAGCATGGTCGCCCGGGCGGACAGCTTCACCCTAGCCGCGCAGCGGCCCTTCCGGGCCCGGCTACGACGGATTCTGGTGGGAGGGGCCCTGGGGCGTGCCGGCCTGCGCGACAGCGCCGAGCACGTGTTCGCGGGGGCACGCACAACCGATCCCAAGATCGATCCGGAACAGGATTTGCCCGGCTATGAGGCCGTGGCGCGGGCCCAGATGGGCGACAATGACGGGGCGATCGCCTTGCTGCGCCGCTACGTAGCTACCCACCCGGGCCACTCCTTCGAGCGTGGGGGGTTGCTGCACTGGTGGTGGCGGGGCCTGGAGAGCAATCCGGGATTCGCCGCTCTGCGGCGCGGGACCCACTAAGTTTCTGCGTGTTGCTGGCGTACCACCGTGTTGCTGGCATACCACATTCCCTGTTGCGCGCGTGCCATAATCCTCGCTCCCGCCTAGGACGTCACCCTCAAAACCGTCTGATGTGGCCTCTACGACAGGCCTAGGAATTGCGTGACTGGCGGGTAAAAGAGGGGTCGTCGCCCGGAACATGTCCACGATTGTCAGGCGCTTTGCGCTCGTCGCCGCCGTTCTTGCGCTGAACGGATGTGGCGGTGACACGGTCATTCCATCAATCGGACCGGCGCTTGCAGTGTCCGATGGTGCGCACGACGGCAACCCCGACTTCTTCTTCCTCACTCCGCTGTTCAACGACGCCAATCAAAGTCCTAACTTCGAGCCAGCCGCGTTCAATCCCAACCTGAAGCCCACGGTCGAGATTTGCGAACTGGGTGCGGCATCGGACGACTCGCGCGACTGCATCGCAGGAGATCCACTCAAGCGCTTCGCTCCGAGTGATGTCAGAGTGAGCGTGATGGACCAACTGTACCAGGTCGACTGGGACACGGACGAGTCCAACCTCGACCTGACAAAACTCTATCGCATCAGCGTACTCATCGGCACTCGCGTGCTCGGTTTCGTGGATGTCGAGCCGGTGTTGTCCGGTACCGAAATCAAGAATCTCGAGACCGGCGAAGACATCCCGCTCGTAGACGGGCGGACCTTGCCGATCAAGTTCCGGATCGAAGGGCGGGCGTTGTGCTCGCTCGACGCCTTGGCCTGCGCGGCCGGGACGATCAATCTTGCGCAGGGCGGCACCGTCCAGTTCGCCGCTGCAGGTGAAGATTTCCGGTTAGACGTTGCTCCCAATACAGCGGCGACCATCGGCGGGCTGAACGTCACAGAGGTGACGTTCAATCTCGAGCTGTGTCCGGGCGATGGCATCGACGTGGATCTGCCCAGGGTCGGCCAGTGTCTCCGCGCGTCCACCTTCTTTAGCGTTCCCGGGGTCGGCGAGTTGCTGTTCTCGAACCGGCTTCTGATTTCGATGTGCGTGTTGAACTCGCACTATCACACGTCGGACGAGACCCGGCAGGAGGGTCTCATCACGCTCCATCAGCAGGATGGCGCGCTGATCCGCGCGTTGCCGCATGCCGAGCCGAACTGCGAGACGAGCAGTCCCAGCCGCCCGACTGGGGCGTCGCGTAGCGGCTGGCAGTGGCTGAACGGTCTGGTCGCGCTGCTGCTGCCCCGCCCGGCCTATGCGGCCACACGCAGCACGCGGAGCACGTTGCTCCACATTGGAGCCGGCGGCGAAACAGACATCCTCGGCGCCGACTGCTCGTCCTCTTCCTCTTCGGTCGCCCCGGCCCTGTCCCTGACGAGCTGCGCGAGCAGTCCCGCGGCCAGCGCTGCGGCAGGCTCCGCAACCACAGCCCTCGCCTTGATCAGTCCGCCTCGCACCGTAACCGACTTTCAGTTCGCGCTACCCGCGAAGATGGACTACGTCGATCCCAGTGATGCCCAGCGCACGGCCCCGGCCGGTACATCCCTGCCGACCCGCGTCAGGGTCACGGATTTGGATGGTGACCCGGTACAGGGCGCACGCGTCCGGTTCATCGATCCGGCCGGTCTCGAAATCGCTACCGCGCTGAGTGATATCGACGGCATCGCGCAGTTCTCGTGGACGATTCGAGCCGGTGTCAACGCGGTTATCGCCACGGGACGCGGCATCGCAGCGCAAAACAACTATCCGGGCGGCGCGGTGCAGCCGTTCATGCCCGACATCTCCCTGCCGACGGAACAACAGCAGGCGGTCATGCTCCAGATCGGGATGATCACATTCGTCGCGACAGGATTGGACGTCGACTTGGTCATTTCGACGGGCACGCCCACAGTGACACCGACTTCAGTGCTTGAAGGGAGCGCAGTCCTGTTGTCTCCGTGGGCGATCTTCAATCAAGGCACCACTGACGCGACGAATCAGGTGACGAGCGGATTCTACCTTTCGACCGACCCTGTCATCACGCCGAGCGACGTGCGGCTCGCGAGCGTTCTGATCACGCCAAGTGTCCTGACTGCCGGGCATGGCTTGCCGCTCGGCGGACAGACCCTCGTGATTCCGGCGTCAACACCGCCGGGTTCCTATTACATCGGGATTCTCGTTGATGTGACGAACGATCAGACTGAGTCGAACGAGCAGAACAACTACGTCAGCACGCCGGTGACGGTCCGGCGCCTGCTCGGCCTCCCCTAGGGGACGTGTCGTGTGTGATCCAGGTCACACATCCTCTGTGCACTGTACTTGCGGGTTGGCCCAGAGTTCGTAGGTTCGACGCCGCGCCCGCACCATGTCCGTGATCGCCAGGAGTTGTGCCCCATGAACTGTCGTACTTGCTTCACGCTCGCCGCTGTTGCCTCCCTCGTTCTGTTCGGATGTAGAGACAACACGGTGACGCCGCCGTCGAGCGGGCCTGTGTTTGCGGTATCCGACGGAGCGCACAACGGTAACCCCGACTTCTTCTTCCTCCCACCGATGTTCAAGAACCCCAACACCAGTCCCAACTTCGAGCCGGCGGCGTTCAATCCGAACCTGCGACCCGCGGTCGAGATCTGTCTGTTGGGATTACCGGCGCCGGACGGGACGCGCGACTGCGTCGGCGCGCCAGTCACGCGGTTCAGTCCGAGCCAAATCAGCCTGAACAGCACAGACCAGCTGTATCAGGTGAACTGGAATACCGCTCTGTCCAACCTGAACCTCGCGAACTTCTACCGCATCCAGGTGCTCGTCGGCACCCGGGTCCTGGGGTTCGCCGACGTCGATCCCGTGGTCTCACTGACCGGGACGCAACTCCAGAACCTGCAAACGGGTGAGTTCATTCCGCTCGTGGATGGGCGGACGCTGCCGATCAAATTCCGGATCGAAACCGGAGTCTTGTGCGCCACGGACGGCACACCCTGCAACTCGAGCACCATCAACCTGAATACGGGTGGCACGATCGAGCTGCTCGGCGCGGGCGAGGATTTCAAGTTCGACATCCGGCCCGGCACCTCGGCGACGTTCGGCGGCAATACCATCACTGATGTGACATTCAACCTCGAGGTCTGCAGCGGCATCGACGTCGACCTCCCGACATTCGGGCCCTGCCTGCGCGTCTCCACCTACTTCGACGGCGTCGGCACGGGAGAGCTCGCATTCTCGCAGCCGCTGCTGGTTTCGTTGTGTGTGTTGAACTCCGTCTATCACACGCCGGACGAGACGCGGCAGGAAGATCTCATCACGCTGCATCAGCAGGATGGGACGCTCATTCGCGCGCTCCCGCATGCTGACCCCAACTGTGACAGCCCCATCGGGCAACGCGGGAGTGGATGGAGCTGGCTGCGCTCCCTCGCGGCGCAGTTGCTTGCTCCCACGCCTGCCTACGCCGCAACGCGCAGCGCGGTGCTGCACGTCGGCGCGGGCGGCGAGACGGGCTCGACGGGCAGCTCATGTACTCCGCCGTCGTCCGCACCCACGCCGGTGCCAGGGCTGCAGATGGCGACGACCTGCCCGCCCTCGAGTCCCACGGTGAATGGCAGCGCGCCGCAGCCGGCGGCTGCGGCACTCCTCAGTCCGGCACGCACGGTGAGTGACTTCCAATTCGCGCTGCCCGCGAAGATGGACTACCTCAACCGCGCCGATGCGGACCGCACGGCGCCGCCCGGAACGGCATTGCCGACCGCAGTGGTCGTGACCGACTGGGACGACCACCCGGTGCAAGGCGCCCACGTGACGTTCGTCGAGCCCGCGATCGAAGGACCGCCTACGATCATCGGGACAGCGACGAGCAACAGCGACGGCGTCGCGCAGATTCTGTGGACGATTCGCGCGGGCCCGAACACGGCCGTCGCGACGGGCCGCGGCATCGCGGCGCAGAACAACTACCCCGGAGGGACGGTCAAGCCGTTCATGCCGGATATCGATTCGCCCGACCCCGAGAGCCCTGTCGCGCTCGGGACCGGCAGAGTGCAGTTCACGGCGAACGGAGTCGCTTTCGGAAGCCTTTCCTTCACTCAGCAACCGACCAATACGCCCAGCGGCGAGCCGATCACGCCCGCCCTGCAGATCCAGCTGCTTGATCCTTCTGGCAACCCGCTGAGCGAGACTGTCCGGGTCACGGTCGGTAATGATCCCTCGAACCCAGCGGGCTGCCTGGTGCTGCAGACCAGCACGCTGGCGCTTGAGGGAGTCGCCGTCATCGACAACGTACGCGTAAACGGTATGTGCACGGGTGCGAGGGTCGCCGCTACGGCGGGAGGCGGGTCATTCGGCTTCCCCATCATTTTTTCGGACCGGTTCGATATCACCGCACCCTCAGTCTCTCTGGCGGTGGACTTCACGGGTGGGACCGATGTCCCGTTAGAGACATCTATCCCGTACCTCGCCACGGTGACGAACAACGGCACGGGAACCTTGGCCAGCGTTCTGGTTCAGGCATATATCGATCAAGGGGTCGCGAGTAGAGCAGCTGGCGGTGCAGTCATGACGGGATGCGCCCCCGGGAGTTCGGACGGCGTTTTACCGCCCGGCCCCTGCTCGATCAATCGGGTCCTAGTGGCCTCCAACTTGACGGCCGGCACCGGAACGCTGGTCGCGGGTCCCGCAACCGGTCGCATCACGGTCGTATGGGCTGGCGTGACGGTCGCCACCGTGCTCGTACCGATTACGATCACTCCCTGAGGCGCGCGGTTTGAGCGCAGGGCGGCTCGATACTGAGCCGCCCTGCGTCGGCTCATTCTTTGGAATTAGGCCTTCCGTCTGGCCGGACGTCAATCCGTTGTCCGATTTTCTTTTATCGCTGCGTATTTATTTCCAAGATTGTGCATTTATTTCCTGCGGCAGGCATGAAGTCTCCGGCGCTCGGGGCACTCGTGGCGCTCGCTGTCGGTGGAGCCCTTGGCTGCCACGGCGACCGGAGCTATTCGGCAGGTCCGGCAGCGCTGGTCGAGGATGGCAGTCACGGTAGCGGCAACGCGTTCTTCTTCTGGCTCCCGCCACTCCTGAACCAGCAGGCTCCCGCGGAGCAAGTGTTCTCCGAGCAGCTGCGTCCCACCGTTACGATCAGCAACCTCTGCAGCGGCGAGGTCATACGCACGTTTTCGGGCGCGGACGTGCAAATCGCCGACGCCGCGTATCACGCGAACTGGCATACCACCGAGGACGTTCTCGATCCCAGCTGCACGTATCGTATCGCCGTACAGACTGGCTCTCGGCAGCTCGGTGTGGCCGACGTGGACGTCGTGGACGATGGCAGCGAGTTGAAGAACGTGGACACGGACGAGTATCTCGCGCTGCTCGACGATCGCACCCTCCCCATCAAATTCTTCATCGGCGTCGGCTCACAATGTGAGCGCGTGGATTCGGACTGCGGCGAGGGCACCGCGCAGCCGGACCAAACCACCACCATCGTGACGACGCACGGTCAGGCCGGTGTCGTCATTCCCGCGGGCGCCCTGGACCAACCGGCCACGATCATCATCGAGTCGGCGGACGATCGGCCCTGTATCGCCGGGCTGCCCGAGCCGGTGTTTTCGGGAAGCATCGGGCCGATCGAGAACTCGTGCTACGATATCCATACCGATCCGCCACTGGCCGAGGTCAACGCGCTCGGCAAGTTCAACACCAACGTCACCGTCGGAATCTGTGCGGAAACCGGCAGCCTCGATCATGCGACGCGGGACCTACTCCAAATCTTTCAACTCCATGCCGCTTCGATCTTCGCGTTACGCAACGTGGGCGCGCCGTTCCTGTCTTGCGAGCCGGCGTATCCCCAACTCCTGGGATATCTTGCGGCGAGACTCGGCGCGCTGTTCGTCCCGCGGCCGCTGCACGCCACGACCACCATGGCCCTCCATATCGGTGCCGGTGGTGAGACGGACATGTACAGCCGGTTTACCTGGGCGTTGCCGAGCCAGTTGGACATGAATTTCGATCAGGCGCCCGACTTGAGCGCCATTTTGCCTGGCGCCGTCGTCAATTCACTGTATTCCCCCGCAGGCGTCACGTTCAGCCGCACCCAGCCGCTCAGTCTGTTGTGCACCGGGGACTGGGTCTATGCCAACGACTATGGGCTGCTGGGATTCGGCTCGGGTCAGAATAACATCAGTGTCTGTCCGCTGGGGATCGCATCCGACTTCAGTGAATACGGCTACGGCGACATCACAGCGACGTTCGCCGTACCGGCCGTCGAGTCATGCATCAGCGCGACGCCGACAGGATATCACGGCCTCTTCGCGCCGCCCGGTGGAGTGGCGTTCATCGAAGCCCTCGATGCCAACGGCAACGTCCTGAGCAGGACCGAATCCACGACCGAGCGCGTGCAGCAACGGTTGTGCGTGAGCGGGGACGGGATCGCCGCGGTGCGGTTCGCGGGCGAGGGTGGTGCCTACGCCATCTTTGACGACCTCCGCTGGACGCGGGTGCTGCCAGCCAACTGATTCCCGCAGACAAGCCCTTCCTTTTTAGGGGATCGGGCCGCCTATTGAGCCGCGATGACTCGCGATTTGATCGGGCGGGTGCGGCAGGCGCTCGGCGACCGGTACACCGTGATCACCGCGGTGGGGCGTGGGGGCAATGCGACGCTGTTCGGCGCGTTCGACAAGGACGGCCAGAGAGTCGCGATCAAGGTGCTGCATCCCGAGCTCACGGTCTCGGTGGCCGCCGACCGCTTCCTGCGCGAGATCCGCTGGGCCGCTAAGCTGGACCACCCGCATATCGCCCCGCTGCTCGATTCCGGCGAAACCGATTATCTGCTCTGGTTCGTGATGCCGTTCGTGGCGGGCGAGACGCTGCGGCAGGTAATGCGGCGTGAGCGCATGCTGCCGATCGATCGCGCCGTGCGCGTCGCGACCGAAGTGCTCGAAGCGCTCGGCCACGCCCACGAGCACCAGCTGGCGCACCGCGACATCAAGCCCGACAACATCGTCCTGTCGGCATCGGGGAGCGGCGCGATCGTGGTCGATTTCGGGATCGCGCGAGCGATCGCCACATCGGGCGAGGACCGGGTGACGCGCAGCGGCTTTGTCGTAGGGACGGAGGAATACATGAGCCCGGAGCAGGCGGGCGGCTCGCCCGACATCGACGGCCGCACCGACTTGTATTCGCTCGGCGTCGTGCTGTTCGAAGCGCTCGCGGGCCGGCCGCCGTTCTCCGCCGCCAGCGCCGCCGCGGTGCTCGACATGCAGCAGCACGCGCCGCCGCCCGATCTGCGCAAGTTGCGGCGCGACGTGCCGCGGGCGCTCAGCGATACGGTGATGAAGGCGCTTTCCAAATCGCGCGAGGCGCGCTGGCAAACTGCCTCCGACCTGCGGCAGGCGCTGCTGCCCTACGCGCTGGTGACCTGACCGATCGTGAGGCGCGCGTGTCTCGTCCTGTTGCTGCTCGTTGCCGGTTGCCAGACGGAGGCACGCCGGCTCCTCGTCGTTGATTTCACGGTCGCCGACCCGCTGACACTCGAAGCCACCGCCGCACCGTGGCATGCGGCTGGATATCGCATCGAGTATCGCCAGTTCTATCCGCACCTCACCCGCCAGGACCTGAGCCGCTATCGCACCGTCCTCGTGCTCGGGGGGCGCGAGCCCGAGAGTGCCTCCGACGCATTGACGATCGGCGATCTCGCGATCCTGAACGAATGGCTCCGACGAGATGGCGTCATCGTGTTGGGATATCGCAGCGAAGGCAGCTCCAAGCGCGACGTGGGGACACTGGATCGCTGGGTCATGAATCGATGGCTGGCAGCACTGGGCGCCGGGATCACGATCGGCACGGAGCAATTCGATGCTCCGGCGGTGCCGCAGCCGCATTCGGCGCTCGACAACGCGGGCTTCGCTCCCTTTCCCGGCGGCAAGAACCTTCCCTTAAAGGTCCGCGAGCGCGGCCAGACACTCGCCCGCGCCGGTGCCAGCGCTCCCGCGCTCGTTGCCGCGAGCCGAGTGGGCGATGGCCTGATCGTCGTGGCCAGCCGCAGCTTGCTGGCTTCCGGCGGCGAGGACCCGCGCACCCGCGCTTTTCTCGAAGCACTGGCCCGGTGGACGCGCCGGCCCGCCGAATGGGCCAGCGTCGGCGCGGCGTCGCGGCCGGCGCCACTGCGGCTCGCGGGCGGGCCGCAACCCGTCCTCGTCCATGCGCCGCCGCTGCGGCCGCCCGGCGGCGCCCCGGCGATCGCCCTGCCGCAGCCTGTTTCCCCCAGCCGGGAAGCCGAGACCGCCGCTGCGCCGGGCTGGATCTCCCGGCAGGGGATGCGTGTGCTGTGGAGCCGCTTCACCCCACAGTCGCTCGATTCGTTGCTTGGATTCGTGGACGTGGCGGCGCTCAACGCGCTCGCGACCGTCATTCCGGTAGCGGCGCTCGCTGATACGCTGGGCACACGCAACATCTGGAAGGTGACCGGCCAACGGCTGCAGGCAACGAGCGTTCGCTGGTTCCCGGCGGTGTCGCTGGTCGCGCTGGCGCAGGGGAATGACGAGGTGAACCGCCATGGCGACCTCACCCCGATCGCCTGCGGACTCGATTCCGTGTTTTGGCGCGGCGCGCTGCGGCCGGCCTACCGTACGTTGACGCGTCTCGGCGGCGCCCGGCCCGATGTCATTGCCGGTGTGGCGCTGGATCTCGACAGCGCGATGACGCTGTACCGCGGCAGCGGATTCTGCGACGCCGATTATCATGTCGGGCTGGCCGCCTTGGGCCTCGATGGCGCGGAGACGGACCGGCTTGGGGCACTGCCGCCGGCCGTGCGCTACGACACGCTGCTCGAGCGCGGCTGGCTCGGCCCCTACTTCGACGCGCTGCAGGCGGCCGTCACCGAGCGTGCCAGCGCATTGCGTGGTGAGCTGCGGCGCCTGCATCCGGAATTGCGATTCGCGTTTCACGCGACCGAGGTGCCCACCGACTGGTTCTCGTTGGGACTGCTGCGCGGCTTCTCGTCTGCCGATGCGCCGGTCTTGCTCTGGCTGCGCGAGCGCCACGGGCGCGCCCTGCTGCAACACTATCGAGACCGGCAGATCTTCGCGCTCTCCGCAACGCAGCTGAACCCACGAGAGCCACGGGTCCGTGCCACCGTGTTCAGCGAAAACGATGGTTTCTGGCTGGACGCGGGAGGCGCCGCGACCGACAGTTTGGGTCGCTTGATTCGCCGCTTCACGAGGTAAGCCTTGCCGGGGGACCCGGCGGCCCGGTAGTTTCCTGCTCTGGAAGTGGTGGGGCCGATGGTCGCGGTGGATCGGCTAGAGGGGTCCATCGAGGAAAGTCCGAGCTCCACAGGGCAGACCGCCAGGTAACGCCTGGGCGCCGCGAGGCGACGGAACAGGGCCACAGAGAACAGACCGCCCTTGTATCCAAAGGGTAAGGGTGAAACGGTGGGGTAAGAGCCCACCGCGCGTCTGGCAACAGGCGCGGCACGGCAACCCCCGGTCGGAGCAAGGCCAAATAAGCAGCGAGACCCGGCCCGGGTCGTTTGAGCTGCGGGTAGGCCGCACGAGATGGCTGGCGACAGCCATCCCAGAGAGATGACCATCTGCTCGTACCAACGAGTAAACAGAACTCGGCTTATGGTCTCACCACTTCCTCCTCTGTGACCACGAAGCCAACTCCGTATCCGCCCCACTGGGAGAACGTCGCCGACCTGCGTGTTTTCCGGACCACCGCCCAGGAGTGGGAAAAGCTCATCGGCTGGCGGACCGACATGCGCAAACGGGGATGGAAGCTGCTCAAGGTCTCGAGTGAAGAGACCGAGGTGGTCGCCATTTTCGGACGTACTAAAACCAAGGAATAGCCGAACGATGCGTCGTGCAATTGTCACGGCGGCCCTCGTCGCCGCGCTGGCCTGCGCGCCAAAGAATCCGCCGTCGACCATACCGGTGCCGGGCAATCCGCCCGCCGCACCACCGCCCCCCGCTCCTCCGCCGGCCGGGCCGCAAGGACTGCGGCTGGGTCCCAGCGTGCTGCGGTACATGGCGCATCAATCGCTCCACGCAGAGCAAGAGCTCCAAGGTCAAACTCAAGTAATTGTTCGGGGAACGCGGTTGTTTTTCACGGCGACCGTCGTTGGCCCCGCCGATAGCCTGGGGTATCGGCTGACATTCACGATCGATTCAATTGCTCTCGATTCCGGCACGACAGTTCCGCCAACCGTGAACCTCTCGGTTGCGCGAGGCCTAGTCTACGATGGCAGGTTGACGCCGTCCGGCGTGTCCAGGCTCACGCTAGTATCCGATTCGACGCGCGCGGCTCCATTCGTACAGCTACTGGGTCTCCTGCAAACCTTCTATCCTCGCCTCCCGACGGGTGGACTGACGCCCGGCATCGAGTGGACGGACACCGCCACGACCGATGATCGAGTCGTCATCGACGTAAAACGGCAGTCGATCAATCATTCTCGTGCGGCGATAGGGGAGGACCGAGCGGGAATTCGCGCGCTGCGACTCGACGTGAACTCCACATACAGTGTCTCCGGTGCGGGGAGCCAATTGAATCAGCCCGTGGAGGTCACAGGATCGGGAACAGGAACGGCGCACTACTTTATCACTGCCGACGGACGGTACCTGGGCGGTGAAGGGACGGATAGTTCGACGATTACGGTCAAGTTTCCCTACCAATCCGCTATTATCCCTGCAACTCGGATCCTCCGCTCTACGACAATCCTGTTGCCGTGACGGGCTCCTTGACGGTTGCGAGCCTGGCCGTCACGCTGCTGTTAAGCGCCACAAGCCTGACCGCCCAACAAGTCTTCCCCAACCGCGCCACCGCCTACCTCTTTCCCACCGATGTCCGCGACGCTCGCGCCATCTGGGTCAATCCGGCTGGGCTCGGCGTGCAGCGCGAAGCGTCGACCTACGTGGAAGTCGCCGTCGCAGATCCCGGCGCACAGGGCCGGTTGCGGCAGGTTAACGCGGGCTTCAATGCGCGTGGGCTGTCGTTCGGCTATCAGCGCGACATGCTGGACGATGGCCAGCGAAGTCACACCTATCGTTTGGGTCTGGCGGGAGGCTCCGGTGGGCTGGCGGCGGGTTTCGACGTCACGCGTTACCGCGGCGATGGCGCCAAGGCCACGGGATGGGACTTCGGCGCAACGTACGTGGCCCACACCGGGCTCAACCTGGGCCTGGTGATCGCCAACATCGGCCAACCGAATGTGCGAGGGCTGCCGCAGCGGCTCACATACATCCCGGGAGCCACCTGGCATCCCAGCCGCCTTCCCGCATTCGGCGTATCGACGTACGCGCGGATCACACCCGATTGGGTGGAGTGGTATGCGTTCGGCGTGACGTGGCGGACGCTGGCACGCCGCCCGATGGAAATCATTGCCCGGATGGATACCGATCGTGGCTTCCGTCGGGGGGCGTTCGTGCTGGGGTTCTCGATCGGCGGGGAGAATCGCGTGGGGGCGGTCGTGTCGACGCCGGGTGACGTCTCGCGCATCGATGACGCCAGCGTGTATGGCCTGGCGACGCGGGAGCCCGCCACCCGCCGCCGTTAGCGCCGCCTAGGGCCGCGCACGGTGACGCGGCTTTCTGTGCGACGGCGCTGGCGGAGGCGGAGGAACCGAGCGGCGCGGACGAGCCTGTGGTGGCGGTGCAGGCGGAGGGGCCGGCGGTTCCCTATTGAGCTGCGATCTGATCTGCATCATGTCGCGGAACGACAGATTACGGTACACCGTGTCCGAGACTCCTGACGAGTGTCTTCCGTAAATCGCCAACCGAAACGCCAGCCCGCCGTGGAGAATGAGGTCGATGTCACGCCGCACGCTGTCGCGCGCGTAGGAGCGCACCTCACCCGGCGTGACGACGACGGTACGGCGCCGCGTGAGCAACAATAGCGTCGTGTCCTCCTCGCCGGTTGGCCGATACGCGAACAACCCAACGTCACCGGGGAGCAGCGCGCGCCGTGCGCGCAGCATGCGCGTTAGGCTGCCCGGGAGCGGCGCGCGCGCCGCGATGTGCGGCGGTTTGCTGAAGACGTAGTACGCCACGGCCGCCGCGCCGCCGGCGAATGCGATGAAGAGGAGACATCCCGCCACGCTCAGGCCCACCAGAGACCGGTAGAACATCAACCGGAGACGGCGGCGCAGCGGCACGCGCACCCGGTCTCGCGCCGCGGTCGGCATCGCCCCGACGAGTGCGCGGCTGACCTCGCTGGCCATCTGAAATCGTTTGGTGCGAGTCTTCTCCATCATCCGGTCCAGCACCACGGCCATCTCTTCGGGCAGGTCGGGGCGGTGGCGGCGGATCGGCACGGGCGCCTGGGTGATCTGCTGGGCGAGAATCGACGCCGAAGACGGGCCCTCGAACGGCGGCGCGCCGGCCAGCATGTGGTAGAGCACGACGCCGAGGGAGTAGATGTCAGAGCGGCCGTCAAGCGGGTCGCCCGATGCTTGTTCGGGACTCATGTAGTCGGGTGTCCCGACGATCATTCCTTCGCTGGTGAGCTGGGTCGACCTGGGGGTCGCCGCTTGCGCCGCTTGCGCCGCCTGCGCCGCTTTGGCGATCCCGAAATCGGTCACGAGGACGTGGCCGCTTTTGTCGAGCAGGATGTTGTCCGGCTTGATGTCGCGGTGTACGATGTCGTGGCTGTGGGCGTAGGCGAGCGCGTCGGCCACTTGCCGGGCGATGCGGGCGGCGTCGCCGACGGACAGCTTCTTTTGCGTCTCGAGGAGTTGGCGCAGCGACGGACCGTCGATGCACCGCATGATGATGTAGAAGATCTCTTCCTGCCGGCCGACCTTGTAGATCGGCACGATGTGCGGATGCTCCAGGCGGGCGACGGTCTGCGCTTCGCGCAAGAACCGTTCGGCGACCACAGGCGACGGCGCGAGCTCCACGTCCAGCACCTTCACCGCGACGTCGCGATTCAAGACGTTGTCGCGGGCGCGGAACACGGCGGCAAAGCCCCCCTCACCCAGCAGGGGGCCAACGGTAAATTCCTGTCCAAGCGCTCGTTGCAGGCGCTGCTGGAGGGCTCCGAGGTCCATGGCGGTGCAAAAAGCTAGGATTGCAGGGCGCGTTCTGCTAGGGACGAGCGCGCTGTTTGTCGTGTGGCTGTTCGCCGTCTGGCCACCGCCCGTGTGGTGGCGCAGTCACGAGCCGCGCTGTACCGCGATGATGCGGTTGCGCTCGGACTGCCGGACGGCCGGACGGCCGGACGGCCGCGTGGCGAATCGCGCCCCGTCACCTATCCTCGAGCGGATGATCATCATCGCGGAAGACTCGCGATTCAAAACGCATCACGGAATCGACTTGGTCGAGCTGCACGATGCGTGGGCCGCGGGTGGACGTCGCGGCGCGAGCACGATCACGCAACAGCTCGCGAAGAACCTCTATTTGTCGCCGTCGCGCTCGATCTTCCGCAAACTCAAGGAGGCGGTGACCGCCGTGCGATTCGAGCTGGCCCTCAGCAAAGACCGCATCATGGCCCTGTATTTGAGCACCGCCGAGTGGGGTCCCGGCGTGTGGGGAGCGAGTGCGGCGAGCGTGGCCTACTTCGGCGTGGCGCCGTCGCGGCTCAGTGACGCCCAGGCGGCCGCACTCGCCGCGACCTTGCCGCAGCCACGCACGTCGAACCCCGCCTACCTGCCGGGACGCATGCTTGCGCGTCGCGACCTGATTCTCGCGCGCTATTACGGCGGAAAGACACCAGTCCCACCCGCGGAAGAGGACTCAATCCCTCAAATCGCCCCAATCGAGCCACCGATTCTGCCACCAATACTCGACACGCTCGTGCATCCAGATACAACAAAGGACCACCCAGACTCGGGTGGTCCCATCCAGTCCGTTGCAGGTCCTCGCTTTTAGTCTACCAACCGTAGCGGCATCACCAGCGCCATGTACGAGGCCGGATCGTTCCACCCCACCGGCTCGATCGTGCTGGCGCGCTCGGGAGCCTTGAACGTGAAGCGCACTTCGTCGGTCGGCATGTACTTCAGGATCTCGAGCAGGTACATCGCGTTGAACCCGATCTCCAGCGGCTCGCCTTCGTAGGTCACCGCCAGCTCGTCCTGGGCTTCGCCGAGGTCGGGCGTCTGCACCGAGAACTTCACGTTGCCGCCGGAGAAGGCGAGCCGGATGCGGTGCGTCTGATCGCTCGCGACCACGCTCATGCGGCGCAAGGCCGCGGCCATGGCCGCCTTGTCGACCGTCGCCTGCTTGTCGTTCTCGCGCGGGATCACCTGCTCGTAGTTGGGATACGGTCCCTCGATCAGGCGGGAGAACACCAGCGTGCCGCCGGCGCGGAAGCCGATGTGGTTATCGCTCTTGGCGAGCTCGATCTCGGCGTCGCCCGGGTACAGGCGGCGGATCTGCTCGAGCGCCTTGGGGGGGACGATGAGGTCGGCCGTGGAGCCACCGGTCGCGGGGACGTCCATCTTGGCCAGGCGGTGGCCGTTCGTCGCCACCATGCGCATGCGGTCGGGCCGCAGCTCCCACAGCACGCCGTTCAGGATCGGGCGGCTTTCCTCGGTCGATGCAGCGAATGACACGTGACCGACGAGCTTGTGCACCACGCCGGCCGCCGCTTTCCACGCCTTCTCGAACTTCACGGCGGGGAACGACGGATACTCCTCGCGCGGCAGGCCCAGGAGTTTGAACTTGGATCGCCCCGACTCGATCGAGACCCTGGCTTCGCCCGCGGCCGTGACGCGCACCGGGCCCGACGGCAGCTCGCGCGCAATGTCGACGAGCTTCTTGGCCGGCAGGGTGACGGCACCATCGGCATCGACTTCCGCTGCAACCGTCGTGCTCACCGCGATGTCGAGGTCCGTGCCCGACAGCCGCAGCCCGCCGCCTTGCTTCGATGCTTCGACGAGGACGTTGGCCAGGACCGGCAACGTCGTTTTGGCGGGGATGGCTGCCGCCACCGCCGCGAGGCCTTCCTGCAGTTGTTCTCGAGTGATCGTGAACTTCACGCCGCCAACGTCTCCGGAAATGGGGAAAGTCTTTACTACGTCTCTTCTATATAGAAATACTAGTAGTAGTAGTAGACATCGGGGATATGTGGGCGATGTCGTTAAAGCGCAACTGGTGCATCACCTGCATCGAGTCACCTGATGTTGGCGTACTGTTGGCACTGTTGGCGCTTTGCGGATAGTCGTCGCGGTTTCCCCACTACCCCACATCCCGCGCCGTTTTCCCCAACTGCGCATTGTTTACAGTGCGGACAATTCCTGCCGCGCCATCTCCACGCGTTCCTTGAACGTCCGGTCGCGCATCATTTGCCGCTCCACCTTGTCCACGCTGTGAATGACGGTGGAGTGATCGCGGCCGCCGAATGCCTGCCCAATCTCGACGAGCTGCATCTGAAGCATGTCGCGCGCCAAATACATGGCCACCTGGCGCGGAACGGTGAGCGTCTTGGTGCGCGCCTTGGAGCGCAGGCCCTCGGGCGTCACGCCCCAGCGGCGTGCGACGACTTCCTGCACGCGGTCGATGCTGGGTGCCGAGCCGCTGCTGCCGTAGCCGGAGCCTTCCTCGCCCTGGCGGATCTTGTCCGACAGCGCCTCGCGGGCCAGCTCGATCGTCACCTCGCGGTTCTTGAGCGACGCGAACAGCAGCAGCTTGATGATGCAGCCCTCGAGCTCGCGCACGCTGGAGCGGATGTGCTCCGCGATGAAGCGCAGCACGTCGTCCGGAATCGTGAGCTCGAGATGATCCTGCTCCGCCTTCTTGCGCAGGATCGCGATGCGGTGCTCGAGATCGGGATGCCCGATGTCGGCGACCATGCCCCACTCGAAGCGCGAGATCAGCCGGTCTTCGAGCCCGGGAATCTCTTTGGGCGGGCGGTCCGAGGTCAGCACGATCTGTTTGTGCGCCTCGAACAGCGCATTGAACGTGTGGAAGAACTCCTCCTGCGTCATTTCCTTGCCTTCCAGGAAATGCACGTCGTCCACGAGGAGCAGATCCACGTCATTGCGATAGCGCCGCCGGAACTCGGACATCGTGCGCGCGTGAATCGACTCGATCACGTCGTTGATGAACTGCTCGGCGCCGAAGTACTGCAGCCGCGTCTCGGGATTTTTCTCGAGCACCGCGTGCGCGATCGCCTGCATCAGGTGCGTCTTGCCGAGCCCCGTGGCGCCGTAGATGAAGAGGGGGTTGTACGTCTTGCCCGGCGCCTCCGCGACGGCGTGCGCCGCGGCCGCGGCGAGCTCGTTCGACTTGCCGATGACGAACGTCTGGAACGTGTAGCGTTCATTGAGCGGCGTGGTCGCGACGGACGAGGCGGTGGCGACACCCCCGCCCGTGCTCTCGCGCGGGGCGACGAAGAAATCCATTTGCGGGCGGCGTTGCCGATCTTCCTGCACCCGAAAGACGATCGTCGTCGGCCGGCCGAGCACGCGCTCCGCGACGCGAGCGAGCAGCGACGCGTGCTTCGACTCGTTCCATTCGGCGGCGAATTGATCGGGCGCACCGAGAATGAGACGGCCCTCGTCCAGCGCGATCGGCTCGGATGGCTCGAGCCATGTGCGCACCGTCGCCTCGGGAAGTTCACGTCGAGCTTCGTCGAGGAGACGCTTCCAAGCTTCGTTTACCGATTGCTCCATTTACGTTTTTTGAGATTTTGGAAGGGCGTCCAGCAAGGGCGGCCCGAAAGTACGGGCCCCCTGTGGAAAAGTCAACCTTGACCATCGCGTGACGAGCCGGGTAACTTTCCCGGCCTTACTCGAGGAATTTATGGGTCCGACGTATCGGCCGAGAAATCGGCGACGCATCAATAAGCATGGGTTTCGCGCGCGGATGAAAACAGTTTGGGGCCGTGCCACGCTGTCCCGCCGGCGCAAGAAAGGCCGCAAGCAACTCGTCGTCCGTATTCCATCCAAACACCGGAGCCGGTAAACGAGCGAGCGATACCCGCGCCGCGTACGCATCACGCGCGGCTCGGAGCTCACCGCCTGCTGGGAAGCGGGGGTGGGTCGCCGCCGTCGCACCCCGCATCTCGATCTGGCCTGGCGTCACAGTGATTCGGGTCACGCGCGTCTCGGACTCATCGTCCCGCGTCATCAATCCTCCGCGGCGCATCGCAATCGCCTGCGGAGGCGGCTGCGCGAGATCCTGAGGCGCGACGTGCTGCGAACTCTTCCAGCCGTCGATCTCGTGGTTCGCGCGAAGCGCTCCGCCTATACCGCCTCGTTTGCAGTGCTGCGCGCCGAATTGACGGACGCCGTGGAGACCCTGACGTGACGCTGCAACGATTGCCCCGTCTTGCCGTAATGGCACTGATTCGTGGCTATCAGCTGACGCTGTCGCATCTCGTGTTCACGCAGTGTCGCTTCGAGCCGTCGTGTTCGCGCTATACCTATGAAGCCGTCGCGCGCTACGGCGCGCTGAAAGGCAGCTGGCTCGGCGTGCGACGCATTCTCAAGTGTCACCCCTTTCATGCGGGCGGATATGATCCGGTGCCGTGAGCGTGGGAACTGACTGATGGAGCGACGCCTCGTACTCGCGATCGTTCTGGCGCTCCTCGTGTGGTTCGTGCCGCTCATGATCTGGCCGCCGAAACCGGCGCCGCGACCGCCGGCCGACAGCGCCGCCGTGCGCGATTCTGCCGCGCAGGCCTCCTCACCGGAGCGCCCAACCGCCCAAGCGCCGATCCGCCCATCCGCCGACACGGGCCGCATCGTCTGGGTCACCTCCCCGCTTTACCGGCTCGGCTTCAGCACTCACGGCGGCACGCTCCGGTCCGCCGAACTACTGCAATACCAATCCTTTGCCCCCGGCGACGCGGCGCAGCCGGTGAACCTCGTTCCGCCGGGCGGCGCCTTCTTGCGCCACCGTCTCGTCCTGCCCGGTGGCGACACCATTTCGCTCGACGATTGGGACTTCCGCCCGACTCCCGATGCTGCCGGGGTGGTGGTGTACGCGGGGCAGGGACCCAAGCCGCTGCGCCTCGACGCCGAGCGCCGCGGAGCACACGTGACGCTCGAGTATCGGTTCGTCCCCGACGAATACCGCTTCGACGTGAGCGGCTCGGTGACCGGCCTGGGAAACAGTGGGGCGGTGTTGCTGATCGACTTGTCGGAAGGACTGCGCTCGGCCGAGAAGGATTCACTGGACGACTTCCGGCACTACGCCGTCGTCACGAAGGCGTCCAAGGCCGAGCGTACCGATTTCTCCAGGATCAAGCCCGGTCAGCGCGCGCTGTTCGATGGGCCGTTCGAGTGGGTGGGCGTCAAGTCGAAATACTTCTTCACCGCGGCGCTCGCCCTCGAGGAGGGACAGCCGACGTTTGGAGGCGCGATCGCAGTGGGCGGTCCGCGCACGGGGAAAGCGGCGACACGTACCCAGGTCACCGTCACGATGCCGGTCCCGCCCGCGGGCACGTTCCGCTACCAGGTGTTCGCCGGGCCGCTCGACTATCACCACCTCTCGAAGTTGGGTCACGGTCTGGACGATGCAAACCCGTACGGGGGGATCTTCCGTCCGATCATCCAACCCGTCTCGGTGTTCGTCCTCAATGTTCTGCTCTGGATGCACGAGCGCTTGAACCTGGCCTATGGCTGGGTGCTGATTCTGTTCGGCATCGTCGTGCGCTTGCTGCTCTGGCCGTTGAACCAGAAGGCGATGGAGTCGGGGATCCGGATGCAGGCGGTGTGCTGCTCGCGCTCTTCTTCGTGTTCGCCAATACGATCGCGTTCCGCGGCGTGCCGTTCCTGTGGCTGCCCGACCTGTCGCGTCCCGACCCGTTCAAGATCATTCCGATCCTGATGGGGCTGTCGATGTTCGGGCTGTCCAAGGTCGGTCAGATCGGCGTGCCGCCGAATCCGCAGACCAAGATGATGGTCTACTTCATGCCGATGTTCATGACGGTGTTGTTCCTGAACTTTGCGGCGGGGTTGAACCTGTACTATGCGGCGCAAAATCTCTTCAGCATTCCGCAGCAATACCTGATCGCGAAGCGCCGCCTGCGCGAAGCGCCCGTCACCGCGGGAGGGTCTCGCGTGGTAACGCCCGTCAAGACCTAACTGCTCACCGATCCCATCGTCGCGCTCGCGACGCCGCCGGGTCGCAGCGCGCTTGCGTTGATTCGTCTCGCGGGCGCCGGATGTTTCCTCCTCGCCGCCCGCTGCCTCGAACCCTTCAACCCGACACCACCGCGCACGGTCTTCCGCGCGCGCCTCCTGCATCCGGAGTCGCGCGAGCCGGTCGACGACGTGCTCGCCGCCTGTTTCCCCGCCCCGCATTCCTACAGCGGCGACGACCTGGTCGAAATCTCCACGCACGGCGGGTTGATCGTGCCGGCGGCCGCGCTCGCGGCGTTCGTGGCGGCGGGCGCCCGGCCGGCGGCGCCCGGCGAGTTCACGCGCCGCGCGGTGCTGAACGGCAAGATGGACCTGCTCCAGGCGGAGGCCACGGCCGATCTCATCGATGCGGGATCGCCGGCGCAGCGCCGGCGGGCGCTGCACCAGCTCGAGCGCGGGTTGTCCGACCGGCTCGCGGCGCTGCGCAGCGAGATTCTGGAGCTCGAGGCGCTCATCGCGTACGACATCGACTTTCCCGAAGAGGATGAAGGTCCCGTAGCGCCACAGCGCGTGCGTGGTGCGTGGGACGTGGTGCGTGGGCGCGTCGCCGATCTTCTGAAAACCGCCCCGGAGGGCGAGCGACTGCGCGAGGGCGCGCTGCTCGTGATCGCCGGCCGTCCCAACGCCGGCAAGTCGTCGCTCTTCAACGCGCTGCTCGGTACGGAACGCGCGATCGTCACGGAGATTCCCGGAACGACGCGCGACGCCACGCGGCCGCGGATCTCGTTTTGTTCTGCGAAGAGGGGGAGGAGGGACGGGGGAGGGGGAGGGGGGACGTGGAATCATTCATCGCCGCATGCGCTGCACCGCTAGTCCGTGTGCGAACGAAAGCAGACCTGCTACCCGTCCCTCGTCCCCCGTCTCCCGTCCCCGTTTCAGTGGTGACGGGGGAGGGTCTGCCCGAGCTCCGACGTCAGCTCGCGGAAGTGGCGTTCGGCCGCTTGCTGGCATTGGGCGACGTCGAGCCTGTGGTCACCCGTGCTCGTCATCGCGCGGCGCTGCAGCGCGCGCTCGAGGAGCTGGATGGGTTTTGGTCCGCGCGCGAGACCGGAGTGGATGCCGCGGCCGCGGCGACGCATCTGCGCGGGGCCGTGGCCGCGCTTGATGATCTGATCGGGGCGATTACGCCCGAGGATGTGCTCGACCGCGTGTTCGCGGCATTCTGCGTGGGGAAGTAAGCGCTTCGATCAACGTCTGCGCCTTGGCGAGCGTCTCCCGATACTCCGCCGCCGGCTCGGAATCCCACACGATGCCGGCGCCGGCGTGGAACGAAGCGGCGCCACCCTGCACCACCATCGTCCGGATCGGGATGTTGAAGTCCATCGCGCCGGTCGTGGAAACGTAGCCGATGGCGCCGCAGTACACCCCGCGCGGCCCGCGCTCCAATTCGGCGATGATCTGCATCGCGCGGATCTTCGGCGCGCCCGTCACCGATCCGCCCGGGAACGCGGCCAGCAGCAGATCGAACGCGTCGGCGCCGTCGGCCAACACCCCCGTCACCGTCGAGACGAGATGATGCACCGTGGGATGGGACTCGAGCGCGAACAGCGTGGGCACGCGCACCGATCCGGGACGGCAGACTTTTCCTAAATCGTTCCGCAGCAGATCCACGATCATGACGTTCTCGGCACGATCCTTCTCACTCTCGAGCAGCTCCCGGGCGAGCGCGCTGTCGCCGGCCGGCGCCGCGCCGCGGGGACGCGTCCCCTTGATGGGCCGCGCCTCCGCCACGCGGGTCGTGGCGTCGAGCCGCAGAAAGCGCTCGGGCGAGATGCTCGTGATGGCGGCGCCCGCGAACTCGAGGTATGCACCGAACGGCGCGGGATTGCGGGTGCGCAACCGCCGGTAGAGTGCCAACGGAGAGCCGCTGAGCGGCGCGTGAAAGCGCTGTGACAGATTGACCTGATAGACGTCGCCGGCGGCGATGTACTCACGGATGCGGGCGACCGCCGCCTCGAATTCGGTGCTGGCAAAGTTCGACTCGGGCGGCGCCGGTCGGGGCGCCAGGGGGTCGGGAATCGCCGGCGCCGGCGCGGTGAGCCGCTCGCGCACCCACGCCGCGCGCACCCGGGCGCGCTCGTCGGTGCTGCCGCGACCAGCTGCTCCCCCCCCTCCTCCCCCCATCATCCCCGTCGAGATCAGCCAAGCCTTGTCCTCGAGGTGATCCCACGCGATCACCCAGTCATACAGGGCGAGCGCCACGTCCGGGATGCGCGGCGTAAACCGGTCGGCGAGCGGGCGCGCCACTCGCTCCAGCTCCGCGCCCCAATCGTAGCCCAGGTAGCCCGCAATACCGCCCTGGAATGGCGGCAAGCCCGGCAGTGGCGCACGCCGCTCCCCCCGCAGCAGCTCGCGCGCGGCTTCCGGCGTCCGCGCGAGCGCGACCGGGTCGGCCGCCAGAAACGAAAACCGGCTCAGCGTTCCCTGAGCCGAGCTGTCGAGGAAGAGGAGGTGGGGGAGCCCGCTGAGGCGGACGCAGGTGCCGAACGGGTCCGGAGCGGGGACGAGGGGTAAAGCGAGCGTCACGGTCCCACGAATTTCTTCGTCGTGCCGCGCAGCGAACTCGCGCCGGCTCGTGGCCGCCACAGCGCCGTCTGCTCGATCAGCTTCGCCAGCTCCACGTCGCTCGCCGTGACGCCGCCCGCGCTGTGTGTCCACAGCTTCACCTGCACCTTGCCCCAGCTCACCGCAAGGTCAGGATGATGGTCCGCGGCCTCGGCAAAGAACCCGATCGCGTTGACGAGCATCAGCGTGGTCGGCCAGCCGTCGGTTTGATAGTCGCGCACAATCGCAGCGCCGTCGAGGCGCCAGCCCGGTAAATCCTTCAGACGGTCGCTGATCTCGGAGGGCGAGAGTTTAGTCGAGGGTTTCACGGTAGCTCGCTGATTGGCCGAAGTTTTCCTCCACCTCGACCTCGATGGTCTTGAGACGGAGGGAGCCGAGCTCGGCGCGTACGCGGCCCGCGAGATACTGCGCCAGCATTTCGACGGTCGTATTGGGGATCGGCAGGATCACGCAGTCACCTGCGGGAAAGACGTAGCGGGGCTCACCGGCGAACGCCACTCGGACACTGCCGTTCTCTTCTGAGATGGCGAGCTTGGGATTGTCGCGCGGCAGCAGGACGCGGTGATCGAGCTCCGCCGTAAGCCCCCGCATCACCTTCTTCACCGCGGAGAAGTCCACGACGAACCAGCTGCTGTCCTCGAGGCCGCCTTCGACCACCAGGCTGGCCCGATAGTTGTGGCCGTGGAGTTTTTCGCAGCGATGACCGGCGAACGTGATGAAATGCGCGGCCGCGAAGACCAGGTCTTCCTTCGTTATCGCTACTTTGAATTCCCCGCGGGTTCCCATACTGCGCGTAATCTACTCGGGGGGAGTAGCCTCGCCGGTCGCCGCTCGCCACACCTCGTCAGCCAACCATTCCAGCCGCTGCTGGGCATAATCGAGCTCCGCCGGGGTCATGCTCTTGGCCCGGCGGGCGATCTCCCGCGCGTGGCT
Source organism: Gemmatimonadota bacterium (assembly GCA_003221985.1). The sequence continues at coordinate 5,926 of QHUQ01000052.1, read as the reverse complement.
GAGGAGCTCGTCCAGCACCTCCCGGAGGGGCCGATTCTGGCGGCGCTCGGGAGCGGCCGGGGGAGAAGACGGCCTTTTGCCGCGGGGATTCACGCCGTTTGGATCCCTGAGGCCCGGTCGTCCGCCTGCCGCAGCTCTTCCACCGCCGCCCGCACCGTGGACGCGGCGCCGTGCTCGGCACAGTAGTTCTCCACCAGCCGCAGGCCGAGGTAATAGCCCGAGCGCTCGGGGAGCACCTTGCCGGCCAGCAGCCGCGCGGCGGGGCTCATCCCGCCCGACAGGTACCGGAGTCGGAGGCCGAGGCCCGAGGAGTCGAGGTCGCTTGACGAGGCGCGGCGCAGGAAGGCGTCCAGCTCACGCAGCCGGCGATACTGGCGCCGGGTGTAGCCGAAATACTCCCACGGCTCGAATCCCGGCGCGACCGCTTGTGACGCGGCAATCGCCGTTCCTTCATTGACGACCAGCTCGCGCAGGCTCGCGCGCGAGCCGATTTCCCACGCGTCGTAGTAGCCTCCCCCCCCGCCCGACCCTCCCAATTCGCCGACCAGACGGCGCACCGCCGCGCGACTCGACGGCGAGGTATAGCGCAGCGCATGCGCGACCTCGTGCGCGATCCACAGCGGCAGCAGCTCGGGCGCGAGTCCCATGCCGTACGTCTGCGCGTTCGCCCGGCCGGTGAAGTGCTCCAGGCAGACGAACGCAATGCCGCGGCCAGCGACGACGAGCTCGCCGGCGTTCGCGGCGCCCACGCCGACCATCAGGTACAGATCGACCGGACAATCGGCCTCGAGCATTTCAGTCGCGCGCCGCAGCGCCTCTTCGGCCACGGCGACCACGTCGACGTCCGCGAGCGTGCGCCTGAGATCGGCGCGGTCGGCGTGCAGCGCCGTGGCGATGATCGGCTCGGCATGCGGCGATTCGGGGTCGAGCACGTAGTTCTGCCAGTACGCGCCGAGCACGGGACGGTGGCGATCGAGATACTCGTGGTACGCCGCGGCAGGATCGGGCGCGGAGAGCGTCGCGAGGAACTCTGGAACGAGATTGACGAGCATTGCCCGGTTGCGGACCCAATTTGGGAACGCAGCCGCCCGGTGACAAGCGCCGCTATCGGATGGTGATGTCGAGGGCGACGGACTCCGACTTGACATTTCGCGTCAGGTCGGTCACCGCCACTGTGACGCGATAGCGTCCCGGAGGAAGCTTGTCGGGCTCGATGACGAGCCGTTCCTGCGCCGTGCTGAACTGCGCGGCGCGCTCGAATTCGAAGACGACGGGCCGGGCCGATCCGCCGAACAGCCGTGCAAAGGTCGACCGCAGCGGGGCGAAGCTGTAGCGCACCTGATAGCGCGACCGATTGGTGGGATCGAGCCCCAAGCCGTACACCTCCACGTACGCAGCGAGCGGCGTGCCGGCGCGGAACGAGAGATCCGCCGGCATGCCGCGCAGCGCGGCCTCGCGGTCGGGCAGCGCCGCATTGTGCTCGATCGGCGCGAGCACGAGCGACGACAGGTCGAGATCGACGAGCGAAAACATCGGCACAACGACCGCTCGACGGATTCGCCCCAGTGCTCCGGCGGAGTCCATGTCGAGTCCGAGATCATACGGACCGGGGGGGACGGTCAGCTCGATCAGGTCGCGGCCGGTCATCTTCAGCGGTGCGCCGCTCTGGTTCCACAACGCTACCGCGAATGAATCACCCCGAGCCTTGTAGTACACGTCTGTGAGTCCAAGCTCACTGCTCATGAAGACCGCGGTCCAGGCGCGAGCGACGAGCGGCGCCGGAAGAGTGGACCGATCGGTGTTCAAGAGGACGTAGGAGTCATTGAGCTGGCGGCGCGTGGTGGGCGCAAAAACCTCGTTGCCACGAAAATGGACACTGAGCGGTCCGTCCGGAGTCCAATACAGCCACGCTTCCTCCGTGAGGTGGCTGGTGCATCCCAGCCCAAAAAGACCCTCACGCGCCAGATCGGACACGCAATTCGCCTGAACATCGGGTTTTCCGTACCGTAGAAAGACCAAGCCTGGCGCGGTGAGGCCCGCGCGAAATGCCAGCGGCATGGCCGTGTCTTGCAGAGACCGCATGCTCATCGCGGCTGCGCGGCGATCAGCCAGGCGAAGCTCCCACGAGGGGCCGGGAATGGTGCCAGGCTCCGGCTGCACGGAGTCCACGAGCTCCCGCTGCTCGTCCAGCATCGAAAGCGCGCGAGCGATTTTGGAGACATAAACCGTGCGCTGCGGATGCAGCAATCGATACATACGTCGCGCTTCCGCACGCCGCGCGTAGTGCTCCTCGAGTCGCTCGTTTTGCAGCGTCAGCAGATTGGGATCGCGCTGAGCCCAGAATCGCTGGAAGAACGCGCGCCGGTCTTCGGGAGCAAGCGCTGCATGGCGCGCGACCTCGTCGGGTGACGCGATGAGCCAGGCCTCGTCCCAGAGCGCATCGGCGGCATCCTCATTCGCACGCGCGACCGCGGAATCGTGCCACGCAAAGCCTGCGTCGCGGTGGCCGGCGAGCATATTGGCCTCGGCCCGAAGCAGGCATGTGGTGACGGTCGATGGGACGATGGACGCGTCGACGGCGAGGAGCGAGTCGGCCCGCGCGGCTTCCCCGAGCGCGATCAGCAGCTCGGCCCGATGCTCGAGTGCGATCGGCTGGTTCGCGTGCCCGGCGAGCGCACGCTCGGCTCGACGCCAGATGTCCGGGCTGCGGTACACATCGCGGAACCGTTCCCACGCGTCTTTGTAGTTCGGCGTCACCGCGAAGAGTCCCAACAACGCCTCGCGCGCGATCCAGTCCCCGTCGTCGCTGCGCAGATAGAAACCGATCGTCATCTGCCAGTACAATGGCTCGGGATCGGCCGGCGCGAGGCGGGCCGCGGTGCGGAATTCCTCCAACGCAGGGAACCGTCCCACGATCGGCCGCGCATAGTTGACTCGTCCCAGTAACAGATGGGCAGCCGCATCCTTCGGCCGTCGCTCAACAATTTTCGTGGCGAGCTTCAGGGCCTGGCGCACGTCGCCCGCGGCAAGCAGCGACTCGACGCGCGCCATCGAGGTGTCCTGGGAGGATCCGCTCAGCTGCACGACCAGCGCCAGCGCGAGCGTGATCACGATCTAGGCCTTGGGAGGCGTGCGCATCCTGCGGCTGATTTCGGTGAGAAACTTGCGCTCGGCGGGTGTGAGGCTCTCGACGCCGCTCGCATTGATCTTATCGAGCACGCGATCGATCTCGGCGTTCGCCCGGGCGTCGGTCTCGCTGCGCTTGCTGCGCGCCGACGGCGGCACGCCGCCGCCACGGCGGGCGCGCGGCGGCTGCGAGACGAGGACGCTCGACTCCGACCGCTGACGGCCGCGCCGCTCCCCGCGGCTGCCCCACCACTGCTGGCCCTTGAGGAACAGCAGCGCCGTTCCGACGCCACCCAGATGGGCCAGATGCGCGATGGGATCGCTGACACCGGCGCGCGTCAGCGCACCCGCCCAGGCCAGCACGAGATCGAAGGCCACCAGGCCCGTCACCAGCCACCGCGCCGGGATGGGCTCGGGCAGCGGGAACATGAACACCGGATACTTGGGCCAATACCAGGCGAACGCGAATGTGACGCCGAGGATCGCGCCTGACGCGCCGAGGATGAGGCCGACGCGCGCCCACTGCATGAGCAGGAACGACAGTGCCGCGCCCCCAAGCCCGCAAAGCAGATAGAAGAGGATGAACACGCGCCCGCCCATCCTGTCTTCGACCGACGCGCCGAACATGAACAACATCGCCATGTTGAAGACCAGGTGCGGGATGTTGACATGCAGGAACATGTAGGTGACGAACGTCCAGGGGCGTTCCCAGGCGTGCAGCGGGTCGAACCCGAACGCGGACAGAAAGCTTGGGTCCACCAACAGCGTCTTCTGAATCAGGAAGACGAGCAGGTTGGCGACGAGCAGGCGTCGCACCCAGAGCGTCAAACTGTACATCCGCTGCGGGCCCATCTCTTCCTCAGGTTTCCAGGTCATCTCGGCGTCTTGGGTCTCCTAGTTTTTTATCCCCCTTGTCCCGCCCGGTTGTTCCGAGCCAGGCCGGCGATGCGCTCACACAGCTCGGGAAAGGGGATGCCCGCCGCCTGCGCGGCTTGAGGATACAGACTGGTGCGGGTCATGCCCGGCAGGGAGTTGGCTTCCAGGCAGAAGATGTCTCCGTCGGGGCTCACCCGGAAGTCGATTCGCGAATAGCCGCTGAGCTTCACGGCGCGGTGCGCCATCAGCGCATACTCCTGCAATTGTCGGGCGAGCAGGGTATCGATCCGGGCCGGGAACGTCTCTTCCGACATCCCCGGCGTGTACTTGGTCTCATAGTCGAACAACTCGTGCTTCGGAACGATCTCGCCCACCGGCAGCGGGACTTCCCCCAGCACGCCCACCGTGAGCTCTCGCCCCGGGATGAATTGCTCCGCCATCACCTCGTCGTCGTAGCGGGCGGCCAGCTTCACCGCGTTGCCCAAATCCTGGGCCTTCTTGACCAGCGTCATCCCCACCGAAGAACCCTGCTTGGACGGTTTGACGATCACCGGCCATCCCAGAGCGGTGGTGACGTCGTCCGGTTCGACCGGCGCCATGAACCAGGCCGGCACCGGCACCCCGGCGGCGCGAAACAGCCGCTTGGAGAGGTCCTTATCCATCGCCAGCGCGCTCGCCAGCGGGCCGCTGCCCGTGTACGGGACGCCGATCACATCGAGGACCGCCTGCAGTGTGCCGCCCTCCAGGGCACCGCCATGCACCGCAAGAAACAGGACGTCGGCATCCCGCACCGCCGCAAGCTCGGCCAGCCCCTCGGACAGCATCCGGCGCTCGCGTTCCGCCAGGGCATCGACCGCGGGCGGCGTGAGGCCGACCGCCCCGCCCAGCAACTCCCGTTCGGCGGGCTCATCGAGGACGCCGCCCGCGAGATCGACGACCTGGACGGTGTGGTTGCGGCCGCGCAACGCGGTGACGAGCTGGGATGCGCTCGCGAAGGCGACGGCGCGCTCCGCCGTCGCGCCGCCCGTGAGCACCGTGACCCGCATCAGCGGATTCCCGCCAGCTGGTGCAGCAGATCGTACCGCGTGACGATGCCGACGACTTTGCCGTCGCGGCGGACCAGAGCAGCCGGGGTCGTGCGCGACAGCAGCGTGGTGAGCAGCGCGACCGGTGACTCGCCGTCGACGACCGGGAAGGGCGGGTCCATCACATCGCGGACGGCGCTGTCGAGGATCCTGGGCTGCCCGATGGCGCGCGCCATCAGCGCCTGCTCGGAGATGGCGCCCACCCCGTCCTCGCCGTCGAGGACGGGGAGCTGCGACACGTTGTAGGTCGACATCAGATTGAGCGCCTGCCTGACGGACGTCTCCGGCGCCACATGGATCAGCGGCGGGGCGTCGCTGTTCTTGGCGGCCACCAGCCGGCCCACCGTGGGGCGCTCATCTTCGATGAGCTGATTCTCCCGCAGCCACTCCTCGTTGTAGACCTTGCTCAGATAGCGCTCGCCGGTGTCGGCCAGGACGGTCACTACCAGCGCCTGTGGATCGTCCAGCCGGCGCGCAACGTCCAGCGCGGCCACGACGTTCACGCCGGTCGAGCCGCCCACGAACAGCCCTTCTTCTTTCGACAGCCGCCGTGCCATCTGCATCGCGTCCTGGTCGCTGACGACGACCCACTCATCGATGACGTCCCAGTGCAGCGCCGTGGGAATCTTGTCGCCGCCGATGCCTTCGACCTTGTACGGCGCGCCGTCGCTCTTGCGACGCGTCTTGGCGTAGTCGGTGTAGATCGAGCCCACCGGGTCGCCGGCAACCACGCGGATCTTTGGGTTCTTCTCTTTCAGATACTTGCCGGCGCCGCTGACCGTCCCGCCCGTGCCCGGCGCGCAAACGAAGTGCGTCACTTTGCCTGCGGTTTGCTCCCA
>QHUQ01000149.1 GCA_003221985.1 Gemmatimonadota bacterium | reverse complement strand
GCCACCGTGGAGCAACTACACATCCTTCGCGACCTCGCCGTCATCTTCGCCGGTTCGCTGCTGGTCATTCTGGTTTTCTACCGGCTCAAGCTGCCGGCGCTGCCGGGATTCATCGTCGCCGGCATACTGCTCGGCCCCAACGCGCTGGGGCTCGTCTCCGATCCGCGGGACGTCGAAGGACTCGCCGAGGTCGGCGTCATCCTGCTGCTGTTCACGATCGGGATCGAGTTCTCGCTCAGCCGCCTCAGGGAAATGGGACGCCAGATTCTCGTGGGCGGCCTCTCGCAGATGGGGTTCACCGTCCTCGCCACGCTGGCCGCGGGGCTCGCCTTGCTCGGCGGGTGGCGCGTGTCGTTGTTCCTCGGGTTTCTCATCGCGCTGTCGAGTACGGCCATCGTGCTCAAGGTGCTGACCGACAGCGGCGAGATCGACGCGCCGCATGGCCGTTTGGCGACGGGCGTCCTGATTTTCCAGGATCTGTGCGTCGTGCCGATCATGCTCGTGTTGCCGTTCCTGGCAGGCAAATCGGAAGGCGGCGGTCTCGGTCTGCTGCTGGCGCTCGGGAAGGCGGCGCTCGTGGTGGTCGGCGTCGTCCTCGCGGCGCGCACGATCGTGCCGCGCGCGCTCGCCGAGATCCTGAAGACGCGCAGCCGCGAGCTGTTCCTGATCGCGGTGATTCTCATCGGCACCTTGACGGCACTGGGCACCGCCGCGGCCGGCGCCTCGCTCGCGCTCGGCGCGTTCCTCGCCGGCTTGATCATCTCGGAATCCGATTACGGCCATCAGGCGCTCGCGGAGCTGATGCCGTTCCGCGACATCTTCATCTCGCTGTTCTTCGTCGCCGTTGGCATGCTGGTGCGGCTGGATATCATCCGCGAGCACATCGTGCTCAGCGTGGTCGCCGTGGCGGTGATCATGGGTGGCAAGACGCTGTCGGCGGCGGTGGGACCGGCCCTCCTGGGTTACTCAGGTCGAGTCGCGTTGCTCGCCGGCGTGGCCGTGTCGCAGATCGGCGAATTCTCGTTCGTCCTGGCGAAGGAGGGGCGCGTCGCCGGGCTCCTGCCCGATCTTCTGTACCAGCAGTTTCTGGGCGTCGCGGTAATCACGATGCTGGTGACGCCGTTCCTGCTGCAGGGCGGCCCCACGCTGCTCGATGCGCTCGAGAAGGTGTTGCCGCTCGATCGCGTGTTGCCGGGATTCCGGCCGCGGGCGTTCGCGCCGGTGCAGGATCCCGTCAAGGACCACGTCGTGATCGCGGGTTATGGGCTCAACGGCCGCAACCTCGCCGCGGCGCTGCGGTCGATCCACGCGCCGTATCTGATCGTCGAGCTGAACGCGCAGACGGTGCGCAAGGCGCGCACCGAGGGGGAGCCGGCGTTCTACGGCGACGCCACGCGCGAGGAGATCCTGCGCGCCCTGGGGATCGATCGCGCGCGGATGTTCGTGATCGCGATCTCCGATCCATCCGCGACGCGGCGGATGGTGCGCGTGGCGCGCGAGATCAACCCGAAACTCCACATCATCGCGCGCACCCGGTACGTGATCGAGATCTCGGAGCTCACGCGCCTCGGCGCCAACGTCGTCATCCCCGAAGAGTTCGAGACATCGATCGAGATCTTCGCCCGCGTGCTGGCACACTACCACGTGCCGCGGGACGAGATCGAGCGACTGGTGGGCGAAATCCGCGCGTCACACTACCAGGCATTGCGCCCGGAGGGGGCGGGGGGGCCCGCCCGCCCGCGCCTCACGCTGAGCGGCACCCTCGGCGCGATGCCACAGATGCACATCGAACGCATTGTGCTCGGCGAGAAGGCCCCCGCCGTCGGTCAGACGCTCGCCGAGACCGGCCTGCGTTCGAAAACGGGAGCGCTGGTGCTGGCGGTGCGCCGCGGGGAGAGCGATCTCGCGACTCCCAGCGCGGACTTCCAGATGGAGGCAGGCGATGTGCTCGTCGTGGTTGGACAGCCAGAACAGATCAAGGGTGCGGATCGGCTATTGACGGGAGCCGACGGAGCATGATCTAGCTCTAGCGGCGCGCTGGTACGCGCTTCATGTTCTGGCCCCGTGGCGTCGTTGCCTTCCTCCCCTATTACCATTCTCCCGCCGGTTAGGAGGCACCCATGTCCCGCTTGCTGAAGGTCGCCGTTGTTTCCACGTTGATCGCCCTGCCCGCCTGTTATCACGCAACAATTCAGACGGGGCTGCGTGCAGGCACCGAAGTCGTACGCCAAGACTGGGCAGCGGGCTGGCTGTGGGGCCTCGTTCCGCCCAAGCCAGTGTCGACCATGGCACAGTGCCCTAGTGGCGTCTCCAAAGTCGAAACGCAGCACTCGTTCCTGAACATGCTCGTCGGTGCTCTCACTGGCGGCATCTTTTCGCCGATGAGCATCAAGGCGACGTGCGCGTCGGGCGGCCGGTCCGCAATCCCCGGCAAGCCAGAAATCAAGGTCGGCCGCAATCCGACTGAGGCGCAGGTGATCGACGTTTTCCGTCGTGCGGCTGATCTCTCGGTTGAAACGGGTGGTGCGGTATACGTGCGCTTCTAGTGCACCGAGAGTAAGAATCATCGTCACGGGCGCCCGCACGGGCGCCCGTGCGAGTTAGATCGCGCTCATGCGACTCCGCGCCGGTCCAAACTTCGATACTGGATCGCTTCACTCACATGCTTCGGCTCGAGCGATGCCGCCTCATCGAGGTCGGCCACGGTGCGCGCGATCTTGAGAATCCGATGATACGCGCGCGCGGATAGTCCCAGCCGTGTGATCGCCGTCTTGAGCAGCGCGTCCGCGCCGTCCGAAACTTTGCAGTGCGCGCGAATGTCGCGCGGCGCCATGTGCGCATTGGCATAGATTCCGGGCCGATGGACGAATCGCTCGCGCTGCACCATCCGTGCGCGGTCCACCCGCTCGCGCATCGCTTCACTCGGCTCGCCGCCGCTTTCACCAGTCAGCGCCTTGTACTTCACCGCCGGCACTTCCAGATGGATGTCGATCCGATCAAGTAACGGGCCGGAGACTCGAGCGAGATAGCGCTGCACCACGAGCGTGCCGCACGCGCACGTGTGGTGCGCATCGCCGAACCAGCCGCACGGACAGGGATTCATCGCGGCGGCGAGCATGAAGCGCGCCGGATACGAGAGGCTCATCGCCGCGCGTGCGATCGTCACGACGCCGTCCTCCATCGGCTGGCGCAGCACCTCGAGCACGTTCTTGCGGAACTCAGGCAGCTCATCGAGGAACAGCACGCCGCCATGCGCCAGGCTGACCTCACCAGGCCGAGGATACGAACCGCCGCCGATCAGTCCCGCATCGGAAATCGTGTGATGCGGCGCGCGGAACGGACGCCTGGCGACCAGCGACTCGCCGAGCGGCAGCGTTCCAGCCACCGAGTGGATCTTGGTCGTCTCGAGCGCCTCGTCGAGACTCATCCTGGGGAGAATCGTGGGGAGGCGGCGGGCCAGCATGGTCTTTCCCGATCCGGGCGGGCCTACCATCAGAATGTTGTGCCCGCCCGCCGCGGCGACCTCCAGCGCGCGTTTGGCGTGGGGCTGCCCCTTCACCTCCGCAAAGTCGACGTCGTCCGTGGCACGCTCGGCGAACAGCTGCGCCACATCGATCGACGCGGCAGCGAGATCCCCTTTGCCGTCGAGGAAGTCAGCGATTTCGGCGAGGCAGCCCGCGCCGAGCACGCGCAGCCCGTCCACCACGCCCGCTTCGGCGAGGTTCTCCCGCGGCAGGATCAACGCGTCGACGCCGGCGGCGCGCGCGGCCAGAGCGACGGGCAAAGCCCCCCGCACGGGCCGGATCGCCCCTTCCAGGCCCAGCTCTCCCAGCACCGCGATCTTGCTGAGCCGGTCACCCGTGACCTGCTCCGTCGCGGCAAGAATGCCCAGGGCGATGGGCAAGTCGAAGGCGGAGCCCTCCTTTCTTATATCGGCCGGCGCCAGGTTGACCGTGATTCGCCGCAGCGGGAAGGTGTAGCCGGTGTTGGCGAGCGCCGCGGACACGCGATCCCGGCCCTCCTTCACGGCGCCCTGCGGCAACCCGACCGTCACGAATGTGGGAAGTCCGTTCGCAATGTCGGTTTCCACGTCGACGAGGTATGCATCGATCCCCAGGACCGCGGCGGAGCGCACGCGCGCAAGCATGCTGCGACACTAGGTCGCGGCGCCCTCACCACGTAAGCAAAACGCTGCCGGCCGTGTCGAAAAGCCGCTGCTTTTGGTCGACGAGGAGATCAGAGAGGGAGTGAGAGACGACTATGACCGAATCGACTGCACCCGCAGACTCGCGGTGATGCCACTGCCGATCGTGAAATCGTAAATCCCGAAGCGGCGTGCTTGAAGCGTGATCAGGACGACGGCCTCGCTCACCTCCAGATTGAGCAGCTCGAGATCGCTGTCGCCCGCGGGAGATTGCGCACGACCAGATCGCAGCATTTGGCCAAGCGCAGCGATGGGCGCTTCGTTTCCATAAAAGTCGCGCGCCGTGAGCCGCAGCTGGAAAGGCGTTGCGACAGGCACCAGGATGCGGCGGCCCGTTGCCGGCTTCCCGTTGTATTCGAGCACCAGCGAGACGATCGGCCCAGGATCAACCGGCACCGTGAGCAGCTTCTCGACGGAGTCGATGCGTGCCACAACCAGGGCGTCTCCCGCCCGCGCCCCGAAGACCACGTCCAGCGCCACGCTGCCGCTCGAGTCCAGCATCGCGGAATCCGGACTGACCCGGGCGTTGACGGCATGGAACCGCACGAGCCGTCCGCGTGCCGGATCACCCTGCACGGTGCGGGCCTGGAAGATCAGCGGTTCCCCCAGGGCGCTGCCGACGCGACCGTGACGCCCGAGCGCGAGCGGCGCAAAACGGGTCGCCGCTCCGGACAATCCCGCGGCATCGGCCACGGCCACCTCGACGGGTGGCAGCGCCCGCACGCGTATGCGCAGCACGCCGCCACGCGGCAGTGCGCCAGGGGGCAACGTGAACGCCGATCTCCCGGCCGAATCGGTGATGATTGAGATCGGACCGCTCGCGACAGAGCTCAGCTCGACCGGCTCTCCCCGGATAGGATTGCCGAGTGAATCACTCAGCATGGCGGTCACCTTTACAGTCCGCTCCGAGGCTGAGACGTAGTCGGGGGTGACCAGCAGCCGTGCCGGTTCGGCGGCCTTCACGGCGAACGCCACGGTGGGCCGATTGCGGAACGGTGCACCGCCCTTCCCCACGACTTCGAACCGATAAGCGCCGATTTGACGGATTGGCGGCAGCTGGAACTCGGCCAGGCCGCTGTCATCACTCAGCGCCACGGCATCCAGGGGCATGCCAAGGGCAGTCGTGCCGCGCAAGGTCAGAGGCACTCGCGCCTGCGGGACACCAGCACGGTGCACGAACACGCGCACAACCGACGGCGAGCCCGCCGTGGCCACGACGTCACCGGTGAGCAGCAGTGGCGTGAGGGGCGGCGGCGTGACCGGTGCCGCAACCCTCGGACTTGCCGCGGCGGCGGATGGCGCGCTCGCGGGACGTGAACCGGAGCGACGCGCGTCGCACGCAGCCACGCTGGCGATCACTTCGCCGCCCGCCCCGACATTGCGCAGATCCGCCCAATCTCGCTCCGTCGGCCGAAAATCGACGCAACTGCGCCGCACGATCTCCGCCACTTCGGTTTGCGCGAAGAGCGGGTTGGTGAGCAGGCGAATCAGCTCGATTTTTTCGAGTGGCCGAGGTGCCTGCGCGAACCCTGAGCGGCACGGATACAGAGCAGCCGGCACCAGGAGCGCGAACGCGACCAGGCAGCGGCGCGTATCAGGGCCGCGCACAGCCGGAGCGTTGGAAGCGCTGTTCGATTGTGCGCACGTCGGCATAGAGTGCGCGGTCGCGCGCTTCCCGCACCGGATCGAACGACGTGAGCGTCTCCTTGCGGGCCAGATTGTAGTCCAGCCACCCGTCCTCGACTTGCTGCAGTCCCCGCGCTAAGCCGCTGCACGGCATTTGGCGAGCATCGAACATGCGCGCGCGGTCCTGAAAGACGTTGAGAGCGAGCGCGAGGGTGTCGGCTCGGCGATCCAGTGTCGCGACCGCTGGGGCGGGCCCGGCGACATTTGCTGTCGACGTGCTGCCGTTTCGCGATCCCGGAGACGACGCGGCCCCGAACAATGCGAACGCCCCGGTGATGAGGACGGCAGCGACGACCACCAGGGCGGCATAGCCGGCGGGGCGCAGCAACGGCCGGACCCAGCTATACATGGCCGTTTCGCGCGGTGCCTCCTCATCACCATCCGCATCAGGAACGAGAACGGGATGAATGGCGCGGTCGGGCGGGGCTGTATGCAATGCGCGCGGCGACGGCGAAGCGGCGCTCGCGCGGACGACGGGCTCGGATGGCCGGTAATTGCGCCAGCCGAGAATAGAAGGTTTGGGCTCGTCGGTAGCGACCACGTGATCGCCGAGCCATTCGTAGAACGGCAGCGACGCGAGCGGCCACCCCGGACTCATCGAGTGCCGGAAGATGGCGCCCGCGTCGCCGGCGCCCGCGACGACGGCGATGATGCACGGCCGGTCTTCGAACAACGCGGTTTGTGCTTCGACGTCAGCAGGGGTCAGGACGGCATCGCCGAACGGCCGACCCCGATACCAGCCAAGTATTTCGACGCCGGCCGCCGCGGACCGTATCCCTTCGGCCAGGACTTCGATCGGTTCGTCGTCGGCCGCTGGTGACGGGAGAGGCAGGGCGCCATCGATCATCACGAACTGCGCGCCCGAGCCGCTGCACGTATACTGACGGCCGGCGAGAAGCCCCATCCCAAGGCCGTTGGGAAGGCTCGCCAGGCGATCATGTATCTTACGCAGCGTGTGTTGCGCGACGAACATCGGCGGGCCCGGACGAAGCACGGCTCCCACGGCGGGTGTCCAAAGGATGGAACTGGCGAGTGGCATGACGCGCGAGTGGCGCACGTCCAGCGCGCGGCCCGCGGGCGGCATGACGGCCAATTCCTGCGGGGCGACGGGGATTATTCCCCCATTCCCCCCGGTAGCCGGAATCGATTCTGACACGGTGTCCCCCTCCCCCTCCCCTTCCACGGAGCACGCGGGTGCAAGCATCGTACCGACCGGCGGTCCGTCCCAAACGCTGAGTTTTCAGCGACTTGTCAGAAACCGCGGGGGGAGCTGTAAGCTGGCTGAAACACTTCGCGCATCACGTATGTTCGACGCCATGGGGTTGGTATGCGTATAGAAGTCGTGCCTTTCCAAACCTCCATTCTCGCGATTGTCGCCGTCGCGGCGGCGACCGCGTGCGGCTCACGTCAGGGCGCGACTCTTCAGAAGGTCCCCGTCAGCGTGGCCCGGGTCGAGCGCCGTGCCGTCCCCTATGAGCTCAACGCCACCGGCACCGTCGAGCCGATCCGCTCGGTGGACGTGCTTCCCCAGGTGAACGGCACGATCCTGCGCGTGCATTTCGCCGAAGGCGATGAAGTCGCCGCCGGCCAGGTGCTGTTCGAGATCGATCCCCGTCCCTACCGCGCCGCATTACAACAAGCCGAAGGCGCCCTGCTCCGGGATCTGACGCAGGCGCAGAGCGCGGCGCGCGAAGCCGCGCGCTATCGCATCCTCGCCCAGACCAACACCGTGACGCAGGAGGACTACGAACAGAAGCAATCGACGGCCGACGCGGCGGCCGCCGCGGTCCGCTCCGACTCAGCGGCGGCGGCGATCGCCCGGCTCAACCTCGAGTACGCGACGGTGCGCGCGCCGATTGGCGGCCGCACCGGGCGGCTGCTGCTGCACGAGGGCAATCTCGTGCGCGCCGGCAGCGACCAACTCGTGTCGATTGTGCAGCTGCGTCCGATCCTCGTGCGGTTTCCCGTGCCGGCGACGAATCTTCCCGCGCTCCGCCAGCGGGCGCGGCAGGAGCTCGCCGCGATCGCCCTGCCCGCACGCGATTCGGCGTCGGCCGTGGAGGGCGTGCTGTCGTTCGTCGACAATCAGGTCGATACGACGACCGGCAGCGTACTCCTCAAGGCACGTTTCCCCAATCGCGACGGCGCGCTGTGGCCGGGTGAGTATGTCACGATCACCCTGGTGCTCGGCGTCGAGAACGATGCGGTGGTCGTGCCGAGTCAGGCCGTCATGCAGGGCCAGCAAGGCACGTACGTCTTCGTCGTGAACAACGACGGCACGGCCGCGACGCAGCCAATCACGGTGGAACGCACCCTCGACAGCGTGAGCGTCGTCGCCGGTGTCCCGGCCGGTGCGCTCGTCGTGACTGACGGGCAGTTGAAACTGACGCCGAACGCCAAGGTAGACATCCGGGGCGGGCCGACGACCGAGAGCGCCGGCGGAGGCGTGGGCGGAGCGCCGGTCCCGTGAGCATCTCGGGCCTGTTCATTCGCCGCCCCGTCGCGACGACGCTGGTGATGTTTGGAATTCTGATGTTCGGGCTGATGGCCTACCGGCTGCTGCCCGTGAGCGACCTCCCCAACGTCGACTTCCCCACCATCACCGTCTCCGCGGGTTTGCCGGGCGCGAGCCCACAAACGATGGCCGCGGCGGTCGCGACGCCGCTCGAAAAACAGTTCTCGACGATCGCCGGGATCGACGCGATGACGTCGTCGAGCACCATGGGCAGCAGCAACATCACGCTCACGTTTTCGCTGTCGCGGCAGATCGATGCGGCTGCGCAGGACGTGCAGGCCGCGATCTCCAAAACGTTGCGACAGCTCCCGCCCGGCATTCAGCCGCCCTCGTACAACAAGTCGAACCCGGCGGATCAGCCGATCCTCTATCTCGCGCTGACGTCCGCGACGATGCCGCTGTCGGCGCTCGACGAGTACGCCGAAACGTTTCTCGCGCAGCGGCTGTCCACCGTGGACGGGGTCGCGCAGGTGCAGGTGTTCGGGTCGGCGAAGTACGCGGTGCGCATCCAGGTAGATCCGAAAGCACTGCAGGTGCGCGGCATCGGGCTGGATGAAGTGACCGCGGCGGTGTCGGCCGGCAATCCGAATCTGCCGACCGGGACGCTGTGGGGCCCCCAGCGCGCGTACACCGTGCTCGCGGACGGCTCGATCTCGAGCGCCCCGGAATTCCGGCAGCTCGCCGTTACGTACCAGAACGGCGCGCCCGTGCGCCTGCAGGACGTCGCCCGCGTGCTCGATGACGTACAGGACTCGCGCAACGCGAGCTGGTACGACGGCAGGCGCGCGATCGTGCTGGCGATCCAGCGCCAGCCCGGCACCAACACGGTACAGGTCGCCGACGCCGTCAAGGCGACGGTGGCCTCGCTCTCCGCGCTGCTCCCCGCGTCGGTCCAGGTGAACACGCTCTATGACCGCTCGGTGTCGATCCACCAGTCGGTCAACGACGTGCAGGTGACGCTGCTCGTCACGCTGTGCCTCGTGGTGATGGTGATCTTCCTGTTCCTGAAGAACCTCTCGGCGACCGTCATTCCGAGTCTGGCGCTCCCCTTCTCCATCATCGGCACGTTCACGGTGATGTACCTGATGGGCTACAGTCTCGACAATCTGTCGCTGATGGCGCTCACGCTGTCCGTGGGATTCGTCGTCGATGATGCAATCGTGATGTTGGAGAACATCGTCCGGCACATGGAAAAAGGAAAACGGGCGATGCAGGCCGCGCTCGACGGCGCGCGCGAAATCGGTTTCACGATTTTGTCGATGACGCTGTCGCTGACCGCGGTGTTCATTCCCGTGCTGCTCATGGGCGGCATCCTGGGCCGCCTGTTTCACGAATTTGCCGTGACGATCGGCGTGGCGATTCTCGTCTCCGGCTTCGTCTCCCTCACGCTCACGCCGATGCTGTGCAGCCGGTTCCTCCGGCCGCCCAAAGAGGCGAAACACGGCCGCTTCTACGAGGCGACGGAGCGTGTGTACCAGCGCGGCCTGGCGCTCTACGAGCGGACGCTCGGCTGGGTCATGGATCACCGGCCGCAGACGATGCTGTTCTCGCTCGGCATTCTGGTGGCGACCGTGCTCCTCTATCCGTTCGTGCCGAAAGGGTTCATCCCGACGGAGGACCAGGGACAGATTCAGGGAACCACCGAGACGCTCGAGGGCACCTCGTTCGAGAACATGCGCGACCATCAACTCG
>QHUQ01000256.1 GCA_003221985.1 Gemmatimonadota bacterium | reverse complement strand
CCGGCGGAAGGACTCGGCAAGGTGACGGGCAAGCCGTTCCGGGTGACGGAAATCGTCCAGGCGATCAGAAAACTATGACGGTCACGACGATCACCGACGCGCAGCTCGCCCCCAAAGATTACGCCTCGGACCAGGAGGTCCGCTGGTGCCCAGGGTGCGGCGACTACGCAATTCTCAAGGCGGTGCAAAAGGTGTGCGCCGAGCTGGGGGTGCGGCGCGAGCAAACGGTGTTCGTCAGCGGCATCGGGTGCGCGGCACGCTTTCCTTATTACATGTCGACGTACGGGTTCCACACCGTGCATGGGCGCGCGCCGGCAATCGCGACCGGCATCAAGCTCGCCAACCCCGAGCTCGACGTGTGGGTGATGACGGGTGACGGTGACGGCCTGTCCATCGGCGGCAACCACATGTTGCACGTGCTGCGCCGCAACGTGAACCTGAACATCATCCTGTTCAACAACGAGATCTACGGCCTGACCAAGGGCCAGTACTCGCCCACCTCGCGGCGTGGCACCAAGTCGCCCTCCACCCCGCAGGGCTCGATCGAGTACCCGGTGTCCGCCTGCGCATTCGCGCTCGGCGCCGGGGCGCGGTTCGTGGCCCGTTCGATCGACACCCTCCAGGCGCACCTGATCGCGACGCTGAAGCGGGCGCACGACCACGCCGGGGCGTCGTTCGTCGAAATCCTGCAGAATTGCGTCGTCTTCAACGACGCCGTGTTCGAGCACATCACCGGGAAGGAAGTCGCCCCGGACGCGCAGATCCTCGTCGAGCACGGCAAGCCCCTGCTGTTCGGCAAGAACAGGGAGAAGGCGCTGCGCCTCAAACCGGGCAAGCTGGAGCTCGAGGTCGTGCCGGCCGGATCCGATGCCCTCGTGCACGACGAAACCAACCGTCCCCTGGCCCAGCTCCTGGCCTCCCTGGAGCCCCCCTTCCCAGCGGCCATGGGTGTGCTCTATTGCAACCCAGCGACGCCGTACGAGCGGGAAGTCGTGGTGGAGCGCAGTGGCAGCCTGGACGCACTGCTGAACAGCGAACGCACCTGGGAGGTGGGAGGGGAGGGGGAGATCCCATGACGGTGGCCAATCGCAGGCGGGGGGCGGAGCGGCGGATGAAGGACGTCGCGGTAGACATGGAGCGCCGCAGCGGCCTCGATCGCCGGCTGATTGTCGAATCGGCGACGGCGCAGATCCACGCCGTCCTCGAGCTGCTCACACAACTTGCCGATCAAGGCGCGCTGCGCGACGATTCGCGCCGGTTACTCGACAGCTCGATGCTGCGGCTGCGGTACGCGCTGGAGCGCATGGAGCCCGAGTAACCTGTAGCATCAGCGCCACAACAGCCGGCCCGCGAAACTGGGCCGGCTGTTGTGTTTTCAGCCCTTAGCGGGGCATATGACTTGCTGCCCTCGGGAGCATTCCCTCACCCCGAGGACCCATGAACAGATGGCTCATCGCAGCAGCAGCCTCGCTGGCTCTCGCCGCATGCGACCAGGGCGGCCCGGTTGCCGGACCCAGCCGGCCCACGCCAACCGCGGACGCCGCCGGTAGCGAGGCGGCGATCTACATCGTCAACTTCGACGAGACGCAGACGACCGAGGCCGCGGTAACGGCCGCCATTCTGAATGCGGGCGCGGGCGTCGTACAGTTTGACAACTTCTCGATGGTCGCGGCTCTTGCGACACCGGCGCAGCTGCTCACGATTTCCGCGCTGCCGGGTCTCGAGGGGATCTACGCGAATAAGCAGCTCACGTACTACACGCTGCACGAGAGCGTTCCGGCGATTCGCGCCGATGCCGTGCACGTCGCCGGCATCACCGGGAAAGGCATCGGCGTCGCGATTCTCGATAGCGGCATCGATGGCCTGTACAATCCCGACCTGGCGTACCCGCAGTACACCGTGCAGAACGTCAAAGTCCTCTACAATCAGAACGATCTCTTCACTTTCGGGAAAGACGCGCCCAAGCCGATTCGCAAAGGCGCGACGCTGGTCGTCGAGAATCTCCCGAACTCCGAAACCTCCGTCGGGCACGGCACGCATGTCGCCGGCATCGTGGCGGCCAGGGGCACAGCCTCGAACGGCTACTATACCGGCGTCGCGCCGGGCGCCAGCCTGGTCGGGATCGGGACGGGTGACATCCTCTTCATCTTCTGGGCGCTGGCGGGCTTCGACTACATCCTCGATCACCAGCAGCAGTACAACATCAAGGTCGTGAATAACTCGTGGGGCACGAGCGGCGCGTTCGACCCCAAAGATCCGATCAACGAAGCCACGAAGAAGGTGTCGGGTCGAGGCATCACCGTGGTCTTTGCGGCGGGCAACGATGGCCCCGGTCAGAACACGCTGAATCCGTACAGCGTGGCGCCGTGGGTGATTGGCGTGGCGGCGGGGTGCAAGGTCGGCGTTGACGACCCCACGAATTCCGAGGCCCATTGCATGCTGGACGACGGCTCTGATCCGCTCGTGCCGACCGACAACGAGCCGCGCGACCACGTGCTGGCCGACTTCTCCTCGCGCGGCATTCCGGGTGATCCGCTGTACCATCCGGACATCACCGCGCCGGGCGTCCACATCGTGTCGACGCGCGCGTCCACCGGCACCGTGCTCAATGGCTTGGACCTCAATCACGATGCGCCTCACCTCCACTGCCAAGCCGCTGCCGGGGTACGCGCAGTGGGAGGTGGGCGCGGGATTTGTCGATGCGTACGCGGCGGCGATGAAGGTGAAGCGGTAGCTAGCGAACGGCCTCGAGCCGTTCCCAAATCTCGGGACGTACGGCACTTTTCACGTCGTCCCACAGCGCATTCCAGCAGGCCTCGAGCTGCATCACGCTCGGGGCCTCGCTGCGTGCGGCCGCCTGATGGCGTGTCACCACGGCACGCAACGCGTCCATCTCCTGATCACTCGGCTGCCCGACGGCGTGGATGAGCGCTTCGAGATAGCGACGACCACCATCGCCCGAGGCGAGCGCAAGCGCCCGCGCCGCGGAGTGAGAGATGGACCGTGGCACGTCGAGGCCGAGACGCGCGTAGGGCAGCGCCCAGTTGTCTGTCGCGAACAGCCCGTCGGGATTGTCGAGCCAGATCCAGGCATGCATGACCGCCAAGCGAGGACCGGGAGTACTGTGCATCTCATGCGACACGCCGGCATGCGCGCGGAGAAAACTTTCTTCTTCGATGGTCCCCTGATGGAAGTGCCAGGCGGCGGCCGGGACGGGCAATGAGGCCGGCGCCGTGTCGCTCTTGACCAGCACCGCGTATGCGACACCGACCAACGTCAGCTTCCCGTTCAGCTCCGCATACTCGAGCACCGGCGGCTGCGCGGGATCCGGGATCGGCCGCAGAATCAGGGCCGTGTGGATCCAGTGCTGGCCCATGCCGGGGAAATCGGGACCCACCGGGCGATATCCGGCGGCGCGGGCCGCCTCCGGATCACGCAGCGCCGCGGTGCCCGCGCGTGCCCGCGCGGTGAACTCAGGCGTCTGGGCGATCGCCTGCGCGTGGGGAAGCACGAGCAACGCCAGGGCAAGTCTCATTGCACGATCTCGACGTCAGTCTGACCGTAAGCGGCGAGGAGCCTGCCGCGCAGCGCGGGCGTAAGACCGGCCGGAAAGCGACTCAGCAAACGCAGACGCTCCATGGTGTCCCGGCCAGGCTTCCAGTCGCCGATTAGTGTGCCGAGATCGCCGAAGTTGCCGAGTTTGACCTTACTGACGGGCACCAGCACGATCTTTCGCTCATCGCTGAGCACTATGAGCGCCGTGTCCTGAACCGCGAGCAATTCCCCGCGCACTTGTGCATGGGCGAGACGCAGATCGGCTTCGATGCCGCCGGGCGCGTGCGCGGGCTCGAACTTCTGAAGACTCGGCCCGTGAGAGCAAGCTCCAAGGAGCACCATTCCGCTGAGCAGAATCGATCGCAACATGGTCGGCACCTCAGCGCACGGGAATTCGTGTGGCGGCAAACAGCGTTTCGAGCGAGT
This sequence comes from Gemmatimonadota bacterium, assembly GCA_003221985.1. The sequence continues at coordinate 3,819 of QHUQ01000256.1, read as the reverse complement.
CCTGCGACGTCCGCCAGCGGTCGATCGCACGCACTAACGCCGAATCCGTCGGCTCGAACCGGCGCTCGACAACAGGCGCGCGCAGCCAGCCCGGCCGCATCCATTCGATGTAGTAGCCCTGCGACGCCAGGAAGAACGTGTGTTGATCGGCGCTTGCCGGTCGCGTGTCGCTCGCCCGAAACACCGCGGTGAAGTACTGGCCCGGCGTCGTCTGTAGGTACCGATTGTCGGCGTTTCTGAGGCTCGCCAAGGCCGAGGTGTCGGTCGCCGCCGTTGCGTCCCGCACGTCGACCAGCCGCACGATCTCCGGGTTGGTCCTCCGTACCTGAGCGGCCACGGCGACCTGGTCGATGCGCCAGTTGTCCTTGGGGAACGTGAGCCGCACGCGCACCGAGTCGCGCGTCAGGACCGGCACGACGATGGCAACGTCTTTCCACGCAATGGGGCCCGTGTCGCGCACGTGCGCGATGACGCGATACGTGAACCCGTCGCTCACCGCGACATTCATCCCCATGCGCTGCTGATACCACTGCGCCACGTCGAGCGCGGGCCCGACTTGTTTCAAGTCTTGCCCCACCCAGTCGAGCGAGCGCGCGCCCGGCTCGCCGAGCATCACGTCGTATAGGAGTGTCGTATTGAGCAGGCTATTCCTCAGCCGCAGCACGATGGCCACGCTGTCGGCAGCGGGGGCCGGCACGGTGAGGGTAATCCAGTCGTCCAGGTCGCCAATCTCCGCGTGCCGCATGGTCCGTGCATCAGTGCGGTACACCGCGCCATCGTGTTGGCTGAGCACATCAGTGACGTCGGTCCCCCGCATGTCAATCGCATGTCGGAACGGAATCGTCGGACCGAGCACAACAATACGATTCAACTCATCGACCAATGCGGTCTCGTCCGCGTCGTGCACCGCTTCGAGCAGCTCGAGCTGGTTGATGTAATGCGTTTCGAGCGCCTCGTTGCGGACCTCGAGTCGCAGGGTCCCGTCTGCTGCCTGCGTGATGCGCAACCGATCGATGTCACGGCTCTCGAAGATCGGCGCGATGCTGTAGGAGAAGCCCTCGGCCTGGAGCTGGGCGGAGCCCGCGCTGTCCGTGTAGAAGGTCGGGCACGACCCGAAAATGGCGACCGCGGCTCCGCCGACCAACGCCAATCCGCCGGCGGTCGCGAGCAACGTCATAACGAGGCTCGCCCCGGTGTTCGTGGTTTGCTCGAACGCTTCCATCCCGACGATGCTGTCGAGGGAAATGGCGCTGACGAGGGTGGAATCCCGCAGCGTCAGGTCGTAGCGATACCCCTGCCCTTGGACGGTGCGCTGATCGACGGTGGCGCCGTCCCGGTAAATGACGGTGCCACCATCCAGCAGGTGTGCCTTGACGGGCGTCGTCACGACAACCGGATTGTGAAGATCGACCGGCGTGACTTTGACGCCTTGAAATGTTCCGCCCCGCACTCTTGCTCGACCTCGACGGCACGCTGACCGACAGCGTGTACCAGCACGCCCTGGCGTGGCACAAGGCGCTGGAGTTGAGTGGCATCAAGCTCTCGGTGTGGCGAATTCACCGGCGCATCGGCATGAGCGGCGGCCTCTTGGCGGAGAGCCTCGCGCGCGAAACGGGACGTGAGCTCAAGGAGAACGACGCCGTCAAGATGAAAGCGGCGCACGCGCGTCTCTTTGCGGCGCACTTGGGGGACGTGCGCGCGCTTCCTGGAGCGAAAGAGCTCGTGCGCCACCTCACCAAGATCAAGGTGCCGTGGGCGGTTGCGACGAGCGGCGCCCTGGCGAGCGCGCGCCCGCTGCTGCAGCTCGTGGACCTTCCGGCCGGCGTGCCGGTGATCACCCGCGACGACGTTCAGCACGCGAAACCCAATCCCGATCTCTGGCTCGCGGCAGCGGAGCGGCTCGGCGTCGCGCCAGAATCGGCGATCGCGGTGGGCGACAGCGTGTGGGATCTGCTCGCGGCCCGCCGTGCTCGCGCGCTCGGCGTGGGCCTGCTATCGGGCGGCTACGGTCAGGAAGAGCTGGAGCGCGCAGGGGCCTACCGGGTCTATGAAGACCCGGCAGACCTCCTGCTGCATCTCGACGAATTGGGAATCAGGTCCGAATGATCAATGTCCAATGATCATTGATCATTCCGCGTCAGCGGTTAAGCCAGTACGAGGCCTTGATCAGGAACGTGTTTGACGGATACGAATTGAACAGCCGCTTGAAGTCTCCGGAAATCTGCCGCGTCCCCATCACGTCCTCGAAATCCGCCCGTCCCTGATTCCAGACCAGGAAGAGCGTCGACCCGGGGCGATACTCCCAGCGCAGGACAAAATTCGAGTTGAAGAATTTCCTGTTGAAATCAGTCGGCATGGTTCCGGCAAACGGCTGGAAGCGATCCGCATAAGCGGGCGCACGCGGCGTCGCGGACAGCTCGCGCAGGTTCGACCATCGCGCCTTGCTCACGAAGGGCTGTGCATACACCTGGAACGTGAGCGTCCGGGTGGCGGTGTAATTCATCCGGAACGACATCGACACGGTCTGTTGATCGATATGCGCAAAAACGTAATGCGTTCCCTGCGGCGCCCGATCCTGCAGATCGTTGATGTTGTGGCTGGCGTTGAGGGCCACCGAGCCGCGGAATTGTGACGAGACCCGGAGATCGATCTCCGGGCTGACGCTGAATGACGTCGAATGCCCGTCGTCGGCCTTGCCGTAGTAGATGAACATGATCGGTTGCACGGCGCCCCGCTGGTCTCCGACGAACCCGATCCAGGGGTAGATCGCCCGATCGCGCCGATATGCGGGCCCGCCCCGCGCCCCGCAGTCGCAGAAGACGTCCCCGATATTGGCGAGCGTGCCTCCGAAATGCAGCGACCATTGGTTCTTGAACGTGACGTGCGCGTTCGTATTGAACGCCCGGTCGGTGGGCAGCCCATCCGTCGTCCAGTACTGCCACCAGTTGAAGTTCCAGAACGCCCGTTGGAAAAGCTTTGTCGGGCTCGTCCAGTTCAGCGCCGCCCAGTTGTTCCACGTTTGCTGATCGGACAGGTACAAGAACCCCATGTCGTTGATCTCGAACCCCGGCGAGCGGCGCAGATAGCTGGTTTGGAATTGAATGAACCCGTTCTGCCGCCTGAACAGGATCTCCTGGGCGCCGCCGGAGAGCGATGTCCGCGTGCTGTCGAAGCGGACGTGGTCATCGGGCCGTTGATAGTTGTGCGCCGAGTTGAGCTGCGTGCCGGCGATCGCCTCGCGGCTGCCGTGCACGGTGCTGAGGTCGAGCGAGCCGGAAAGCTCGTAAGCACCTCCGTGGAACCGATGGCGGAAATCGATCGCACCGACATAGGCGCTGCGATGCAGCACGGCGTCGGTCGATGAGTCGGCATTGCGGTTGACGGCAGTCACCATCAAGCCGATGCCGCTCTGCCCGTTCCGGAAGTCCTGTGACAGCCGCGTAATGCCGTAATTCGTCAGCGGCTCGACGGTGACGCCGCTGACCGAGGCGCGCCGGGTGATTGCTTCCACCGCTCCGAGGGTGAGGCCGCCCGGGAGCCGGCCCGTGATCTTGGCGGAACTGAGGATGCGGCTCGGATCGTGGCCGATGCGGCGCGAGTAGAACAGTCCCTCTCCCTGGCAGTTCACGACGCTGCAATTGACGGAGAAGTTGAAGATGCCGGTGCCCTCGACAAAGAAGGGTCGGCGCTCCTGAAAGAAGGTCTCGAACGATGTGAGGTTCACGACGGCTGGGTCGGCCTCGACTTGCCCGAAATCGGGGTTCACCGTCGCGTCGACGGTGATGTTCGAGGTGATGCCGAACTTGATGTCGGCGCCGG
>QHUQ01000255.1 GCA_003221985.1 Gemmatimonadota bacterium | reverse complement strand
TCCTGCCGCGCCTCGTGCAGGATTTGAACGTTGATTCGATCATGGCGCGCAGCTGGTCGAGACGATTCGCACGAAGCTCTCGGAGTTGAGCGGTGCGAAGGAGTGATCGGCGACACGTTACGGTGGGAGAGCTGATTGACTCAAAAGCAGCCTCTCTCCAGACTGGCCCGTTTGGATCCCACCTGCACGCCAGCGACTACGTGGCCAAAGGGATTCCAGTGATTCCGACCGAGGCAATTGGTCGGAGGTCAATTGTCGCCATTACGTTACCGCAAGTCTCTGAAAGCACCGTCGCGCGACTGTCGCGTCATGTGCTGCGGCCAGGAGATATTCTGTTTGCTCGACGAAGCGTTCAAGCGACTGGCCTCTCAGCAATCGTGACCGAGCGGCACGCTGGAGCGTTGTGCAGCACTGGTGCTATCCGGTTGCGCTTGTCGGGCGCGGATCTCGACCCAGAATTCCTGTCGTTCTGGATGAGTGCCCCACGATCCATTTAAATGGATCAAGGCCCACGCTGTCGGCGGTCGTATGCCGAACGTCAATGAGTCAGTACTTCGCCTCTTGCCGATCAAGTTTCCTGAGATTGGCGAGCAACGTTCTATTGCAACATTCCTGAGCGCCATCGACGAGAAGATCGAGCTGAATTCAAGGGTGACGGGCAGGGACACACCGCTGGATGCGCTGGTATCGCTATTGGACACTCCTCGTTCACTGAAACACGTTCTCAGGCGAGTGGATCATGCCTGGGCCAATCTGCATGGCGAAGCAGAGCTGGACGACATCCTCATCATGTCTGCGCTTCGCTATGGCGCCGAGCCAGTCTATCGATTCCTTCTGGCCGAAATCGACGCAGCGCGCCATGAGCCGGACGACATGTTTCCCCGCACGAAGAACATCAAGGATGAATGGACGCGGGTGCTCGCTGAGGTGACGGCGGGTTCTGCGGCGCAGAAACTCGTCGACTTGATGGGAATCGAGCAACTGACGAAGGACACGATTTGCGCGGGAACCGACTCGCCACAGGGCGTCCAGGAATCAGAGCCGGTTGACTACTTCCGTAGGATCGCCGCCGACGAGCTCAGCCGCTCGGAGCTGCGCGATCAGTCCGTCCTGCGGGATATTGACCAGTGGAAGAGCACACGCAGTGGACCTCTCCTCGGCCGCTTGCTCGCTTCTTCAGATGCGGACGAGGAGTACGCTCGTGTGTGGGAGCACTTCTCCGACCGACATACCGATGCGGAGCTCATGGAGCTGGTCGAACAGCTGGTCGCCAAGATAAAGGAACGGGACGGCTCGACGGCAGCGGCTGATCACCGAGCGCTCATCGCGCTCTGGCGACGATGCAACCGCCGACTGCACCGAAACGAGCATGTCGATTGGCTGCGAGCCCTAATCCTCGATGCAATCCCTGTGAGCCTGCACCTCGCGAATGGCGGCGTCTGATCACTCAGACAGGCGCCGACCCCGGCGTGGCTGCTTTTGAAGCCTGGAGAGACTATCTCCCCGCTCTCGTCATCGACGGCGCCGAGAAGCATCCGGAAGCGCTCGTGCCCGAGCTCGCAAACCTGGCGGGCGACGAACAGAGCGGCATCGTCGCAGCCAGTGGAGAATACCCGCCGATATTCATCAATCGATACGGAATCGACCGCGCTCGGATGACAGCGCTCTTTGGAGATCGCTTGGATGAGGCGCTGGCCCTGCTGGCCAATTACGCCGGCGACAATGCCTACGCCGTCAGGGCAGCAGACGCAGCAAGGGCGTGGATCGATGAACGGCGCGATAGCGCACCGCAACGGACAGAACAGCCGACTGCCCCCGATGAAGCCGAGTCATGAACGAAGGGCGCGTCAGCTTGAGGGCGTGATCACACAGCGCACTATCCCAGACGCTACCGATGTTCTCGAGATGGTGAAGGCAAGAAGTGACATCAATGGACGAAAAGAGTGAGACCGCCAACCCGGTGACGAATGCGAGCGTTGGCGAATGAAAGGTATGAACGAGCCATCCCGGCCTAAGTGCTGGATCATCGCGGGGCCCAATGGCGCCGGGAAGACGACGTTTGCCCTGAAGTATCTTCCCGAAGCAGGTTGTCGGAATTTCGTGAACGCAGACCTGATCGCGGCCGGGGTATCGCCGTTGGCACCAGAACGCGAGCGAATATCGGCTGGGCGGTTGTTCTTGAACGAGATCCAGCGCCACATCCAAGCGCGCGATGACTTCGGCTTCGAGACGACGCTGGCCGGGCGCGGATATGTGCGACTGATCCGTGGGTTGAAGGCCACTGACTGGAGCGTTGAATTGATCTATCTCGCCTTGCCGACACCAGAAATGGCGAAGCTTCGCGTCGCAGAGCGCGTGAGCCATGGCGGGCACGATATCCCGGTACCCGACATCGAACGACGCTTCCTCCGGAGCTGGGAGAACTTGATGGGCGTGTATGCGTCGCTCGTCGATCGGACCGTCTGTTTGCTCAATAGCGGCGAGACGCCTGAAATCGTCTTCACACAAAAAGGCGAGCATCGCGAGGTCATGCAGCCCGCAGTGATGCGGGCGCTACAGAATCGGGAGCAGTCATGATGCAAGGGCAGGAACACGAGGCAAAGATCCTGGATGTCCTGAGGCGCGCGGTGGCGGAAGCGCTAGAACGTAAGCGCAGATTAGGGCAGTACGCGGTCATCTGGCGGGAGGGGCGTATCGCGTGTACCGGACCAGACGCGCCACACGCCGCCGATACGTCGTCACCAACGAACCATCCATGAGGAATTCCGGTGAAGCCGTGCGTTCACACGCCTGAAGGCGTGCTCCTTCGATAACAATCGGACGGTGACGTAACTGTGACGTGACCCCGTCGATGCCGCGAGATCTATCGAGGTTTACGGCGATCGATGGAGTAGACGTCATCGCGGTTAAGTGGCTGGCTTCGCAACGGTAATCGAAATCCGTAGCACGCCGTCGCAAACCGCCAGAGCAATTTCCAAGCGTGCTCCCTCAACCACGCGGACACTTCTTCGGGAGCTGGAATCCAGCTCGATGCGGGCATTCCCCCACGTCCAATACGCTCGCAACCTGCCGCATCCGGCAGGGCCTGCACGCCGTATAATCCCTGCACTTTCTGACGTCTGCACTGTGAGGGGTCAATGATGCGCGTCCGATCGCTCCCGAAGTTCTCGCTCGTCACGGCGATCGTCGCCGTCGCCGGGCTGGCCGCGCTTGAGGGTCAGAAGCCGGCCGCGGCGCCGCGGCGCATCGCCGTGTTCGGATCGTCGGTGGCCAACGGCACCGGCGACGACCAGGGGAAGGAAGGCTACACGGGACGGCTGCGCGAATTGCTCGCGCCGCGAGGCTGGGAAGTGCTGAACCAGTCGCGCGGCGGCGACAACACGAAGACGATGGCGCCGCGCTTCGCGCCCGAAGGCGCCGCCGATCCGAGCGTCCGCTACCTGCTTCCCGTGAATCCGGGCTACGTGCTGATCGGCCTGTCGCTCGGCAACGAGGGCATTCAGAACGGCGCCACGACGGCAGCGAAGGACGCCATCTTCAGCCAGTTCGAAGCCGGGATCCGCGGCTTCGTCGAACGCAGCCGGCAACACCACATCGTCCCCATCGTCACGCTGTGCTACACACGCAACGACTTTACGGCGGTCGAGTACGAGTACACACGGCGGATGAACCTCCTGATCAACACGTGGGACGTGCCGAGCGTCAACTTTCTGGGCGCCGTGGACGACGGGACCGGGAAGTGGGCCAAAGGCTTCTGGCACGACTCGTTGCATCCGAACGCGGCCGGCCACGCGGAGATCGTCCGCACCTTCGTGCCGACGCTGTTCGAGGCGCTCGAACAAGGCAAGCCGGCGCCCCGGAGATCGACGGCAACCGGTTTCCTGCACACAACGGGAGGGGACCGGGTGCTGACGTTCACGCCGGACAGCTCGATGCATCCGTTTGCGTTCGGCGTCACGGTGCGCGCGCAGCGCGACGGCGCCGTCGCGACCATCAGCGGCTCGACGCTCGCCGCGACGATGGACATGAAGAGGGAGGAGCGCGGAGGCGGCCGTGGTTCCCTGGAGTTCGAGGCGACCACGCTGGCGTCCGCGACGGCCTTCACCTCCACGATTGGCGCCCAGGGCGGCGTGTGGACTTACAAGGCCGCGAACGGCACCCCTGTGTCGTCGGGCGTGAAGGCGGACGCGCAGCCGCATCACCTCGTGCTGAGCCACTACACGGCCCGCGGCGAGACGCTGTTTTTCGTGGACGGCCACCTCGCGGGCAAGACGTCCGAGCGTCTCGAGCCGACGTCTTTCGCGCTCGGCGGAGCAGGGCACCGCTCACGCCAGGGGTGGCCGTCGAGAATCGCGCGCAGAGCCTGACATCCGCTATCGTCGGACCTGGAGGCATCACCAGTTCGAGCAAACGCTGATGGAAGACTTCTTTCGCGATCTGAAGCACTCGCTGCGCATGTTCCGGCAGACGCCCGGCTTCACGGCCGCGGCGGTCGCCGCGCTGACGCTCGGCATCGGCGCGAACACGGCCATCTTCTCCGTCGTGAACACGGTGCTGCAGTTCCTGAAAACCGCGGGCGTCGATCAGATCGTGCGCGCGGGCGTCGAGCGCGTGCGCGCGGTTCCCGGCGTCGACGCCGCCGCCACGTCCTGCTGCCTGCCCCTCGAGGGCGGGTTCGGTCTCGGCTTCATCACGTCGGCCGGCCGCTCGAGGGTCCCGCGCATGGCGGTGGCGGCTGGATAGCGGTCTCGCCGGGTTATTTCGACGTGTTCAGGATTCCGCTGCTGCGGCCGTGACTTCACCAATCGCGATGCCGCCGGCGCCGGGGGCGTCGTGATCATCAACCAGGCGATGGCCCGCCGTTTCTGGCCGCAAGGGGATCCGTTGAGCGATCAGCTGACCATCGGCCGGGGAGCGGGGCGGGCGTTCCGGGAGCCGCCCAGGCAGATCATCGGCGTCGTCAGCGACGTGCGCAATGGCGCGCTCGATCAGGAGCCGCAACCGACGATGTACATCCCGCAGGCGCAGATGCCGATGGCGTCACCGCGCTGAATGCGCGCCTCGTGCCGCTCGTCTGGGTCGTGCGTACGCG
>QHUQ01000262.1 GCA_003221985.1 Gemmatimonadota bacterium | reverse complement strand
GATCGGCAAGAAGCTCGGCGGCGTTGGCGTAGCGGTCGTCGGGATGTTTCGCGAGGCATTTCAGTACGACGCGCTCGAAGCGTTTCGACAGCTCGGGGCGTTTGCGCCGCAGCGACGGCGGCGGATCCTCGACGTGCATGCGCGCCAGCTCGAACCAGTCGGTGGAGCTGAACGGCACCTCGCCGGTCGCGGCCTTATACAGCGTGACGCCGAGCGCGTAGAAATCCACGCGCTGGTCGAGCGGTCGCCCCTGCGCCTGCTCCGGCGACAGATAGTGCGGCGTGCCGATCGTCATGTTCACCCCGGTGGAGGCGACGTAGCCCGACACGGCTCGCGCGATGCCAAAGTCGGTGAGCACGGCGGCGCCGTCGGAGCGAATCAGGACGTTGTCCGGCTTCAAGTCGCGATGAATGACGCCCTGGCTGTGCGCGAATTCGAGCGCTGCCGCCATGTCGCGGGCCAGCCGGAGGATGTCCTCTTCGGGAAGGGGTCCTTCCCGCGCGATGCGGGCGCCGAGGCTGTCGGCGCACAGGTCCATCGCGAAGTAGACGTGCTCACCGCTCTTGGCGACCGACCGGATGCGGATGATGTGTGGGTGTTCGAGCTTGGCGGCGGTCTCGCTCTCATTCCGAAAGCGCGACTCGAACTGGGGATCGCCGGCGTAGCGGGGCTTCAGCACCTTGACGGCGACGGGGGTGCCGTCCGGTCCCCGGCCGACGAACGCCCACGCGAAGCCGCCCTGGCCGAGTAACCGTTCCAGGGTGTAGGGGCCTAAACTCCGCCCCACGAGATCGGTGGCAGCGTTGGTCACTTTACAAAGGCGTCGAAGCCGGTTAACCTACGGCGCTTCCAACGATTAGGGAACAGGGACGATGTACGACAAGACGACGCCGGTCAGGAAACACGGGCTGCACGACCGGGACACCGGCTCGAGCCGGGTTCAGGTGGCGCTGCTCACCGAGCGCATCAACAGCCTCACGGATCACTTCCGGGTCCACGCCAAGGACTACCACGGGCAACGCGGCCTGCTGCGCATGGTCAGCCGCCGCCGCCGCCTGCTGGAGTATCTCAAGCGCACCGATCTCGCGAAGTACCGGCAGCTCATCGAAGAGCTCGGTCTCCGTCATTAGTTGGTAACGGTGTCGTTGCAGGGCGGTCCCGGAAAGAGCACCGGGGCGCTCGGCGTTTTTTCTATTGCTCTAGACAGGCAGATCAGTGAAGCACGTCGAGAAGCAGTTCGCCGGCCGCACATTGAAGCTCGAAGCGGGGCGACTGGCCAAGCAAGCAGCAGGATCGTGTCTCCTCCAATTCGGCGAGACGGTGGTGTTGGCCGCGGTAACGGTGTCCGAGAACATCGCGAACCTTCCATACTTTCCGCTGACCGTCGAATACCGCGAGAAGGCCTACGCCGCCGGCAAGATTCCCGGCGGTTTTTTGAAGCGCGAAGGCCGCCCCTCCGATGAGGAAATCACCTCGGCGCGTGTGATCGACCGCTCCGTCCGGCCGCTCTTCCCTGAAGGCTTCAAGAACGAAGTGCAGGTCTTCGTCTACGTGCTTTCGGCAGATCAGGAAAACGACGCCGACGTGCTCGGCGTGACGGCGGCGTCCGCGGCGCTCTCGATGTCCAAAGTGCCCTGGAACGGCCCGATTGCCGCGGTGCGCGTCGGCCGGGTCGAAGGGGCGTGGATCCTGAACCCCACCTTCCAGCAGCTCGAGTTCTCCGACCTGGACCTTACTGTCTCCGGCTCCCGCGAATCGATCGTCATGGTCGAGGGCGGCGCGCTGGAGCTCACCGAGGCCGAGATCGTGAAGGCGCTCGAGGTGGCGCACAAAGGCATCAAGGAGCTGCTCGACATCAGCGACGAAGTGGTGGACGCGATGCGTCAGCCCAAGATGGAATGGGTCAAGGCCGAGCCTCCCGCCGACCTCGTCGCGCGGGTCAAGGAATTGGCGGACGATAAAGTCTCGGAAGCGTTGACGCTCGCAGTCAAAGCGGAGCGGACGCAGGCGCTCAGCGCCATCAAGCAGACGATCGTCGAAAAGCTGGCCGAGGAATTCCCCGACAAGCTGCGCGAGATCGTGGCAGTCATCGAGGACATCGAGTACAAGACGATGCGCGACCGCGTGCTGTCGGCGGGCGAGCGTGTGGACGGGCGCGATCTCGACACCGTCCGGCCGATCACCTGCGAGGTGGGCTGGCTGCCGCGCACGCACGGCTCCGCCCTGTTCACGCGCGGCCAGACCCAGGCGCTGGTATCGGTGACGTTGGGCACGACGCGGGATGAGCAGCGCATCGATTCGATCGACGTGGCGCAAGAGACGACCAAGTCGTTCATGCTGCACTACAACTTCCCGCCGTTTTCGACGGGCGAAGTAAAGCCGATTCGCGGCACGTCACGCCGCGAGGTGGGTCATGGCGCGCTCGCCGAGCGGGCGCTGCAGGCGATCCTGCCCCCCTACGAGCAGTTCCCCTATACACTTCGCATCGTCTCGGATATTCTCGAATCGAACGGCTCGTCCTCGATGGCCACGGTGTGCGGTGGCTCGCTGGCGCTGTTCGACGCCGGCGTGCCGGTCAAGTCCGCGTGCGCCGGGATCGCCATGGGATTGATCACGGACGGCAAGAGCACCGCGATTCTCGAAAAGGCCAAGAAAGCGCGGCTTCACATTCTCGACGTGATGCAACAGACGATGGCACAGCCGCGCTCGCAGCTCTCCAAGTATGCGCCCCGCATCCTCACGATCCAGATCCGGCCCGACAAAATCGGCGACGTCATCGGTCCCAAGGGCAAGACGATCCGCGGCATCCAGGAACAAACGGGCGCCGAGATCAACGTGGACGACACGGGACTGGTCACGATCTCCGGCGTGGGCGAAGCGGCCGAGCGGGCACGCGACATGATCTCGGGAATCGTGCAGGAACCCGAGGTTGGCAAAGTGTACGAGGGCGTGGTGAAGAGTACGACGGCATTCGGCGCCTTTGTCGAGATCATTCCGGGCGTCGAAGGGCTGCTGCACATCTCCGAGCTGCAGCATGGCCGCACCGAAAAGACCGAGGACGTGGTCAAGAAGGGCGACCACCTCAAGGTGAAGCTGCTCGAGGTGGACGAGCGGGGCCGGATGCGGCTGTCCCGGAAAGCGCTCATCGAGAAGAACTAGCGTGTCCGGCACGCTAGAGACGGTCCTCCTGGACCGGGAAATCCACCGCACCATGGCGCCGAACGGGGTGACGGTGCTGAGCGAGCGGGTCCCCACCGTTCGTTCGGCCGCCGTCGGCGTGTGGGTGCGCACCGCGAGCGCCCACGAGCTGCGCCCCAAGATGGGCGTGTCGCACCTGCTCGAGCACATGGTGTTCAAGGGGACGGAGCGGCGCACCGCGCAGGAGATCGCGCTGTCGCTGGAGTCACGCGGCGGGTCGCTCGACGCGTACACCTCGCGCGACTCCACCGCCTATCACGCCCGCGTGCTCGACACCGACCTGTCGCGCGCCCTCGATGTCATCACCGACATGATCCGCCGCCCCGCGCTGCGCGACAGCGATCTCTCGCTCGAGCGCCAGGTGGTGCTGGAGGAGATCAGCACGGTCGAGGACACGCCGGACGATGAAGTTTTCGATCTCGTGTACGAGACGATGTGGCCGACGCATCCGTACGGCTTCCAGATCCTCGGCACGAAAGAGACGGTGAGCGCGCTGTCCGCGGACGATCTCAAGCACCTGCATGGCCGCGCCTACTTTCCCGGCAACTGCATCATTGCCGCGGGCGGCAATCTGACGCACGATGAGCTGCTCCAGGAAGTCGAGCGGCAGGGCTGGTTCGACGGCGGCGGCGCGACGTCGCCGCCGCTCGATCCGCCACCCGTGCCGCCGGTGCCTCCGGCGGTGCGGGGCGTGACCAAGGTGTTCGAGAAAGACACCGCGCAAACGCACATCGTCTTCGCGACCGACACGATTCCGTACGCCGACAGCCGCAAGTTCGGCATGCTCGTGCTGTCGAACATCTTCGGCGGGGGGATGTCGAGCCGGCTGTTCCAGCGGGTGCGCGAAGAGCTGGGGCTCGCGTATGCGATCTACAGCTTCACGTCGTTCTATCGCGCCGTCGGCATGGCCGGCGTCTACGTCGGCACCCAGCCCGCGCGCGCCGAGAAAGCGGCGGAAGCGATTCGCGGCGAGTTCGCGCGCATGGCGAGCGAGGGACTGCGGGGCGAGGCCCTGGAGGACGCGAAACAGCAGACACTGGGGCAGCTGATGCTGTCGCTGGAGAGCCCCACCGCCCGGATGTATCGTTTGGCCAGCACGGCGGTGTACGGCGAGCAGTACCGCAGCCTGGACGAAATGCTGCGCACCGTCGAGGCGCTTACCGCCGATGAGGTTGCGGCACTGGCGGCGGAGTTCTTCGCACCCGAACGGCAGACGGTGGTCTCACTGGGACCCAATGGAGGCAAATCGTGATCGTCGGCGTCCCGAAAGAGATCAAAACGGCGGAGCACCGCGTGGCGCTGGTGCCGGCGGGAGCGGAGTCGCTCGCCAGCGACGGCCACACGGTCCTGGTGGAGCAGGGGGCCGGCCTCGGCTCGGGATTCGGTGATGAGGCCTATCGCGCGGTGGGCGCGGAAATCGCGCCGGCAGCGGAGACCGTGTGGTCCCGGGCCGAGATGATCATGAAGGTGAAGGAGCCGATCGAGCCGGAATGGTCGCGCATCCGCAAAGGCCAGATGGTCTTCACCTACTTTCACTTCGCTGCCTCCGAAGCACTCACCAAAGCGATTATCAAGTCGGGATGCGTCGCGATCGCCTATGAGACGGTCGAGCTGCCGAGCAAAGAGCTGCCGCTGCTGACGCCGATGAGCGAAGTCGCCGGTCGCATGGCGGTGCAGGAGGGCGCGAAGTACCTCGAGAAGGTGTTCGGCGGGTACGGCATCCTGCTTGGCGGCGTCCCGGGCGTGCTCCCGGCCGAAGTGCTGATTCTCGGCGGCGGGGTCGTCGGGACGAATGCGGCCAAGATGGCCGCGGGGCTCGGCGCCCACGTGACGCTGCTCGACATCTCGCTCGACCGCCTGCGCTATCTCTCTGATGTACTTCCTCCCAACGTCGATCTGCTCTACTCGAACCGCCACAACATGCTGGAACAGCTCTCGAAGGCCGACGTCGTGATTGGTGCCGTGCTGCTGACCGGTGCCAAGGCGCCGAAGCTCGTCAAGCGCGCCGATCTGAAGGTGATGAAGCAGGGCTCGGTGATCGTGGACGTGGCGGTCGATCAAGGCGGTTGCATCGAGACGACGAAACCGACCACGCACGACCAACCGACGTACGTCGTCGACGGAATCATTCATTACGCCGTGGCGAACATGCCCGGCGGCGTGCCGCGCACGTCGACGCTGGCGCTGACGAACGCGACGTTCCCGTATGCGAAGAAGCTGGCACGACTGGGGTGGAAAGAGGCGTGCAAGAAGGATCCGAGCCTCCTGCTGGGCCTCAACGTGGTAGAAGGAAAGGTTGTCTATTCGCTCTCCCGCAGACTGGCGATGATCCCCGCCGAGGTGTATCTCGCCGACAGCAGCCTGCGGATCGTGAACGTGTACGGACTGGAAGCGTTGGCGGTGCGTGAGCTGAGCCATCAGTCACGCTCCGCCGTGCTGGACCAGCTCGCCCGCGATGTCTACCGGCCCTACGCCTCTTTCTGGAAGGGGTACATGGGCGACGAGGCGCGGTTCCGCGAGTGGGCCGAGGCCTCACTCTTCGCGAGTGACCATCCCGTCAACACGAACCTCGCAGGCATCCTCAACCTTCGCCTGGACAGCCTCTTCACGGCGAGTGCGAACTGGCTCGTCAAGGCCAGCGGGCGCCGGCCCCGCGGGGTCTGGTACATCGTGTTCGGTCCAGGGTGGACGGACATGGGAGGCTTCACCGACGGGACCATGCTGGTGGATCTCAGCAAGGTCGAGCCTGACCGCGAGGCGTTCGAGTTGAAGCTCGCCCACGAGCTCACACACATGGTGCACGGTGCGAGCACTGGTGGAACCGACCCCGACGGCGGCACGGTACTGCAACGCACGATCAGTGAGGGGCTGGCGTCGTACGCCGCGTACGTCTACGCCGCCGGGCGGCGTACGCCCGCGCAGAGCGTCGGGTACACGGACGCCGAGTGGTCCTGGGCGCTTGCACATGAGCGGGAGCTGACCACCGCGGCACGGCCGTATCTCGGCTCCAGGGAGCGCGCTGACCTGAACCGGTTCGCCTCACGCAGCGATCGACTCGTCGACGCCGGGCCCCCGGCGGTGGCGTACTTCCTGGGGTTCCGGATCGTGCAGGCGTATGTGGCCAAGCATGGGGCCGCATCGTGGACTGACCTGCTCGATTTACCAGTGCGACAGGTCCTGTCGGGCAGTGGCTATCCCCTCTAGCGCATCTGAAGCAGGCTGGCCTGCGACCACATCCACGGCACACTGACAAGTGCGATCGCGTTCCAGGCCAGCATGAAAAAGCGCATCTCGCGATTACTGTAGGGCCGGCTGCGCCACAGCACGGTCGCATCGACGATAAACCACGCTGCGCTCAGCAGCAGGAAGCCAGCCAGCCCCTTCGCTCCCAAGAACCTCACGACGAGTCCCGCCTCCAGCAGCATGAAAGCCGCCATCAACAGTTTGGCCGGGACCCGGCCGATGACGGTGGTCGTGGTCCGCCGGCCGGCCGCGCGGTCGGGCTCCAAATCCATCACTTCGCCGAACACGTGCGAATGCATGGCGAACAGCGCGCCGAACAGCAGCGTCGCCCAGGGAAGCAGCGGGACGTCATTCATCCAACTGCTCAGCAGAAACACGAACAGATACCCGGCCTGGTTCAGGATCTCGAGCGGTGGGCGCGCCTTGAAGCCGTAGCGCGGCCAGTTATAGAGCGCCGCGGCCGCAATCATGCCGGCGAAACACAGCAGGATCTTTGCTCCGGCGAGAACACTGAACGCGACCACGAACGGGGCCTGCACCAGCGCGATGCGGTGTGGCAAGCCGCGCAGTTGCTCGGGGGTGCCGCGCGCGCCAAACAGAAATGTGCCCTTGCGGGGATTGAGGCGATCGGCCTCGTAGTCCACGATGTCGTTCCAGCCGTACAGCAGCAGGCCCATGGGGAAGGTGACGTACAGCGCGCCCAGCCAGAAAGCGACGGAGTGAAAAACGTCGCGTTGCGAGAGCGGCAGCATGTAAAACGCCACGGCCGTGAGCCACAGGCCGGGACGGGACGCTTGCAGAAGGAAAGCCGGTTCAGAGCGCAGCGAGAGACGTTAGCTTAGGGCCTCATGCTCGACAAGGAGGATTCGATGCCACCGCGTCTGCGGGTCTTCTACTCCGTTCTCACCGCCGCGCTGCTCTTCAT
>QHUQ01000148.1 GCA_003221985.1 Gemmatimonadota bacterium | reverse complement strand
GGTCTGATCACACCGCCGGAAACTTTCCTTGTCCCGAACTTCAACGTCGCCCATCTCCCCTGGCTGAAACGGCTCGATCTGAGGATCACCAAAACCGTTCGGACGGGTGGTCATGACTGGTCGCTGTACGTGGATGCGCGGAACATTCTGAACTTCTCGAACCAGCTCGCCGCGTTCGTCGAAACGGGCGACACGGCGAACCCACTGTTCAAGTTGCTGGCGGTTGGCGATCCCACACTGCCGGCGGGATCACGGGAGTACGCTGCGCTGTGGGACGAGGCGAGCAACGCGAGCGCGCTCGCTCCCGACAAGACTGTCGACTTGAGCGGCTGTGCGGGCTGGGGCAGTCCGCTGAACTGCGTCGCGCTCACGCGCGTGGAACGGCGTTTCGGGGATGGCAACCAGCAGTTCACTCTCCCTGAACAGCAGCGTGCCTTTGACGCTTACTACCGCGACTTCTTCGGCGCGTGGCGCTTTTACGCCCCGGGCCGCACGATCCGAATCGGGATGGAGCTCGAGCTCTAGGCGGTTGTAGGAACGCATCTCAGGATGCAACTTAGTCCGGCCATGCGCCCCGTCCTGCTGCTGCTCGCGCTGCTCGGCGTCGCCTGCAAGCACCCCCGGCCCGGGAATCCGCCGCCGGTCCGCGCGGCTCGCGATACGTTGCGTGTCGCCCCGCCGGTTGTCGTGCGCGACACCGCACTCGAACAACGCGCCGCGCGACTCGAGCTGAAAGTGCTCGAGCAGGAGGCGCAGGTCGCCGCGCTCCAGACCCGTCTCGACGACGCGCGCCGCGAGGTGGTCCGCGCCATGGCGAAGCTGCAGTCGCTCGCCACCCGCGCCGAAGCCGCATCCGGTATGGCGGAAGCGGAGATCGCGCTGCAGGCATTGCGGACGAAGGGGAACGCGTCGCAGCCGTCGCCCGAGTGGGGGCAGGGGAATCAGCTGCTGCAGCTCGCCGGCGCTGAATTCGACCAGCAGAACTACGCCGGTGCGCTCTACCTCGCGACGGAGGCCAAGCACGCCGTGGCGGCCGGGCAGAGTCGCGCCGGTGGCGACGAGCGCGAGGGCGCGAGTCGCAAAGGGGAAGTCCCGTTCGCGCTGCCATTGCGGCTCCAGACGACCGGGCGGGCGAACGTTCGCGAAGGACCGGGCGCCGGCTTCAAGGTGTTGTTTACGCTCGAGCAGGGTGTGCCGCTCGTGGCCTACTCGTACGTCGATCAGTGGGTCCGCGTCAGGGATGAATCCGATCGCGCCGGCTGGATCCACCAGACGCTGATCGGCCGGCGACCCTAGCTGTTTTTCGAGGCTGCCGGAATGGAGGCGCGCGCCGCCGCGACGACACGATCGCCGCCGGCGCGTTTTGCCAGGTAGAGGGCCGCGTCCGCTTCGGCGATGAGCTGGTCGGGCGCGTCGCCGTGCATCGGAAACGCGGACACGCCCAGACTGATGCGAATCTCGCCGTTCGGCAGCCGTTCGCTCCCGATCCTCTTGCGAATCCGCTCCGCGAATTCCGTTGCGCCGTCGATCTCCGTCTCCGGCATCATGATCAGGAATTCTTCACCGCCGTACCGCGCCACGAAGTCCACGTCGCGACTCGCTTCGCGCATGATCGCCGCGACGCGCTTGAGGACGGCGTCGCCGGCCGGGTGCCCGTATTCATCGTTGTAGCGCTTGAACAAGTCGACGTCCGCCATGACGACCGCGAACTGATGATGCAGCCGCCGGGAACGGCGGACTTCGTTCTCGAGCACCTCCATCATGCGGACGCGGTTATGCAAGCCGGTGAGGTGGTCGGTGACCGAGAGACGTTCGAGCTCGGCGCGACTTTCGCGCAGCCGCGCCACCATGTTGTTGAAGACTTCCGTGAGGTAGCCGACCTCACCGCCCGTCGTCACCGGCAGGCCGACCTCGAGGTCCCCCTTCGCCACGGTGCCGGCGGCCTGCGCCAGCCGGTCGAGCGGCCGCACGATCAGCAGGCTCAGCAAATAGGCGAGTGCGCCGACGACCGCGAGCAGCAGCGTCACGACCCCGAGCGTGACGTTGCGCAGGCGCGCGACCTGCCGGAACGCCTCGGTCGACGGAATCTCCGACATGAGCAGCCAATTCATGGCCGGCACGGTGCGCAAACTGCCGACGACGCGCTCGCCGGTGAAGCTGGTGAACTGCACGGCACGCCCCTCGCGCGCGAGCAGCGAGTTCGCGGCGTTGCGCGAGAACCCTTCGCGCATCAACGCCTGCGAGCTGCCGCGCGAGCTGACGACCAGCCGCCCGGTGCGCGTCATCAGATAGATCTGTCCCGACTCGCCCGGCCTGAAGCGCAACAGCGTGTCGGCCAGGCCGTGCAGATTGACGCGGGAGGACAGCGCGCCCAGCAGGTGCGTGCCGCCGGCGCCGCGTCCCGCGCGCCGGGCGGATTCGATCGGGACCGACACGAGCATCTCGGCGTGCGCCGCGGTCGAGTCCCAATACGGCGGGCCCAGCGCCCAGTCGTGCTTCGTCAGCTCGGTCGCCCAATCGACCGGCAGCGCCACGCGCCTGGGCCGCTCAGCGCTCGAGGCGACGATGTGCCCATGCTGATCGAGGACCAGCAGCTCACTGTAGTCGGGGAAATGATCGGCGACCGAGTTCAGGTAATCGGTGAGCCGGCTGAAGTAGATGCCCGAGTGGATCGGCTCGCCGTCGACGAGCGGGATGCGCTCGAGATTCTCCGTGACCTCATACGAGCTCGAGAACACGCGCAGATTGTAGCGCAGCTCTTTGGTCCAGAGATCCACCTCGCGCGCCGCCTGCGCGCTCAATCCCAGCAATTCTTCGGACGCCTTGGCGGAGAGGGCACGCTTGTTCTCGATGTAGGAAATCCAGACGGTCGTCAGCGAGGGCAACAACGTCGCGACGACGGCAAACATCAGCATCTTGGTGCGGATGCTGCCAAATCGAATAAGGCGGAGCAACGTCAGTGCGCGTCCCCTCCGTGGGCTGCCACAACATTCATGCGGGACACGTTATCGCAAGGTGCGCAGGCTAACCGTAAGGAGAATCACGTGATCTGGCGCACAGCAGCGGGACGAATCAGACTACGTCGGTCCCCCCCCTCCCCCCCAACCCACACTCCCACCGGAGCTACGGATGACGGATCGTTTCAGCCGCCGCGCCTTCCTTCAATATGGTGCTGGTGTCGCCGCCGGATCGATGATGCCGCTACGGGGAGGGGCGCAGCATGCTGCGCCCCTGCCACCGCCCGCTGCTGACTTCGATCTCGAAGAAGTCACCATCGCGCAACTCCAGGACTCGATGCGCACCGGAGCGCGGACGGCGCGCTCCATCTGCACCGCGTATCTCGCGCGCATCGCCGAGCTCGATCCGAAGCTCCACGCGGTGCTCGAGACCAACCCCGATGCGCTCGCCATCGCCGATCGACTCGATGCCGAACGCAAAGCGGGCCGCGTCCGGGGCCCGATGCACGGCATTCCCGTGCTCGTGAAAGACAACATTGCGACCGGCGACCGCATGATGACGACCGCCGGGTCGCTGGCGCTCGCGGGCGTCACGCCGCCGCGCGATGCCCCGCTGATCGCGCGGCTGCGGGCCGCCGGTGCCGTGATCCTCGGCAAGACCAATCTCTCGGAGTGGGCGAACATCCGGTCCAACCAGTCGTCGAGCGGCTGGAGCGCGCGCGGCGGGCAGTGCGCGAATCCGTACGCGCTCGATCGCAATCCCTGCGGCTCGAGCTCGGGCACCGGCGCGTCGATCTCGGCCAATTTTGCGGCGGTCGGCATCGGGACCGAGACCGACGGCTCGATCGTATGCCCGTCGAGCGCCTGCTCGCTCGTCGGCGTCAAACCGACGCTCGGTTTGCTCGACGGCGCCGGCATCATTCCGATCGCGCACAGCCAGGACACGGCAGGCCCGATGGCGCGGACCGTCGCCGACGCCAGCGTGCTGCTCGGCGCGCTCGCCAATCGCGACTACGGCACGAGCCTCGATCCCAACGGCCTGCGCGGCGCGCGTATCGGTGTGGCGCGCAAGAAAGCCTCCGGCTACAGCCCCGAAGCGGACGCGCTGGTGGAAGCGGCGATCGACGTCTTGCGGCGGCAAGGCGCCACGATCGTCGATCCAGCGGACATCCCGCATCTCGGTGAGTACGACGACACCGAGCTGATCGTGTTGTTGTACGAGCTGAAGGCCGACCTCGCGTCATACCTCGCCACGTGGGCGCCGAATACAAGCGTGAAGACACTGGCCGATGTGATCGCATTCAACGAGGCGAACAAGGCGCGGGAGATGCCGTACTTCGGGCAGGAGCTGTTCCTGCAGGCGCAGGAAAAGGGGCCACTCACTGATCAAGCCTACCGCGATGCGCTCGCGAAAGATCAGCGGCTCTCGCGCACCGAAGGGCTCGACGTGGCGTTTGCGCAGAACAATCTCGACGCCGTCGTGGCGCTCACGGGCAGCCCGCCGTGGCCCACCGATCTCATCAACGGCGATCACTTCCTCGGCGCCAGCTCGACGCCCGGGGCGGTCGCCGGCTACCCCAGCGTCGTGGTGCCGATCGGTTATTCGTTCGGATTGCCGGTGGGGATGTCGTTCATCGGTCGAGCAAATAGTGAAGCAACGCTGCTCAAGCTGGCATATGCCTACGAGCAAGCCGCCGAGCCTCGCAAGCCGCCGCGGTTTTTGCCGACAGTGCAGTACTAGGATTTTTTTTATGTCGTGCGGGGGTGCGGCTAGGGCGCGCCCGCGCGTGCGCGCCCGGCGGCACACTTCGTCGACTTGTTAGCGACGGTGGTATGCATGTGCCCGCCGTGCGCGACACGCGCGACTGCGCCCGCCGCCGCACCCCCGCACGACATCAAACAAAAGCATGTTACCGCAGCGGCGCACCGGCCGCGATCCAGCGCGCGAGCAGACCGCGCTCCTGGTCAGTCATGTCAGTCTTGTTGGCGAGCGGCATCGTCTGAGTCTCGACCACGCGCAGGCGAATCCGTTCCGCCAATCGCGCGATGCTTTCCGGCGTATCGAACGTGACGCCACCCGGCGCGGGGCCGAACGTGCGATCAGTCTGATACTGCGAGTGACACGGCTGACAGCGCTGGGTGATCACGGACCGGACTGCGGCGAAGGAGGGCACGGCAGTGGCACCCGCCCCGCCAGCCGGTAGTGCCGCGGCACCTTTCGGCACAGACAAGAACATCGCCCCCGCCAGCGCCAGCGCGGCGGGCACCAGCGCCCAGCGGCTCGATGGTCCCCGGCCGATCATCGCATGCCGCACCGCCGCCCCGGCGACGAACAGCAACAGGAGGACGAGCCAGTTGGCCGGGTTCGCGTACGTTGCTGGGAAATGATTCGACAGCATGATGAAGAGCAGTGGAAACGTCATGTAGCTGTTGTGCACCGACCGCTGCTTGGCACGCTCGCCCAGCGTGAAATCAGCGGGCCGCGCCGCCCGCGTCGCGTCGAGCATCTGCTGCTGCGCCGGCAGAATGCGTTCCCAGACGTTCGCGACCATGAGTGTGCCCAGGATCGCGCCGACGTGCATGAAGGCGGCGCGGCCGGAGAAGAGACGGCAGGCCAGGATCGTGACGGCGGCGAGCAGGACGAGGGAAATGGCGGACGCGACGGCCGGACGCTTGTCGAGGGGCGAGCGCCACAGCCCGTCGTACACGGGCCAGCTGAGGACGATCAGTCCGATGCCAAGGGCGATTGCGGCGCCCCGGCCGATGCGTGAGACGCCTGGATCGAGCAGATAGGAACCGCTGAGGTAAAAGACGAGAACGAGCAAGGCCATGCCGCTGATCCACGTCAGCATCGCTTCCCATTTGAACCAGTGCAGGACCGGCGGCACTTCACCCGGTCCGGGGCGGCGCTTCTCGACCTGATAGAAGCCGCCGCTGTGCACCATCCACAGGTCCCCCTCGACTCCCGGCCGAGGTTGTGCGGGTTTTGTCAGTGCGCGGTCCAGCCAGATGAAATAGAATGAGCTGCCGATCCACGCGATGCCGGCAATGAAGTGCATCCAGCGCAGTAACAGGTTCGCCCAATCGCCCAGCCAGATGTTCATGGGGGGAGTAATATACGCCATGCTCTTCTTTCTTATGGCGACGTTTCTGCAGCCTGCCGATACCGTCACGGGCCGCGTCGTCGATGTCAGCGGCCAACCCGTCGCGTCGGCGATCATCGAAGTCACCGACCTGGGCCGCAGTGTGACGACGACGGAAGCCGGCGAGTTTCGCATCGCGCTCGCGCCGGGCCGATACATGCTGGCCGTGCGACGGGAGGGATTCGCGCCGGCGGTTCGCGAGATCGCGGTCACACCCGGACAAACTGCGCTGGAGATCGTGCTCACGCCGAGCGCGCTGCGGCTCGAGCCGGTGACCGTCACCGCGTCGCGCCAGGCGTTGGCGGTGCAGACGTCCCCACTGCCCGCCAGCGCGCTGTCGGGCGACGAGCTGCGGCAGGCGCAGGGGGTCTCGCTCGCCCATGTCGTCGAGGCGCTGCCCGGCGTGCGCACGCTCAGCACCGGCGCGCAAATCGGGAAACCGGTGATTCGCGGCTTCTCGGGGCCACGGGTGCTCATGCTCGAGAACGGCAGCCGGCTCGAGGATTACTCGTGGAGTGATGAGGACGGCCCCTCGGTCGAAACGGCGTTCGTGCGTCGTATCGAGCTGATTCGCGGGCCCGCGAGCGTTCTTTACGGCTCCGATGCCGTGGGCGGGGTGATCAACGTAATCCCGGAGCAGCTGCCTGATGCGACGGGGGGGGGGCCGGGATTCATCCGAACGGGATTCACGCTCTCGGCAGCGAGCAATAACATCGAGATTAGCCCGGGCGTGCGCGTCGAAGGGGCGCGCGGCAAGCTGGGTTGGCGTGTCGCTGCGATCGGCCGACATGCAAGCAACTTGCACACTCCCGCTGGCGAGCTCGACAACACGGGCTTCGGTGCGTTCAACGGGGAGGCCGCGGCGGGATGGCGGTGGCCGTCGGGCAGTGACCTGGCGGTCCGCGTCATCCATTACGGCGGCGAGTTCAAGCTGCTCGAGGCGAACGCGCCGCCCGGCGAAACCGGTGGGCCGGAGCGCAAAGCCGCAGATGAGCGAATCCAGATCACGGGTCAGCGCCCCGTCGGAGCCTGGCGGTTGGAGGCGAAGGGACAGCTGCAGCGACACTCGTTGATCGAAGTGGCGGACGACTCAACCGGTACGGAATCCGAACAGTTCAACCTGCTGCTGCAAACGGCCTCACTCGATTTGTTGGCGCATCAGGGCGGCATCACGCTCGGCATCACCGGTGTCGGTCAGGGCAACGACGCGAGCGGGCGCGAGCCGATCGTTCCGAACGGAAGCATTCTTTCGGGTGCGGCGTTCGCCTTGGGACAGTGGGCACGATCGGACGGTCGTTGGACGATGCTCGCCGGCGCGCGTGCCGACCTGCGCCGCCTCAGCGTCGAGCGCGACGATTCCCTCGGCGTCGTCGCCCAGGACCGCTCGTCGCACGCGCTGTCGACCAACGTGGGCTTCGTCTTCGCGCCGGCGAACGGGTGGGCGTTGCGCCTAAACGGTGGGCGAGCCTGGCGCGCACCGACGCTGTTCGAGCTGTTCGCGAATGGCCCTCACATCGGCGAGGCACGCTTTGAACGGGGTGATTCGACGCTTAAGCCGGAGCACAGCGTCGGCGTGGATTTCGGCGTGCGCTGGAGCGGGCGACGGGCGCGATTGGATCTGTCGGCCTACGAGAACCGCATCGCCGACTACATCTACATCATTCCCACCGGCACCTTCATCGATTCGTTGGGCGTCTACCAGTACGCCCAGGCTGAAGCAGAGATGTTCGGTGGCGAGGCGGTGCTCGAAGGGGATCTCGGCCGCGGACTCGTCGCCCGGGGCCGACTCGAGGCGGTGCGCGGCACGAACACGACGTCAGATGAGCCGCTGCCGCTGATGCCACCGCTGCGCGCGGCGTTCGGACTCGAGTGGCGGGACCGGCTGCGCCTCGCTGTGGATGCCTACGCCCGGCAAAACCGGCCCAATCCGCTCGACATTCCGACGCCGGGCTACGCGCTGCTCCACCTCGGCGGCGGAGCGGACGTGCGGCTGTTTGGCCGGGCGATGCGGCTCGACATCTCGCTGCGCAACGCGCTGAACCAGCGCTATCGCGGCTTCCTGAGCCGGTACAAAGAGTTCGCGTTCGACCCCGGACGGAACCTGATCGTCCGGCTGTCGAGCGGATTCGTCGACTAGGGCTGCACGCCGGCCGCGGTGGTGGCGGCGTCGAGAATCGCCCAGATCCGATCGACCCACGCGCGGTGCTCCGGCTTCATCAGGACGGACCGCAGGCAGACGATCGAGTCGCCGTCGCGTTGCATGTCCTGCACGTCGATCAATTGCACGGGCAGCGTGACGATCGCGAGATGCAGCTGGCGCTGGGCGGCCTCGGCAAAGATGCGCTGCGAGAGGGCA
This sequence comes from Gemmatimonadota bacterium, assembly GCA_003221985.1. The sequence continues at coordinate 1,996 of QHUQ01000148.1, read as the reverse complement.
GACGCTTCGCTGATGCGCCGGGCGCGCGGGGCCCAGACGATGATGTCGAGCTCCGGCGGAGAGCCGGTCACGAACCGTCCATCCCGATGCAGTCGCTCGTAGAGATCCAAGGCAGCGGCCCGGCCGCTCGCCAGACCCTTCGCGAATTCGCCGTCCGGAACCAACGGAAATAGCTGCTGCGTCGCCCAGAGCGCCACGGCCGCGGCACCCGGCCGCGAGCACTCCAGCGAGATCTCGCCCAGGTGGAGCTCGTTCGACGTGAAGTACGTATAGGGCGAATCGTGATGGTAGAGCCGGCCCACCGACGGATCGCGAAAGAGGACGCAGCCGCAGCCGTACGGCTGCAGGCCGTGCTTGTGGGGATCGATCACCACCGACGCCGCTTCACCGATTCGTTCGAACGCCTGTCGCGTCTCCGGCTCGAGACTGGACACGAGCAGGAAATACCCACCGTAGGCCGCGTCGGCGTGAATCCGGAAATCATGCGTGTCGCGCAGCTCGACGATGTCCGCGAGCGGATCGACCGCGCCCGTCGCCGTCGTCCCCATCGTTGCCACCACCGTGCCCACGTTGCCAGCGGCGAGCCGCCGCGCGAGCGCGGGCACATCCATGCGGCCGCGGCGGTCGCACGGGATCGTTTCAAACGAGATGCCGAGAACGCCTGCGATTCGCTGATGCGTGTAATGCGCCTGGGACGACGCGATGATGGTCTTGCCCGGATGCAGTTGGCTCGCGATCCACAGCGCCTCGAGATTCGCCATCGTGCCGCCGCCGCAGAGGTGGCCGAGGTGCTTGTCCCCCCCCCAGCCGATCATGCGCGCGAGATCGGCGACGGCTTCCTTCTCCATCGCCGAGCTGGCGCGTCCACCGTCGAGCGCGTGGTTGTTGGGATTGATCTTGAGGGCCATCTCGTACGCGAGGCGCGCGACCGGATGCGGGGGCTTCAGCATCTGTCCGGCGTACAACGGATCGCCGTATGGGTAGTTGTCCTTGAGGCGTTCCGCGACTTCCTGCAGAACTGCGTCAAGATTGGTCTTCAAACGCCCTCAAATACATCCGGTCCCAGGCCGCGGGGATGCTCTCGCGCGCCGAGTAGGGACCCGGCGCGTATACGCGCGACCTGATGCCGAGCTGGCTCTGCTCGCAGATGTGCCAGTCCTGCCGGTTGGTGCGATCCCAGAATTCTTCGGCGTCCTCGATGTTGTAGCCCGCCGCGGCCGGCGCATCGGGGTGCACCATCCATTCGCAGACGACGTGGGACTGCAGCGGGCCGACCGGCCAGACAGTATAGAACACCGCGTAGTCGGGATGCAGGCTGAGCATCATCGTCGGGAACAGCGCGTAGTAAAACGCGCGGCGCTGATCTTCGGCGGCGAGCGTCCCCAGCGGCAGCGCGCAGGCGCGGCCCGTCATCGTCGCGCTCTCGTTCGGCGCCTTGATCTCCATGTAGCCACCCAGGAACGGCCCGTCGCTGAGGTCGTTCGCCCCGCTCGTGTACGGCAGCTTGGTCGAGAGCTCGGGATGAATCGTGGGGCAGTGCAGGCACTCGTTGTAGTTCTGCAGGATCAGCTTCCAGTTGGCGCGCACGTCGTACTCGATGCGCCGCACCGTCCGCAGCAGCGGAAGGTTGTAGCGCGAGAATCTTCCCGCGAGCGGCGCGAACCAACTGGTCGCGCGAGTCGCTTGAGGATCGAGGTTGATAAACAGAAATCCTTCCCACTCCGCAAGCGCCACCGTGTGGAGCGGGTAGGCCTTCTTGTCGAAGCCCTCCACCTCGTGCATATGCGGTGCGCCGATCAGACGGCCATCGAGCGCGTACGTCCACGCATGATAGGGGCACTGAATCGTTTCGGAGAGCCGGCCTTTGGGGGCTTCGCACAGCCGCGTCCCGCGGTGGCGACAGACATTGTAGTAGGCGCGCCGCTCGCCCGATTGATCGCGCAGCACGATGATGCTCTCGCCGGCGATCTCGACGGTGAGGTAATCCCCGGGCGCC
>QHUQ01000261.1 GCA_003221985.1 Gemmatimonadota bacterium | reverse complement strand
CAGCCGCGTGGCGGGCGCATCATCAACAACGGCTCGATTTCGGCGCACGCTCCAAGGCCGAACTCGGCGCCCTACACGGCGACGAAACATGCGATTACCGGTCTCACCAAGTCGACCTCTCTTGACGGGCGTCCTTACGACATCGCGTGCGGCCAGATCGACATCGGCAACGCCGGCACGGCGATGACCGAGAAGATGAAGAGCGGCGTTGCTCAAGCGGACGGGTCGACCGCAGTCGAACCGACGATGGATCCCCGCGACGTCGCGCGTGCCGTTGTGTACATGGCCAGCCTGCCGCTGGATGCCAACGTGCAGTTCCTCACCGTGATGGCGACGAAGATGCCGTTCATCGGGCGTGGCTGAACAAAGCAATCAAACGCAACCACGAAGTCGCGAAGTCACGAAGAAGAAATCCGTACGCCGAAAGCCCCACGATTTGCCAGCCGTGGTTTGGCCAGACTTCCTCGGGCGATACGAGAATGCGCACAGCAGTGTCAGAATTCGCCGTCGCAGGACGCTTCTGTAAGTGACTCGGGAGCATGTCGTGGCCGCTTACGGGCCGGCGCCGGGCCGAAGACCGCGTCGCTGAAGGACTTACCTGAGGGTTGCGCCCCGAGCACGCCGCTTACACAAACGGCACAGTTCGCGCATTTGAGGCGCTGATCAAGAAAGAGGCCTACATGGACCCAGCTGTCGCCGCCGTGTCGACGTCCGCGGCCGTTGTCTTTCGAGATGGTCTCGGAGAGCGCCGCCTCATCGTCGAGCCCAGCGGGAATGGCACGCTGGAAATGCTCTGCCTGAGCGGCGAGCTGACGGCGATTCCTTCATTTGAATTCGCACTGCGCGAGCGCGTCAGCCGGCTCTCGAGCTTTCGCCACACCAGTTACGGACGCGTCCGCAGCGTGGACCGCCTGAGCGACTCCGGTTCGACGCGGCGCTGATGCACGAGCACGCGCGGGAGATTGCCCACGGAGCCATCGCCCCCGAGCGTCTCGTGGTCACCCCGCAGGCGCATCTCGTCATCGTCGAATATGTCGTGGGGGCAGCGCTCGAGCAGCTTCGGTTCTCTCACGCACGATACTGGAAGGAGCTTCGCATCGCGTTGCCGCGATCGGCGGGCTTGCCGCGGTTCGATCATCGCGCCGATGTGACGCAGCTGGGGGTCGTCGCGCTTTCGCTCATCCTGGGGCGCCCGCTGCACGAGGACGAGTACCCCGGCCAGGTCCGCGAGCTCCTGGCCTCGGCGTGGGCCATTTCCTCGCGCGGGGATCTGGAGCCGTTGACGCCGGGCCTTCGCTCGTGGCTGGCGCGCGCACTTCAACTCGATCTGCGGGACGCGTTTCCGTCCGCCCTCGAGGCGATGGCGGCGCTCGACGAAGTGCTGTCGGGCGACAGCGATTACATTGCGGCGCCCGCGGAGCTCGAAACGTTCATGGAGCGCTATCACGCCTCTGCCGACGTGCCGATGGCAATCACACCCGCGCCGCCACCCGCCGCCCCGGCACATCTGAGCGAGGTGAGGCAGGTGGAGACGAGGCCGGCGGAAGCCAGGCCCGTGGAAGTGACGCCGGCACAGCCACCCTCGGCGAAGGTTGCGCCGCCGCCTCCGCAACCAGTGCGCAAAGATCCTGCGGCCGCGTTCGAAGTAGCGACACCGATCTACCAGGCCCCGATCTACCAGGCCCCGATCTACCAGCCCCCGCGCAGGACGGAATTGCCACTGACGGCACCCATTACGACGGCCATCGAAAAGAGGCCCCTGCCGGTCCCTCCGCAACAAGTTCGCAAAGAGCCGTCCGCATTCGATTCGGCGACGCCGATCCAGGCCCCGCCCTTCGCCGAATCGCCATCACGGGCAGCGGTCAAGACCGAGATGGCGCAGGACTTCGGTTCCGCTCCACGTGATGTGAGACCCCTGCCACCGTTTCAACCATTGCGGAAAGAAGCAGAGCTGTCGCTCCCCTATGCGTCAGGCAGAATTGCGTCAGACAGGGACCCGGATTCAGAGACAGAGGCAGAAACAGGATCGAAGCGACCTTGGCTCCGTTTCGCCGCCACGGCCGTTCTGCTGATCGCTCTTGTAGGCGGCGGCGTCATCGCGGCCCGCCGGTATGCGACGCCGGCACCGAGCGCCGGCCCCGGCGCCAGCATGGGTACCCTGACCATCGACACGACCCCGACCGGGGCTCAGGTGGTCGTGGACGATGAACCACGAGGCGTGACGCCGCTCGAGCTTGTGTTGAAGGCCGGCGCACACGTGCTCGTGCTGCGCGGGGGCGGAGAGCCCCGCACGATTCCCGTCACTATTGTCGCCGGGACACAGTCTTCGCAATACATCGAACTGGCCAAGGGCGGATCGGCGTCGGGGCAGCTTCAGGTTCTTACCGATCCGCCGGGCGCTAAAGTGACCGTTGACAGCCTTGCGCGGGGCAGCTCGCCAATCGTGATCGCGGATCTGACACCGGGAGAGCACACCGTGGTGCTCGACAGCAACTTCGGATCGGTGAAGCAGAGCGTGACGATTGAAGCAGGAAATACAGCCTCTCTGGTGGTTCCGCTCACCGCCACCGCCAGCGCACCTTTATCCGGCTGGGTTTCGGTGTCGTCACCGGTTGCCGTGCAACTGTTCGAAAACGGCCGGCTGCTCGGGAGCAACCAGACCGACCGCGTGATGGTCTCGGCCGGCAGCCATCAGATCGAAGTCGTGAACGAGGTAGTCGGGTATCGCGTCATTCATAGCGTCCAGGTGCCTCCGGGCAAAGTGGCCGCCATCACGATCAAGCTGCCAAATGGAACGATCGCTTTGAATGCGGTTCCGTGGGCTGAAGTGTGGATCGATGGAGAAAAGATCGGTGACACGCCCATCGGCAACCTCTCGGTGGCCGTCGGTCCCCACGAGATCATCTTTCGACATCCCGAGCTCGGTGAGCAGCGGCAGTCGGTGACCGTGACCCTTGCGACGCCTGCCCGGGTGAGCATCGACTTGAGGAAGAAATGACCCGCTGGCTGAAATGCGGGGCGGCGATGTCTTTCGCTGTATCCCTCACAATGACTACGGCCGGGACGGCCGGAGCCCAGGACTCTCTCGCCGCGGCACGAGAGCTCTATGCGTCGGCCGCGTACGAGGACGCGCTCGCCGTGCTGAACCGTCTGCGCGCGCCGGATGGCCGCCCGGATGAGGGGCGCGCGATCGATCAGTACCGTGCGTTCTGCCTGCTCGCGCTCGGGCGCAACGTCGAAGCCGAACGCGCCATCGAAGCGGTGGTGGCCGCCGAGCCGATGTATCACCCGTCGGATGCTGACGTCTCGCCGCGCGTGCGGTCGGCCTTCAGCGACGTTCGCCGGCGCATGCTGCCCAACATCATCCAGCAGAAGTACGCGGTGGCGAAGGCCGCGTACGATCGGCGAGACTTTGCCGCCGCCATGGACGGCTTCAGCCGGGTGCTCAAGGCGATGACCGATCCGGACGTCGTGGGCGCGGCGAATCAGCCGCCGCTCTCGGATCTGCGGACGCTGGCCATCGGCTTCAACGAGCTCGCCGTGAAAGCTTCGGCGCCGCTGCCCTCCGCACCGCCGCTGCCAGCGCCGACACCGGTCGAGGCGCCGCCGCCGCCCAGGCCAATGGTGCCCCAAATCTACGCTGCGGAGGATTCGCGCGTGACGCCGCCCGTGACGATCAATCAGACGCTGCCGCTGTATCCAACGCGTCCGGTTCCGACGGGCCAGGGCGTTCTCGAAGTGATCATCGACGAGAGCGGCACGGTCGAGTCGGCGGCGATTCGCTCCACGGTGAATTCGCTGTACGACCGGCTGGCGCTCGCGGCGACCAAGACCTGGCGCTACCGGCCGGCGACTAGCTTGTTTTCAGCTGCCCAAAGCAACCGCGGAGCGCGCTGAGCGCGCAAAGCGGATCCTTAATCAGCAAACCCAATCACTACGGCGGTTATGACTTTGCTGTAGCACGTCGGAGAGAACGGAATCCGCGGAGAGAACGGATTCTCAAAAAACGGAGCAACGGAGCCAACGGAGATAAACGGAGAAAACTCTGCGGGGTCGCGGCGCCGGCCTTGCGGCCGGCCGCGACCCCCCTGCGGCTCCGTTCGTCTTCGTTCTCTTCGTTGCTTCGTTTCGAGAATCCGTTTCCTCCCTCCCCTTCGTTACCTCCACAGTCCGCGAGAAAATCTAACCAAACTCCGCGAGCTTTGCGGACTCCGCGGTTGCTCTTTGTGGGTTGATCAGTGCGTCAGCGCGTAGACGACGATGTTGACGCCGACCGCATAGCCCACGGGCGAGAAACGATCGAAGTATTCCGGGCTCTCGGCCTCACGTTCCCAGGTGTCCGCAATGTCGGTGTTGTGGGTCATCACCACCATCAGCCGCCCGTGCTCATCGGCGATGCCCCGGAAGTTCGCGTATGGGCTGTCGTAACCCCGCTCGGACGTCGATCCGCCAGTCCGCCGCCAGAAATTAATTGAAGACACCTGCGGGATCTCCTTCACGTCGTACAGCGTGTGCATGATCGGATGATCGGGCAGGATGTCGAAGATCGGATACTCGCTCGGCCGCAGCACGCGTCCGATCTCCTGCGTCCACTGCTCCCAGGCGGGCGTGCCCCAGAAATCGTCGACCCACAGGAACCCGCCCTTTTCGAGATACGCGCGCAGGTGCTCCACCTCCTGATCCGTGAAGCGCGCCGTGCCCACGTCTTCCATGAAGAGCATGTGGCAGCGAGAGAGCAGCGGATCGGTCAGCCGGACGACGACGTTGTCGGGTTGACGGGCGGCGTCGAGCCGCACGCGCACGAGCGTCAGCTCGGCGAGGCGGACTGAGAAGTTGTTGTCGGCGCCGGGATAGTCGGTCCACCAGCCCATCCCGCCGGCTTCGGGCCGGTTGCTCGAGTAGAAGCCGCGGCAGTAGTTGAACGAGCCGTCGAAATTCGCGCGCGCGGCCCACTTCGGGGGCCCGCCGCCGAAGCGGCCGGGGCCCGACCACAAGCGCTGCGCGAACACCAGCGACACGCCGGCGAGGACGGCGACGCCTGCGGCGAGGGCGGAGCGGCGGAGGGCGGACCTCACGAAATCAGTCTATCGCTGAATCGTGAGTTTCAGATCGAGCGTCCTGGTTTCGCCCTCCGACAGCGTGAGCGCTTTTGCGATCGGGCGCAGCCTGTCGAGGAATTCGGGATCTTGCCATTCGGTGCCTTGGATGGTGAGAAGCGCCACGGCCAAATAATGGTCGGGGGGAAGCCCTTGCAGCCTGAAGCGACCGTCCTGACTAGGGCGTCCAAGATGCACGTAGCGCGACGGAAACGGCCACTTCGTGTTGTCGGACGCGAACAGGACGACATTGTAGGTAGGCGCCGGCTGGCCGTTGTCGTCGACAACGCCGCCCGTGACGGATGCCGCGCGACTCGTGAGGACCACTTCGAGGCCGTCGATGTCCTTGCCCTTTCGAAAATCG
>QHUQ01000260.1 GCA_003221985.1 Gemmatimonadota bacterium | reverse complement strand
GTGGCAAGGCCAGCGTCGTCGGCGCCATCGGGCCGCTGGGCATCCGCATCGAGCCGTTTGGCCCCACGTCAAAGGCGGAAGCCGAGGCGTTGTTCGCGCGACAGGCGCAGGGGCTGCTCGCGGGCGGCGTGGATGGCTTCATCCTCGAGACGTTCAGCGACATGGACGAAATCCACGCGGCGCTGCGCGCGGTCCGCTCTCTGTCGGACTTGCCGGTTGTCTGCCAGATGACGGTCGGGACGGACGGGCTGACGTACTACGGCACCGATCCCGAGACGTTCACGAAACAGCTCACCGCGTGGGGCGCCGACGTCATCGGCGTGAACTGCTCGGTGGGCCCCGCGGGCGTGCTCGAAGCCGTCGAGAAGATCGTCAAGGCGACCGACAAGCCGATTTCGGGGCAGCCGAACGCCGGTCTCCCCAAAGACGTGGGCGACCGCAAGATCTATCTCGCGTCACCGGAGTACATGGCGAGCTACGCGCGTCGCATGCTCGAGGCGGGCGCGCGCTTCGTCGGCGGCTGCTGCGGCTCGACCCCCGAGCACATCAAGAAGATCCGCGACTACGTGGCGAGCGTGGTGCCGCGCCAGCCGAGCGTCGTCGTGTCGCGTACCTCGGTGCAGGCGCCCGCGGGGGTGACGCCCGTTCCGCTCGCCGAGCGGTCGCGGTGGGGCGCGAAGCTGGCCCGCGGAGAGCTCGTCACGAGCGTCGAAATCGTACCGCCCAAGGGTGTCGATCCGACTCCCATGCTCGCGCAGTGCCGCGCGTTGAAGGCGGCGGGCGTCGATGCTGTCAACGTTCCCGACGGCCCGCGCGCGCAAAGCCGGATGGGCGTGCTGCCCTCGGCGATTCTGATCGAGCGCGAGGTCGGCATCGAGACCGTCATTCATTACTGCTGCCGCGATCGCAACCTGCTGGGGATGCTGTCCGACATCATCGGCGCGCACGCCGCGGGGCTGCGCAACATCCTGATCATCACCGGCGATCCGCCGAAGATGGGGCCCTATCCCGAGGCGACCGCGGTCTTCGACATCGATTCGATCTCGACCGGGAAGTCAGGCGTTTCGAGTGGAAGGTCGACGCCGGCGCGGAGTTCGCGGTGACGCAGCCGGTGTTCGACGTGCGCCAGCTCGAGGTGTTCCTGCAGCGCGTCGAGCAGCACAAGACGCCGATCGTCGCCGGCATCTGGCCGCTGATCTCGCTGCGCAACGCCGAGTTTTTGGCGAACGAAGTCCCGGGCGTCTCGGTGCCGGAAGAAGTGTTGCAGCGGATGCGGAAAGCGCAGGAGAAGGGCAAGGAAGCCGCACTCGCCGAGGGCGTCGCGATCGCGCGCGAGATGTTCACGCGCGTCAAGCAAATGGTGCAAGGCGTGCAGGTGAGCGCCCCGTTCGGGAGAGTAGAGGTCGCCCTGCAGGTGTTCACACCCTGAAGGGTGTGCTCGGCAGACATTAGATCATGCCGGAGCTCCCTGACATCACCACCTACCTCGAGGCGCTGGCCCCGCGCATCGTCGGCCAGCCGCTCGAGCGCGCCCGCATCGTCAGCCCCTCGCTGCTGCGCACCGTCGACCCTCCACTGAGCGCGGCAGAGGGACGCAGAGTCGTGGGGCTGCGTCGCCTCGGTAAGCGCATCGTATGGGAGATGGAAGGGAGGGTTTTTCTCGTCTTTCACCTGATGATAGCCGGGCGTTTCAAGTGGCGGCCCGAAGGGACAAAGCCTCCCGCCAAGGTCGGCCTTGCCTCGTTCGAATTTCCGACCGGTACCCTGCTGCTCACCGAAGCCAGTCCCAAACACCGCGCCTCGCTGCACGTCGTCGCGGGAGAGTCGGCACTCGCGCAACACGACCCTGGCGGGCTCGACGTGCTCGGTTCCAGCGTCTCGGCTTTTCAGGAGCGGCTGCAAACCGAATCGCATACGCTCAAGCGGGCGCTCACCGATCCTCACGTCTTCGATGGCATCGGAAACTGGCTGTCGGACGAGATCCTCCACGCGGCGAAGCTCTCGCCATTTCTGCTCACGGGAAAGCTGAGCGAAGCGGAGGTCGCCCGTCTGCATGAGGCAACGCAGAACACCGTGCGCTACTGGATCGAGAAGCTGCGCGCGGAGGCCGGCGGCAAGTTCCCGGAGAAGGTAAGCGCCTTCAAGGAAGGCATGGCGGTGCACGGCCGCTACAAAGAGCCATGTCCGGTGTGCGGATCACCGGTCCTGCGGATTCGCTACGCCGACAACGAAGCGAACTACTGCGCGACGTGTCAGACCGGCGGTCGCGTCCTCGCGGATCGGTCGCTGTCGCGGCTGCTGAAGGCCGACTGGCCGCGGTCGCTGGAAGAGTGGGAAGCCAAGCTCGGCGGATGAGCATTCGACGCGCGCTGGCCGCCGACGCCGAGACGGTGGGCCGCATTCACGTGGAATCGTGGAACGTCGCCTACCGCGGCATCATGCCGGATGACGTCATCGCGAAGACCGATCTCGCCTATCGAACCCGATTCTGGGCCGAGCGCATCGCGGACCGCGAGTGGCCGGTCTTTGTGATCGAAGAACACGGCGCGTGCGTTGCCTTCTGCCAAATGATTCCATCCAGAGACGCCGACGATGATCCCGGACGCGTCGGCCACATCACGTCGCTCCACGTCCTGCCGCAGCTGCGGGGACACGGCTACGGCCGCGCTCTCATGGACCACGTCCTTGCCGAATTCGGACGCCGCGATTTCACGGCCGTGACACTGTGGGTGCTGGAAGAGAACCGGAACGCCAGGCGGTTTTACGAGAAGTACGGCTTTCATTTGGACGGCGGCACGCGCAGATATCCACGAACCAACGTACCTGAGGTACGATATCGGATCGGTTTGAACCGTGTCCTAAAGGACCGGCTCGGCAAGGACACGCGTGCTTAAGGACGCCCGCAGTGGCCGAGCCGGCGCTTCAGCGCACGGTTAACTTCCATCTTCCACGAACTTCCCAGGAGTTGCACCGTGCGACGCGTCTTCCCCATAACGCTCGCTCCCGCGCCCCCCCCACCTGCCCTTCCGCCTCCGCCGCCGCGCGCGACGCCGTGACATTCACGGACCACTTCTCTGGCGTTTCGGCCGCGTACGCGGAGTTCCGGCCGCGCTATCCCGACGCGCTGTTCGAATTCCTGGCGCGCGAGGCACCGGCGCGCGACGCGGCGTGGGACGCGGGGACCGGCTCCGGCCAGGCTGCCGCCGGTCTGGCCCGCTATTTCCGCCACGTAACCGCAACCGATGCGAGCGCGGCGCAAATCGAGTCGGCAACGCCCCAGACGAACGTTAGTTACCGGGTGGGACCGGCCGAGGTCAGTGGCCTGGACGACGCGTCGGTCGACCTGGTAACCGCGGCGCAAGCGGCGCACTGGTTCGACCGCCCGCGGTTCTGGGGCGAGGTGCGGCGGGTCCTGCGGCCGCGCGGCGTAATCGCGATCTGGTGCTACGGCTTGTTCGAGATCTCGCCGCAAATCGACACAATTATGCTTCGCTTCTACAGCGACGTTGTGGGCCGGTACTGGCCGCCGGAACGGCGCCATGTCGAAGCACGTTACCACACCATCGACTTTCCATTTGCCGAATTTGCGGCTCCGGCCTTCGCGATCGAGCAACAGCTCACCCTGGAGGAGGTCGCCGGGTACGTCCGCACCTGGTCGGCTACTCGGGCATACATGAAGCAGCACCGCGACGATCCGGTGGATGGCCTGGTCGCCGAGCTCGCGTCAGTCTGGGGCTCGCCACAGCAACCGAAGTTGGCACGCTGGCCAGTCGCCATGCGCGTCGGGAGGATCTGATGAAAGAGTGGATCACCATCGTCATCACGCGCGAGCTGAAGGCGCTGCGCCGCGAGATCGAATCGTATCCCACCGAGAGCGATCTCTGGGAGGTGCGTCCGGGCATCACGAATCCGGGCGGCAACCTCGCGCTCCATCTCGCCGGTAATCTCCAGTACTTCCTCGGCAACGTGCTCGGCAAGAACGGGTATGTCCGAGGTCGGCGGCGTCAGCTCCTCGACCGGAGCGTTTCTCGCCCACTTCGCGACGCATCTCGCCTACCACCTGGGCCAGGTGGACTATCATCGCCGCATTCTCACCGGTGAGGCGAAGACGGTGAAGGCCATGACGCTCACCGAGCTCGGCGGCAAAGCGTCATGAACACCCGGACCATCGGCCGGCCCGAGGCCGACGAGATCCCGTCGCACTATGTCGGCTACATCAAGCTGGTCCCCGAGCTCGACCCGGTGATCGTCTGCGCCGAGCAGATAGAGCAGACCGCGACATTGCTGCGGGGAGTCTCGGAGACCGACGCGCTGTACCGCTACGACCGCGGCAAGTGGAGCATCAAGGAAGTGGTCGGCCACCTCGCCGACGTCGAGCGCATCATGGCCTATCGCGCGCTGCGGATCGCGCGTGGCGACACGACTCCCCTGCCCGGGTTCGACGAGAACAGCTACGTCCCCATCGCGAAGTTCGACAATCGCTCACTCGCCGATCTGGTGGGCGAGCTGCGCACCGCGCGCGCCGCGACGCTCGCGCTGCTGCGCACCTTCGATGCCGACGCGTGGCGGCGCCGCGGTACCGCGAGCGGCAAGCCGGTCAGCGTGCGGGCGCTTGCCTTCATGATTCCGGGACACGAGCGGCATCACGTCGAGATCCTCAGAACTCGCTACCGCGTGGGAGAGGGGGCCAGGAAATGAAGATCGGGATCCTCGGCACGGGAGCAGTCGGGCAGGCGCTCGCCAAGGGCTTCACCAAACACGGTCACCAGGTCAAGCTCGGCCACCGCGATCCCAAGCAAGCCTATGCGGATGCCGCGAAGTTCGGAGAGATCGCGCTGCTCTGCACGTCGTGGAGCGGGACCGAGGACGCCATCAAGCTCACCGACCCGAACAACCTCGCGGGCAAAGTCGTCATCGATGTGACGAATCCGTTCAAACCCACGCCCGCCGCCCCCTTCGCGCTCGCCCTCGGCTTCGACGATTCGGGCGGCGAGCAGGTGCAGCGCTGGTTACCGAAATCGCGTGTGGTGAAAGCGTTCAACATCGTGGGCAACTCGCTGATGGTGGATCCGAAACTCCCTGGTGGGCCACCCGACATGTTCATCGCGGGGAACGACGGCGCGGCGAAGCGAACGGTCACGCAGATCTGCACGGAGTTCGGCTGGAACGTCGCCGATATCGGAGGGATCGACGGATCCCGCCTGCTCGAGCCGCTGGCAGCGCTGTGGTGCGTGGTCGGATCGAAGCTCGACTGGCGGGAACAAGCGTGGAAGCTGCTGCACAAGTAATTTATTGACTGTCCACACCAAGGATGCTCCTGATGCTCGCGACACTCTTACTAGCCGTAACGATGCAAGCAGGTGCGGCAGAACCTCAAGCGCTCGCGGTCGGCGCGGTCGCGCCCGACTTCGCACTCCCCGGCGCCACGCGGTACGGGACGCTCAAGAACCCGGTCCACCTCAGCGATTACAAGGGGAAGACGGTGGTGCTCGCTTTCTTCTTCAAAGCCCGAACGCGTGGCTGAACGATTCAAATGAATGCGTACCGTGATCA
>QHUQ01000272.1 GCA_003221985.1 Gemmatimonadota bacterium | reverse complement strand
TTGACCGGGTACGGCCCCATCTTCGAGATCTTCTTTGACGGTGCCAATGGCGGCGACGGCTACTACGGCGGCGCGTACGAGCGGCGCGAGATCGATCCCGCGACCTACTACGAGTGGCCGGCCACGTGGCGGCTGGTGCGCGACCTCCAGCCGGACACGGTGCTCTTCAGCGATGCCGGCCCCGATATCCGGTGGGTGGGCAACGAGCGCGGCGTCGCCGGGGAGACTTGCTGGGCCACCTCCAACAGCGAGGATTTCGCCCCCGGTCGATCCGACGCGGCCCGCTTGAACCGCGGCGACCGACCCGGCTCGCACTGGGTGCCGGCCGAGTGCGACGTGTCGATCCGGCCCGGCTGGTTCTATCACAAGAGCGAAGACGACCAGGTGAAGACCGCGCGCGGTCTCGTCGATCTCTACTACTCCTCGGTGGGCCGGGGCGCCTCGTTCCTGCTCAATCTGCCGCCGGACCGGCGCGGCCGGATTCACGACAACGACGTCAACGCGCTGCGCGAATTCCGGAGCATCATCGATGCGACGTTCGGGGTCAACCTTGCGGCGGGCGCCAGCATCAGCGCGAGTAATTCACGCGGCGGCGGCAGGGATCGGCGCTTTGTGCCAGGGAACGTCCTGGACGGCAGCCGCATCACCTATTGGGCGACTGACGACGACGTGCGGACCCCGAGCCTCACGCTGGAGTGGCCGCGGGAGGTCTCATTCAACGTCGTGCGGCTGCGCGAGTACCTACCCCTCGGCCAGCGCGTCGAATCTGTCGCGCTGGATGAATGGAGACTCGATCACTGGGTGGAATTCGCGACGGCGACGAGCATCGGCAACTGCCGGTTGATCAGAGGCCCGCGCATCACGACGTCGCGGGTGCGACTTCGTGTTACACGGGCCCCGGTGTGTCCAGCCATTTCAGACGTGGGGCTGTTTGCCGAGCCGGGATAAAGCCCGGATATCAGAATAGGTCCCCCGATTCACAACGAGAACGAGTGGTCCTAGGTTGAATGTGGTTCCCACTCTTTAGAGTGGGAACCACACAAGCGAGTGCGAACCTCAAATCCATCCAGTGCTGCTACAGCCTCAGCTACATCGCCATTTGTTGTGCTTCTTTTCTTATCAGCGCATAGCCCAGGCTATTGAAGTTGTAGATCGCCAGCTCGCGAAACACCGGCTTCGCCTTGTCGCCTTGACCCGAACCGTCCAGCGCCATCGCGTAATTGAACTTGATGTACGGATCGAGCAGGTTGCCCTGCGCGAAGTGCGTGGCCGCTTCCGCGTTGTGCCCCTGATACAACGCGATGAACCCCTTCAGCTGGTGCACCGGCTCCATCTTGCGCGGATTCGCATCCGGCGTGACGAGCGCGGTCAGCCGGGTGGTCTCGCGTTGCGCGGTCCTGTAATCCTCTTTCCGAGCCGCGAGCCAGGCGTTGAAGTAGGCGATGTTCTGCTCCTGCGCGCGGCGGAAGCCGGCGCTCCCGACCTGATCGGCCTGCCGCATCATGAGCGGCGTGCGCTGCTTGAGCGCGGCATCAGCTGAGGGAAAGTCGCGCGTGTCAATCGCGATCAGCGCGACATTCGAGAGTGCGTTGATCTTCACCGTGACGGGATCCGGTAGGCCCATCCCGTCCGCCTCCGCGACCAGCTTGTTCAGCTCGACGATTGCCCCCGGCGCGTTCCCGGCGTAGACACTGACATACGCGCGGAACGGCGCGAAGAAACCGCGCTCGTTGCCGCGTCCGACCGCCATCGCCGAGTCATAGTCCGCGCGCGCAGCGTCGAAGTCGCCCGCGAAGGAATTCACGTGGCCGCGCTGCTGCAGCATCCCCGCATCGCGTGGATTCAGCTCGTGGCCGCGGGTGTATTCGGCACGCGCCTGCGACAGGTTGTTCAACGCGCGCTGTGCGTCGCCCAGGAAGTCGTGCATGGACGGTTCGTTGGGCGCGAGCGCTGCGGCAGCCTGGAAATGTTGCAGCGCCTGCTTGAAGTCGCGCGGCTCACCGAACAGGTATGAGGTACCAATGGCGATATGGGCGACCGCGAATTTCGGCGCCAAGGACAGCGCCTTCTCGTACGCCGCGCGGGCCTCGGCGTTCTTGTTCAGTCCCGTCTCGATGTTGCCGAGGGTGAGATAGGCGCGCGGGCTGTCGGGATACTTGGCCACGAGCTGCTGCGCCGTCGTGAGCTGTCCGCTGGCGTCGTTCTCGAGTCCCCGGCGCGCGATCTCGATTTGGAGCTGCTCGGCGTCCGACGCCTTCGCGGCCAGGGCCTCGGCGCGCGCCAGGTTGGTCTTGAATTCGTCGAGCGAGTTGCCGGTGGTCGCGATGTTCAGATAGGCGATGGCGAACGTGGAGTCAGCCGCCACGGCGAGCTTGAAGTGATCGAGTGCCTCGAAGTTCCGCGCCAGATCCAGCTCGCGCTGGCCCTGCAGGAAATGACTGCGGGCGTCGGCGGACGCCGTCGTCACCGGCATACCCATGATGCCGCTCGTCACCGTGTCGAGCGCCGCCAGATCGCGAGTGGCCGGCGGCGGCGGCGGCGGCGGCGGTGCGGAGCCGCACGAGCACAAAACGAACGCAGCGGCGACGGCGACGAAGGGACGATGGAAGCGTGACATGTCGACTCCCGGTCAGGATATGAGGAGCCTGCGGTCTCGTACGGGCCACCACAAGACAAAGATTTGTCAGTGTGTTGTTCGGAGATCCTCTTCCCTGAAGAGCAGCCCAACAGGCACGGTGCAGCCGCAACGCATCGATCCGGCGAGCCCGGCGTTGATGGTGATCGCCAGCGGCTTGCCGGTTTCATTAGTAATGAGCGGCGCGAAGTAGGCGCCGTGCGTCGGCCGCGCGCTCGCCACGACTCGCACGGTGCCACGGGGCCGGGCGATCCGCGTCGTGTCGCCGAGCGAGACGCCAAGCCGCGAGACGAGCTGCCACGAGAGATCGAGCCGGCGGGCGCGGTCGAGCTTCAGGTTGAACGAGCCACCGGGCAGAATGCGCCGCTCCTCGCCGCCGACCTGCACCGCAACCATATCGGTCAACCGATTCTCGAACACGAGCTGCGGCTGCCTGAAGAACAGCGCACCCGCACCGAGTGCGAGGACCGGCAGTGCGATAGCAAGGATCACCCATCCCAAACGCCGCGGTCGTGCCGACGTGCCACCTTGCCGACGTGCGGTTGGCGCCGTCCTCGCGCCGCTGACCAGCAATTCAGTCGCCGCTTGTGCCGCCGAGGCTCGCGAGCGCATCGTGCTCGGCTGTTTGTCGCTCTCGAGCGCCGCGATCACCTCGCCCGCGGATCGGAAGCGATCGCTCGGTTGCTTCTCGAGGCAGCGCAGGATCACGTCGGATAATTCGCGCGGCACGTTCGGATTGACGGTCGAGGCCGCGGGCGGCGGGTCCGCGATGTGCTTGCCGACGACTTGTTGCGATGACTCGCCGTCGAACGGCGGGACGCCTGTCACCATCTGAAAGAGCACGCAGCCGAGCGAGTAGAGATCCGATTGCGGCCCGAGATTGGGATCGCCGAGGGCCTGCTCGGGACTCATGTAGTGGGGCGTGCCGATCACCAGGCCGGTCTGCGTCAGCCCCGCGCCCGCCTCGCTGTCGAGCCGGCGCGCGATCCCGAAGTCGACGAGCAGCGGCCGACCGCGCGCCGTGTCGAGCATGATGTTCTCGGGCTTGATGTCGCGGTGGATCAGCCCGGCTTTGTGCGCGTGATCGAGCGCGTCGAGAATCGGAATGATGATCGCGAGGGCGCGGTCGGGCGGCAGCGCGCCCCCCGAGCGCTTCAGCAGCTCGCCGAGCGACATCCCATCGACGAACGGCATCGCGTAATAGACGAGCCCTTCGCCATCGCCCACGAAATGGATCGGCAGAATGTTGGCGTGCTCGAGCCGGGCGCCGGCGCGGGTCTCGCGCTGGAACCGCTCGATCATGCCCGCGGTCCAGGCGACGTCCGGCCGGAGCACCTTCACCGCCAGCCGGCGCTCTAAGTCCTTATCCCACACCTCATAAACTTCCGCGAAGCCGCCCGAGCCGACCACGCGGCGCACTTCGTATTTCGGACCGAGGGCCTTGGCGAGGCTTGCGAGGGTGTCAGTCATCGGCGCCAACTATGGTATCCCCACCCCAATGTCACCAAAACGGTCCCCATTGTGACCATTCTCACGGAAGTGACTCTTCAATAGTCCCATGTTGTACGCCGGTAAGGTCCCTTCCGAACGCCTAAAAGAGGATCACTAATGAAGGCCCGTCGCCTCCTCATCGCGCCCGTTCTCTTGCTGGTGGTCGCACTCGCTTGCACCGACCGCACACCAACGTCAGTCCCCGCAGCTCCCGCGCCCGACGCAAGTCTGATCGGCGGCCTCCTTGGCGCGACGGGATTGCTCAAGTGCTCCAACCTGCCTTACGCGTCCTCGACCGCGACGATCGGAGCAGCCGGCGGTTCGATCAGCGCGGGTCCGCATTCGCTCGTGATCCCGCCCCGCGCGCTCACCGCGCCGACGGCGATCACGATGACCGCGCCGACTGGGTTGGGCGTAAACGCCGTCAAGTTCCAGCCCGAGGGCCTGCAATTCGCCGTTCCTGCCGTGCTGAGCATGAGCTACGCGAACTGCAGCCTGCTCGGCAAGATCCTACCGAAGCGGATCGCGTATACGAACGACAACCTCACTATCCTGTCGTACCTCCTGTCGCTCGACAATCTCTTGTCGAAGCGCGTGACGGGTAAGGTCAATCACTTCTCCGCTTACGTGGTCGCGTGGTAAGATCGGCAGCCGATCTGCTGCACGACGCGCGCAGCCGCGAACGGGCCGCGTGCATCCCCGAAGCCGTGCAGCTCTACGAGGCGGCGATTTCCACTGCCGAACGATCCGGCGAAAAGGCGATTCTCGCCGAGGCGCTGCGGCGGCTCGCCGTCGTGCTGCATCATCGCAACGAGTCGGCCCGGGCGAGCGACTTCTGTAACCGCAGCTACAAGGTGGCGTGCGCGCTCGGCAACGACGTCCTCGCCGCTGAAGCCCTGAACACGATGGGTGGGTTAGCGCTGCGCACGGGCGCGGTGGAAGAGGCGCGCGGGTACTTCCTCCAGGCGCTCGAGCGCGGCGGGCAGGCCCGCGAGCTCCTCGCACGCGTCGAGCAAAACCTCGGCATTCTCGCGAACATCCGGGGCCAGCTGGTCGAGGCTGTCCGGCATTACGAGCGCGCCGTCGAGAACTATCGCGCCACCAATGACGAGCATGGCTCCGCCAGGGCATACGTCAATCTTGGCATCGTTCATACCGACCTGCGGCAGTACGACTGGGCCGACAGCTATTTCAGCAAGAGTTACGAGATCGCCGAGCGTGCCGGCGACGTGTATTTGCAGGGGATGTGTCTCGCGAATCACGCCGAGGCGTACCTTCTGCGCGGGCGCTACGACCAGGCGCGCCGGATGGCCGAAGCCGCGCTCGCGATCTTCGATCAGCTCGATTTGCGCGCCGACAAGTCGGAAGCCTACAAACTCATCGGCATGGTCTATCGCGAGACCGGCCGGCCCGCGCTCGGCGAGTCGCGGCTGCGCTCGGCGATCGAGCTGGCCGTGAGCGCCGGCTCCGTGCTGAACGAAGCCGAGGCGGTGCGCGAACTGGCGCTGCTGATGCAGACGATGGGCCGGAACCAGGACGCGCTGACGCTGCTGAACACGGCGCACCGCCTGTTCCGCCGGCTCGATGCGCGCATGGACCTCGTGCACGTCGGCGGCAAGGTGGCCGAGCTCGAGACGACGTATTTCGACGTCG
>QHUQ01000147.1 GCA_003221985.1 Gemmatimonadota bacterium | reverse complement strand
GGCACCGCCGCAGGGGCGAGGAGACGAGCCGACTCCAGCGACCTCCGCAGCGGGGTGGCGATCAGGCAAGTCGCCTGACGCGCGAGCTGCTCGAGCTCGGCACTGGGGCGGTCTCTCGGATCGAGCGGGGCGTCCTTCTCGCCACGCAGCCATGCGGCGAGCCCGTGCCCCGGAATGGGCGTCTTGAAGTCCCAGTCAGGCGTGCCGTGCCGAGCGAGCACGATCTTCACGCTGAAACCCCAACCAGCCGAGGGCGACCGCGGGCAGCGAGACGACGAACACTTCCTGGATCAGCTGACCAGCCAACCTTCCCTGCGGATCACCCAGCGGGGTCCACAGAAACCGGAATCGGTGTTGGGAAAACGGCGCGAAGAACTCCACGCCCACGGAGTACGTCGTGAGCGCGTCGAGACAGGCATGGGACAGGACCGCGAGGAAGAGAATCAGCGCAATCCGGGCGCGCGATGGCGCCCACTCTGCACCGCCGAAGAAAACGCGGGTCGCCAGCATCGCGCCGAGGAGCGCGAACAACAGTGAATGGGTGATGGCGCGGTGGGCAAAGAGCGACGCGTTCGAGATGTGGAGCGGCCAACTGATGACATCGATGTCCGGCAGGGCGGCGCAGGCGGCGGCGGCGAGGCACACGCGCCGGATGGGAGGGCGCTGCTGAGCCCATGCAGCGAGCGCGAATCCAACTAGGGCGTGTGAGGGAGTGGCGGGCACGGTCTAAACGTGAATTATTTCGTCTTGGCAGCTTCAAAATGGGGATTCTCGATGAGTCCCATGAGGTTCCCAAAGGGATCCGACACCGTTGCAACCTTGATGCCTTCTCCGACGTCTCTCGCGGGAGACTTGAGCTTCGCGCCGGCTCCAACAAAGTGCTCGACTGCTTTTTCGGCATTGGCGACTCCCCAATAGGCGACCGTGCCGCCCGGACCCGGCTTTACGCCTTTCGTGTCCGGATCCAGGCCGAGCTCAAAGCCGCCAATGTTGAAGCCGACATAGAATGGCTCATCGAAGTAGGGCTGGATACCGAAGGCTGCGCTGTACCACTGCTTGGCGCGTTCGAGATCGGGGACGTGATAGATCACCGTACGTAGGCCGAGAACCATCTTCTTGCTCCGATTGAGAGGACTCCTTTAATCTATCCGCCGCGCGGGCTCACTTCTCGGTCACGATGCCGCACGCAACCTCCTATTCGGGTTCGTGCTCCTCGGGTTCCTTTTTCATGGTGTCCCCGAAGAAGGCACCGATCGTGAACCCCGGGACGGCCCCAATCACGAACCCCAACAGCTTGCTGTGGTGGCACTTCGTCTCGCAGAATTGCGACAGCTCGACTCCCAACGCGCCGGTTATCAAACCGCCGACAAGCGCGCCCTCGAGCCAGTAGGTGTGCCGCTTGTGGGACTGGGAATCCGCAACCGCCACGGAAAATGTAGGGCTCATGCTTCTCGGCTGAGCGGTGCGGAGCAGGGCGTAGTCTGCGATCCGTTGGGCGACGATGGGCTGAATCGAGAACACGCTGAGCCCAACGATGATCGCAGCGCACTTGGCAGTCATGATGGTCTCCTGTTCGTGCACTCAACCTGCCGAGTCATGGACTGACCGCGAATCTGTAACGCCCCGAGCCCACGTCCACGACCACGTCTTTGCCACGTTGGTGAGCGGCACGCACTCCGTCGCGCGCGTCCACGGGAAATCCTCCTTCTCGCACCGCGTCGAGGCGGGCGTCCCGCAGGGTGATCTCGGCGGACGTGTTTGCCGGAACGGTGACGTCGAGTACAAACCGCTGACCCTCGAGTCTCCACGCGGATTGCAGCGTCCCATAAGCGGTTTCGAGCGACGCGCTCGCACTGGTCAGACCCGCCCCGAGGCGCGGTGCGATGCGTGACCGCCGGTACCCCGGCCCGGCCGGATCGACATCGATACCGCCGATGTTCTGGTACATCCAATCGCCGACCGCGCCGAAGGCATAGTGATTGAACGAATTCATCCCGGGATCTTCGAAGGAGCTGTCGGGACGAATGCCGTCCCACCGTTCCCACATCGTCGTCGCCCCTCGGGTGATCGGGTAGAGCCAGGACGGGTAGGTCCGCTGAGTGAGCAGCGCGAACGCGTCCGCAATGTGCCCCGTGGCGCCGAGCACGTGCAGAAGGTAGGGAGTGCCGAGAAAGCCCGTGGTGAGATGGTGGTCGCGCGCTTCCACGTCCTGCGCCAGGCGCCCGCCTGCGACCGATACCAGCGAATCCGGAAGCAGATCGAACGCGATCGCCAACGCGTAGGCCGTCTGGGTGTTCTCCCCCACTCGGCCCGTCCGCGAGACGAACTCCCGATTGAACGCCTCACGGATCGCTCGGAAGCGCGCCCGATACTCGGCCGCGTCGCTCTCGTGCCCGAGTATCGCCGCCGTGCGCGACACCAGATCGGTCGAGTGGGCCAGGAACGCTGTCGCGATCAGGTCCGTCCCGGTCGTCGCGCCGGGGTACGACGGATCGTCGCTGTGCAGCGCCAGCCAGTCGCCGAACTGCCATCCCGGTCTCCAGATCAGGCCCGTGCCCGCTCGGCGCCGCGCGTAATCGACCCACGCGCGCATGCTCGGATACTGGCGCTCGAGCAAGCGCCGGTCGCCATACGTCAGGTACATCGTCCAGGGAACGATGACGGCGACATCGGACCAACCGGCGGTGCCCGCGAAGTGGGTCGAGTCACCGCCCAGTGGATTCGGAATCACCCACGGGACACTGCCGCTGGGATCCTGATCGGCCGCCACATCGGACAGCCACTTCGCGAAGAAGCCGGCGACGTCCATGTTGAACGCGGCAGTCCGCGCGAACACCTGGGCATCTCCCGTCCAGCCGAGACGCTCGTCGCGCTGCGGGCAGTCCGTCGGCACGTCGAGAAAATTGCTGCGCTGACCCCAGACGATGTTCCGCTGCAGCTGGTTGAGCAGCGAGTCCGAGGTTACGAGACTCCCCGTCTGCGCGAGATCGGACGAGACCGCGATGCCCGTGATGGTGGCCGAATCCGGTGGAGCGGGAAGTCCTCGGACGGCCACGTACCGAAAGCCATGGAATGTGAAGTGCGGCTCGTACACTTCTCGACCGTTCCCGCTGAGTGTGTAGCGGTCCGTCTGAGCGGCTGCGCGCAGGTTGGCGGTGTAGAGATTGCCCTCCCGGTCGAGCACCTCGCCGAAGCGCAGCGTGACGGTCGTACCGGCCGGTCCGCGGACGCTGAGACGCGCCCAGCCGGTGAAGTTCTGGCCGAGGTCGAATATCGTTTCGCCCGACGGCGCCAGGCGGATCGCCACCGGGCGCAGCTCGCGTACGCGACGTACCGGTGGCGACAGCGATGCGACCAGCGCGGACGGGGGCGGATCGACGCGAGCAACCGCTACCCACTCGCGATCGTCGTACGGCGCGCTCGCCCAGCCGCTGAGTTCTCGCCGCGTGTCATACGTTTCACCGCCATAGATGTCCGACGCGAGCACCGGACCCGTCTTGGTCTTCCAGCCGCTGTCCGACACGACGCGCTCGGTGCGTCCGCTCTCATAGCGGATCTCGAGCTGTGCGCGCACGGCGAGCCGCCGGCCATAGAGATTGCGCTGCCCGAAGAAGCCGAGCTGCCCCCGGTACCAGCCATCCCCGAGCATGGCGCCGATGACATTTGCGCCCGGTCGCACCAGCGAGGTGACGTCATAGGTCTGGTACTGCAGGCGTCGCCGGTATGACGTCCAGCCAGGGGTGAAGAGCTGGTCGCCGATCCGCTGGCCGTTGAGATACGCCTCGTAGAGGCCGAGGCTGGTGACGTAGAGACGCGCCGAGCGAACACGGTCGTCGACACGAAATGCCCGACGCAACAGGGGCGACGGGGACGGCAGGCTATCGGATGGGGCTGACGGTGGGCCGATCCACTGGGCGGTCCAGTCCGTGGGCTGCAACAGTCCCGTCTCCCAGAACGCGATCGCACTCCACGGGGAGGGACGGCCGCTCGAATCCCAGACGCGCACGCGCCAGTAGTAGCGCGTCCGCGATACCGTCTGCGGACCGCCGTAGTCCACAAACACCGAGGCGTCGGAGACCTTCTTCCCGGAATCCCACAGCAGATTCGCCCCGCGAGTCAGGCTCGCTTCGTTCATCCCGACCTGCAGTTGATAGGCGGCCTGCATGGTGTTGCGTCGAGTGCTCGCAATCCGCCAACTCAGCCTCGGCTGCACCACGTCGATGCCGATCGGATTGGTGAGGTACTCGACGCGCAGTCCGTCGACCGACAGTGCGTTCTGAGAAAGCCCCTGCGCTGGTGCGAGCAGTGTCAGCGACAGGACGATCGAGCGAGCGTACGTCATGAGTTGGTGCCCTATCGCTGCGGGATTGGCTCCACCACCATCATCATGAACGACCCCGGAATGATGGGCGGACGGCGTCTGGGATTGGCTGCCGTGGAGTCAGCCGGAGCGGGCCCGAACCGAGCGGAGACAACGTAGACACGATGTGTCGTGGGATCCAAACCCATGTTACGGCCACCCGGCGCGGTTTGGACGTTTTGGACAACGTGGAATTGGTCGGGACTATCTTCATGAATGACCGTCAGTGTGCCATCCGCGTTCGACGCGAAAGCATCGCTCGCCGCAGGATCGAACGCAGCACCGTCCACGCCGGCCCCGATGGGCGCGGTGGCGACGACCCGACCCGCCTGGTAATCAGAGACCGCCAAGAGGCCGCTGCGACACCCGCTGAACAGGCGGTGATGTGTGGTGTCGATGGCCATGGCGACCGGCTGCTGACAGGGTGCTGTTGACCAGCGGCGGGTAACGGTGAACGACTTTCCGTCGATCTCCACCACCTCGCCATTGTCGACGATGTTGACGTAGAGCTTCCCATTGCCCGCGGCGACGCCCGACTCGGGCTTCCCGCCCAGGGGAATGTTGGTGACGAGTCGCCCCGGGCCCGGATCGACAACCGTGGACGAGTGCGCATCCCCGTTGAATGTGAACACCCGATTGGACACTGCGTCGTACACGATCGCGTCGGCGTCCTCCGCGGCGGGAATGCGGCACAGGACCTGAAACGTGCTGGGGTCGAACATCACGACTGCGCTGTCGTTCCCCGAGGTCGCAAACCCATGGTGCGCCGCCTCCACGAGGGCAACGCCGTGAGCGCCGTGAATACCGCCGACCTCGCCAAGCAGCTTCCCGTCGCGCGCGTCCACCACCATAACCCGGTCCTGCCGGGCAATGAACACGCGCTGGCGCGGCGGGTCGGGGATGACATAGTCCCAGCGGCCCTCGCCTCCCAGAACAAACGTGTGTGTGATTTGATAGTGCGCGGGGTTCTGGGCCGCGAGACTCACCGCAGACAGTGTGAGGACAAGCGCGACACTACGCATACGGCCTCCCTGTATCAGTTTCAGGGCGTGTTGAGCGCGTCATTTGGTTTGCACCGCATGGCCGCCGAACTCGTGGCGCAGCGCGGCGATCACCTTCGCGCCGAAGGACTCCTGCTGCCGCGAGCGGAACCGCGCGAGCAGCGACAACGTGATGACCGGGGCCGGCACGTTCAGGCGCATCGCCTCTTCCACCGTCCAGCGCCCCTCGCCCGAGTCCTCCACGTAGCCACGGATGCCGGCCAGCTGGTCGTCACGCGAGAATGCGCGCTCCGCGAGCTCGTTCAGCCAGGAGCGAACCACGCTGCCGTGGTTCCACAGCTTCGCGATCTCGCCCAGCTCGAGCTTGAAATCCTGAGAAGCGTGGAGAATCTCGTAGCCCTCGGCGTACGCCTGCAGCATTCCGTACTCGATCCCGTTATGCACCATCTTGACGTAGTGGCCGGCTCCGGGCGGGCCTACATGCGCCCATCCCTCGGGCGGCGCGAGGGTCCGAAAGATCGGCTCGCAATGCTGGAACGCGGCGGGCGATGCCCCGATCATGAGGCAGTAGCCGAGGGTGAGGCCCCAGATCCCGCCGCTCGTCCCGACGTCCACGAACTCGATTCCGTTCCCCTTGAGCGCGTCCCCGCGACGCTGCGAGTCGCGGAAGTTCGAGTTGCCGCCGTCGATGACGATGTCGCCGCGGCTCAGATGCGGTACGAGCTGCTCGATGGTGCCTTCGACCGCTGCGGCCGGCACCATGATCCAAACGACTCGCGGCGGGGTCAGCTGTCGCACTACGTCGGCGAGGTCCTTGGCGCCCTTGGCGCCAGTGCCGACATGTGATTTGACCGCGTCGGCGCTCTGGTCGTAGGCAATCAGCTCGTGTCCACCCTGGACGAGCCGCCGCACCATGTTGCCGCCCATACGGCCCAACCCGATCATCGCCAATTGCATTGTCGCCACTCCCTGGATGGTGAGCCAACGAGAACGGCGCTACGCGAGTCCGTCAAGCATCTCGACCTGCTCGGTCGCAGATGTCCACCGCTCCAGCGCCGCATCGAGCTCCCGCTTCAAGGTCTCGAGCTCGGCGCCGAACGCCCGGGCTTTGGCGGCGCCGTCGGGTTTCGTGTACAGCGCCGGGTCCTCCAACGCCGTGACTACGCGCGCGACCTGGGACTCCAGCTCGGTCACACGAGCCTCGGCCTGCTCGAGACCCTGCTGCGCCCGGCGCAGCTCCTTGCGCGGATCCTTTTTGGCGGGAGGCGCAACGCGCTGATGCTCGTGGACCCGCCGCAGCGCCTGTTCCTCGGCGGCGCTGACCGCCGCGGCATGGGCGCGCTCCGTGCTGACTTCTTCCCACTCGGCGAAGCTGCCCGCGAACTCGGTCATGCGCCGCTCGTGGAGGATCCAAATCCGGGTCGTCAGGGCGCGCAACAGCGCCCGGTCGTGACTCACCAGAATGACTGTGCCGTCATACGCGTCGATCGCGTCTTCGAGCGCCTCGATGGATTCGACGTCCAGGTGATTGGTCGGCTCGTCGAGCACCAGTAGGTTGGCACCCGACAACATCAGGATCGCAAGCGCGACGCGCGCCCGCTCGCCACCCGACAATGAGTCGGCGCGCCGCTGCACTTCCTGCCCCGAGAACCCGAATCGTCCCAGGTGCCCCTGGATGCGGCCGCGCTCCCACTTCGGCCGCAGCGCGGCGATCACATCGTACAACGTGCGGTCGAGCGGCACCTGCGAGAGATCCTGACGGTAGTACCCGGCCGTGATCGACGTGCCGAGCCGGAGCTCGCCGCTCTGCGTCGGATGCTCGCCCAGGAGCGCCCGCAGGAGCGTGGACTTCCCCGCTCCGTTGCGGCCGATAATGCCCAGCACGCCGGTCCGCTCCAGTGTGCCGCTGAACCGGTCCACCAGGGTGCGCGCGCCGATTCCGACGCTCACGTGCTTCGCGCTGACCACCTGATCGCCGCCGCGCTCCGGCACCTCGAAGCGCACGGCCATCGTCCCCTCGGCGCCAATGACGGGACTCAATCGCGGCAGCCGCTCGAGCCGCTTGCGCCGGCCCTTCGCCTGGCGACTGTTCTGGCCTGCGATGTTGCGCGCGATGTAATCCTTCTCGTGCGCGATCGTGCGCTGCTGCTGGTCGTAGGCCCGCTGCTGCGCCAGCCGGCGCTCGGCGCGCTGGGTCACGAAGGCGGCGTAGCCGCCCGTATATGCCGTCGCGGTCTTTCCTTCCAAATGCAGCACGTGGTCCACGGTGGCGGACAGGAATGCGCGGTCGTGACTCACGAGCAGCACCGTGCGCCCGCTTGCGGCGAGGTACTCCTCGAGCCAGCGGGTGGTTTCGAGGTCCAGGTGGTTCGTCGGCTCGTCGAGCAGCAACACGTCGGCGGTCGTCATCAGCTGGCACGCCAGGCCGAGGCGACCGAGCTCACCGCCGCTCAGAGCGGAGAGCGGCGTGACGCGGGCCTGGGCGGGATCGAATTCGAGTCCATGCAACACCGCGTCAATGCGCGCGGTGACTGCGTAGCCGCCTTCCCGCTCAAAGCGCTCCAGGTCTTCGCCGTACTGGGCGAGGGCGCGCGCCGAGGAGTCGTGTGCCAGGTCGGCGGCCTGCTGTACGAGCGACTGCTCCAACGCCAGCAGCTCGGCCAGCTCTCCGGCCGCGGCCTCCCACACCGTCGTGGCGGCGCCGAAGTCGCGGTGCTGCTCCAGCAGCGAGACCCGCAGGCGGGGCCCGCGCGCGATACTGCCGCGCGTGGGCTCGAGCTCACCAGTCAATAGCCGGAAGAGGGTGGTCTTCCCCGAGCCGTTGCGGCCCACGATGCCCCACCGTTCGCCCGGGGCGACCGTGAAGGAGACGTTCGAGAAGAGGGTGGTGTCGCCGAAATCGACGCCGACGCCGGCGAAAACGAGCTGCGTCATGTGGTGACAACTTAAACTACATTCGATCCCGTGCCCTCCTCCATGTCCGCGCCCGGCGAACGACTCCGCGCGTCCTGGCGCCGCCTCTCCAGGCTCCCGGGCGGCAAGACGCTATTCAGTCTGCTCGTGGGCTGGCTGGCTCCCTACTCCCGCTCGATCGGCGCCCGCGTGGCCGAGCTGGAACCCGGCCTGTGTCGAGTGACGCTGCGCGACCGCCGGCGGGTGAGGAATCATCTTGGGTCGGTGCATGCGATGGCCCTGGCCAATCTCGCCGAGATGGCGAGCGGACTCGCGGTCCTGGTCGGACTGCCGCCCGGCGTCCAGGGCATCGTGACCGGCTTCTCGATCTCCTATCTGAAGAAGGCGCGCGGTCTGCTGACGGCCGAGTGCCGGGTGAGCGGGGGGAGCGTCGACGTAACCGTAGAGCGCGAGTATGAAGCCCCGGTCACGATCACCGATGCCCAGGGCGACGTCGTCGCGCATGCCACCGCCCGTTGGCGGCTGCGACCCATCCCCCCTCGATGAGTTTCCTCGATACGCCTCTCACGCGACAGCTCGGGATCGAGGTGCCGCTGATCTGCGGCGCGATGTACCCCTGCTCCAATGCCGAGCTCGTCGCGGCCGTCTCGGCGGCCGGCGGCATCGGCGTCGTGCAACCGCTCTCGATGATCTACGTGTACGGGCAGGACCTGCGGGAGGGGCTCCGACTCATCCGGCGTACCACCGCCAAGCCGATCGGCATGAATGTGTTGATCGAGCGGGGCTCGAAGTTCTATCTCGAGCGTATGCGTCGCTATGTCGACATCGCGCTCGAGGAGGGCGTGCGCTTCTTCGTCACTTCGCTGGGCAATCCGCGCTGGGTCGTGGATCGCGTCGCCTCGGCGGGCGGGGGGGGCATCGTCTACCACGACGTGACGGAGCGGAAGTGGGCCGAGAAGGGATTGGCGGGCGGCGTGCACGGCCTCATCGCGGTGAACAATCGCGCGGGTGGCCATGCGGGGCCGCGCAGCGCCAAGGCGCTGTACGATGAGCTCGCCGATCTGGGCGTGCCCGTCGTCTGCGCCGGTGGTATTGGCGACGAGACCGGCTTCGTCGCAGCCTTACGGATAGGCTATGCCGGCGCGCAGCTCGGCACGCGCTTCATCGCGACCAACGAGTGCGGCGCGCACGACGACTATAAGCAGGCGATCGTGCGGGCCAGCGAGGCCGACATCGTTCTCACCGAGCGCGTCACGGGCGTGCCGCTGTCCGTGATTCGCACCCCGTACGTCGAGCGGATCGGTACGAAGGCGGGCCCGATCGCGCGCTGGATGCTGCGTGGTCGCAGGACCAAGCACTGGATGCGGACGATCTATGCGCTGCGCTCGGCGTGGCAGCTCAAGCGCGCCTCGCTCGCCGGTGGCGCGGGAGAAAAGACCTCCAAGGACTACTGGCAGGCTGGCAAGAGTGTCGCGGGGATTCGCGCGGTCGAGCCGGCCGGAGAGATCGTGCGCCGATTCGCCGCGGCGGCTCGCTTGACGACCTCGTAGTGCCAATCAGGCCCTGAACATCGGCAACGGATTCAGCGGGTGTCGCACAAACCGTCCAGCCGAGAGCTGCACCAGCTTCTTGTGAAAACCGGCGTTGGGGAACGCGGCAAACACGTCGTGGAGAAACCTGCGCGGCAAGCCGAACTTCAGCAGACCGCGAGACACGTCAATCCAATCGGCCTCCCGAAATGTCTCCACGAGATTGTCCGCGCTCTGGGCGTAGCGCGTGATCTTGTGATGATAGTGAATCATGTCACGGATCTCGGGCTCCCAGGAGCCGTCGCCTGATCCGGCCAGATACGTCTGCGCCAGCCTCTCGGATGGTGCCAAATAGTCGAAGGTCCCGTCGGTCCAGATCCCCAGGTCGTGGAACGCTGCGGCAATAGCCGCCTTCCGCTGGATGATCTCGGGGTCCCCCTGCGACAGAGCCACGCAGAAGTTCACCACGCGATAGGTGTGGTTCCGGTAGGCGGTGAAGTCCCGCCCGATGACGCTCGCGTGACGGTTGAGCAGCTCGTCGAGCAGCGGCACGTGGTTTAGAACGACGTGTTGCTTCACACGCTCCGCTGGGCTGACCCATTGCGCGCGTGGCGAAGCGCCCAGTCGAGCGCATAGTCCGCGATCTCCTCCCAACCGTCCTGCCCGGCGAGGAAGTGTGTCCGGCCCGCAAACTCCTTGTACTCGGTCACCGCGTTCGACCGCTTCTGATAGTAGCGGACGGTCGCTCTGGC
>QHUQ01000168.1 GCA_003221985.1 Gemmatimonadota bacterium | reverse complement strand
GTTCAGTTGCCTCGTGAGGGAGGAGGTAGCAGGGAATCGATACCGCGTCGCGGGATTGGTGCTGTAGCCCGAGTTCCAAACGATGAACACATCGTCGCCGATCACCGGAATCCAGTGGAAGCGGATGTTGAAATCGACGCGCTGATCTTCGTTCGTGTACTGGACGAAGCCGAGCAGGCTGGTGCGAGGATTGAAGTCGTACTCGAGGCGACTCGAGGTCTGGAGGGCGGTGAAGCCGCGCGCCGGGAGACGCGCCGCGGTGCGCGTCAGGTTGACGCCGACGATGGCGTGGCCACCGCCGCGCCACGTGCCCTGGAGCTCCAGGTCGGCGCTGCGGCCCCCGTAGAAGGGTCCCCAGTTCACAAAGGCCCCGATGCTCAGTGGGTGGGCTGCCGAGGTCTCGTACTGCAGCTCGTAGCGCGACCACCAGTATCGCCCCGGCGGCACACTCACGCCCCGGAACATCTCGAACGTGTCGCGCGGCGCATCGAACTGGCGCTGATAGTTGATCTCGAAATGGTCGCCGTTGTCGCGGTCACCGCCGAACACGCGCCACTCGAACCATGCCGTCTGCCAGTCGCCGGTGCGCCCCAGGGACCCGGAAGCATCGGCAATGATGTCCCAGCTGGGAATGGGCACCGTGAAATCGAGCTGGCGAATGCCGAGTGCATGGGGCCGCGGCATGAAATCGACGTGGCCCGTCGTCTCCCAGATTCCGGTGCGCCGCACGAAGCCCAGCGCGGGATCGAATCCCGCGTCGATGCGATACAGCGAGATGAAGTTGTCGAAGAGATCGTTGGGATTGTCGGCCGATAGTCGCCAGGCGAGCGGGACACCGCTTACGCCGGGCGTCCGGCTGCCGGCGATCCAGAATTTGGGCTCGAGATTCTGCCCGTGCACGATGAGCGGGAAATCCATGTCGAACCCCGCCGTTGCCGCGGGACCGGATCCCGCAGCCGTTCGCAGGGTGCCGATGATCCCGACGTACGATCGCGCCAGCAGATCATGCTGCATGCGCACCACGGCATTATTGGCACGCTCACCCCCGGTTTGCGCGTCGAGAACGCCGATGCGCCACGGGCCGGCACGTCCGTAGAGCCGGCCACCCGCCACGATGGGGACAGCGCTGCCGGTCGAGTCCAATCCGATGCGCCGCGAATAGAACACCTGAGCCCGTTCCGCCGTGCCGAAGTCAAACTGCCCACTCGACTCGAGGAAGAACTGCCGCTTTTCCGGGAAGAAGAACGGGAAGCGCGTGAGGTTAATGACCTGTTGGTCGGCCTCCACCTGCGCGAAGTCGGTGCCGGCCGTGACGTCCGCCGTGAGCGTCGGCGAGACCGCGAGCTTCGCATCGAGCCCCGCCTTGGCGCCGACGAAGCCATCCGCCGCGCGCGCGCCGACGCTGTCGTGTGCCGGTTCGATTGCGCGGCTCAGCACATAGGGATACAGCTCCACGTCACGGGCCCGACCCACGTCACCGATGTCGCTCAGCTCGCCGGCTCTCAGCAGCTGATACAACCCTTCCGTGCGACCCCAGGAGCGCCAGAGATCCTGTTCGTTCTTGCGCCGAATGAAACGGCGCACGTTGAAGCCAAACCGCACATCCGTCGCGTTGCGAAAGCGCAGCGTGCGAAACGGAATCCGGAACTCGGCCGCCCATCCCGTGGCGTCGCGCGACACCGCGACGTCCCAGATGCCATTCCAGTTCTCGTTGAGGTTGTCGAGATCGGCCAGCTGTGCGTCCCAGCGGGCGCCATTCGGGTTCGTGCCAAACACGAACGCGCCGCGGCGGTCGTGGAAGCTGTCGATGATGAACTGGACATTGTCGTCGCTCGACAGGCTGGCGTCGCGCCGCAGTTGGGTGGCGCGGATGCGACGCGGTGCTCCGTCGTACGCCCGTATGCCGACGTAGAGGGCGCCGGCATCGCGCAGCACGCGGACGACGGTTCGCTCGGTCGCAGGCTCTCCCATGCGAGGCTCACGCTGGCGGAAGTCCGTTAGGGAGTCGGCGCGCATCCAATCGGGCTCATCCAGACGGCCGTCGAGCCGGAGACGGCCCGTCGCCGTCCGGACACGGAGGCTCTGCGCGCCGGCGGCGAGCGGCAGCGCCAACGTTAGGAGCTGAGCCAAGCCAATCGCGATCCGGCAGCTCATGAGGAAATACCTTTAGAACGCGCCGCCGCCGCCGCCACCCCCACCGCCTCCAGAGCTTCCACCTCCGCCGAACCCCGATCCACTCGAGCTGCGCGGCGACGACGACATCGTCGTACTCGCCACCGTGCCCAGATGCGACATGCTGCTCGAGAAGTGACTCACGTTGAAGTTGATGATGCTCGGTCCGACGTACCACTGCGGCGGCTGGGTATAGATCCCTTCGAACGCCCGTGCGAACTGCTTCTCCACACCGAAGGCCATGGCGAAGGGCAAATACTTGTCGAACAGTTCTGGATGGCCGATGATGACGCGTTTGAACTGCTCGGATTCGACACGCCGCAGGAACTCCTCAAATCCCAGAATGTGCTCCAGCGCACGAGCTCCCGCTTCGGTCCGAGCCGACATGACTTGCGCGAAGACAATAAGGATGAGCGCGGACACGACCGCAGCGATGACGAACGGGACCGGGGTGAGCAGTGTGAGCTTCGAGAAATACGTGCCGCCGACGCCCACCAACACGCCGATGCCAACCGCCGCCCCGATCCAGTTTTGCTTCACCTTGTCAGGTCGGTTGCGGTAAAAGCCGTTGCCGGTCAATGCGTCGAAGATGGCGTCGCGAATTCCCGGGAGATGCTTGTAGAACTCGTCCTTGAGCTCTGCGAGAGGGACGACCTCGCTGTGGCCAAGGAAGATTCCCGTGTACACCTTGCTCTCGTGCGGCGCCATGCCGTCACCAGGGTCGCCCGCGACCGGCTTCAGCCGGTGCAAGGAGTACTCCGTCCCACCGCCGAACAGGCCGAACAACTTCGGATTCTGGTGCTCCTCGATGCGTAGCTGACCGCGCACAGCCAGGTCGATCATCGTCGCGGTGACGTCGCGCATGTCCGCGGAGTTGTCGAGCAACGTGCCCGCCTCGGCCGGCGTCATGCCGGCTGGCGGTTCGTACTGGACCGCGATGGGCCGGCGGCGAGGATCGCGACCCCGTCGCCACCAGCTCCAGAACGCGAGCAGGAAAACCGGGATGGGCAGGAGCAGCGGCCAGTTGCTGCTTACGGTGGCAGCCGCGCGGGCGGCAGCCGAGGGTGCAACGACGACACCCTTATCCCAGCCCACGACGACTGTCAGGCCTTCGTGATAGCCGAGCGCGTGTGGCATCGCGACGCGGACCATGTTGCCATCAGTCGCAACGCTCGCATCGCGTGCGCCGGACCCGTATACCCCGTTGAACGCGATCGCCCGGATGCCGGGAGTACCCGCCGGCAGCTCGATTTCGGCTGTTGCCATCTGGATCGGCACTTCCCACTCATCGCCGGTCACGTTCCAGTACAGCTCGTCGTGCTCGTCGAAGAAGCGCAGGCCGTTGATCGCACGATAGCGGAGGACGATCGTGCGATCCGCGTTGGCGGCGCCCGGGATCCAGATCTTGTACTTGATGTAGTGCCGCTGCCGGCTGGTCTCCGTGCGCAAATTCTGTCCCGTTGACTGGTCTTGCGCGCCGAGCAACGCGACGCCGAGCGTCCAGTTCAATCCTTGCGAGGTGCGGTATTCGACGGGGATCGTGCGGTACAAGCCGTTCCACGAACCGGCGAAGCGCGCCGTGATCGTCTCGGTGACGTCGATGCTCGCATCTTTGTTCACGCGAATGGCCGCATCGAAGCGCTGGATGGAGTACGATTTCTCCTGCGCGGCAAGTGACCGCTGAGGTGGCGTGAGTGCGAGGAGGAGCAGGAGGCTCGTGATGTTAGAATGCGCCACCGCCGCCCCCTCCACCGCCCCCGCCCGAGAATCCACCGCCGCCCGACTTGCCACCGCCGCCGAATCCCGAGCCGAACGACCAGCTCGGTGAGGACGACGACCCGCCACCGCTCGCCCCGGACGAGTACCAGGTCGTCCCGACGCTGCGCGGGGTGGATGTCATCGTCGTCCGGAGGAACGTTTCGAGATGTGTGACCCGGCGCGAGAGATTCCTGACGTTGAAGTCCGTGACGCTCGGTCCGACGTACCAGCCGGGAGGCTCTTTGTAGATGCCTTCGAACGCGCGCGCGAACTGTTGATCGACACCGAAAGCCATCGCATACGGCAGGCACTTATCGAACAACTCGGGGTGGCCGACGATGGCCTGCGTGTGCTCCGAGTCGACGCGGCGCAGGAACTCCTCGAATCCGAGCACCTGCTCGAGCGCCCGCGTGCCGGGCTCGGTCCGTGACGGCATGAGCTGCGCAAAGATGTACAGGATCACTGCCGACACGAGCGCGGCGAGGATGAACGGCACCGGCGTCAGCAGGAAGAGAGGGGAGAGCAGAGAGCCCGCGATGGCGATCACCAGCGGCAGCGCGCAGCCCAACCGCATCGCGTCGTGCCTCGCCTTCTCGGGGCGCTTCCTGTAGAAGCCACTGTCGATCAGCTGATCCCAGATCGCATTCCGAATGGGATTGAGGTGCTGGTAGAAGCGCTGATTCAACTCCTCTAAGGGCACGCGCTGGCGGGTGGTCCCGCCCCCAGTCGACGGAGGGCTGATCTTTGCGGGATCGGTCTTGAGCGGGATCTCTTTGCCATCGACGCTGACGCTGAGCGACATGGTGGAGCTGGCGCTGAAGCTCCCGAAGACGTCGTCTTTGCCAAAGACGCCGTTGAATACGGCCAGCTCATGCGGCTTGAGCCCTTCGCTCGACTTGAGCCGGTGCAGCGTGTAATCCGTCCCGCCGCCGAACAGGCCCAGCAGCTTCGGATTCTCCTGTTCCTCGATGCGTATGTAGCCGCGCACGGCAAGGTCCAGCAGCGTGGCGGTGATGTCCCGCATGTCCACCGAGTGGTCGATCAGCGTGCCGGCCTCAGCCGGCGTGATCCCCGCGGGCGGCTCGTACAGCACGGTCACCGGGCGGCGCCGCGGATCGCGACCGCGCCGCGACCAGCGCATGAACGCAATGAGAAAGACCGGGATCGGGATCAAGAATGGCCAGTTGCTGCCCGCAACCTCCATCGCGCGATCCATCGCGGTCGGCCGCGTCACTAATCCCTTGTCCCATCCGACCACCGCCGTAAGGCCCTCGTGGAAATCGAGCCGATGCGGCATCGCCACGCGGATGACGGTGTCGCTGATGGTGACCTTCGCATCGCGAGCCGTCGATCCGTAGACGCCGTTGTAGGCGATCGCGCGCACGCCCGGCGCGCCGGCAGCTACCTCGATCTCCGGGCGCCCGCCGGGAGCTCCCCTCGGCAACTCGATCTCCGCCGAGGCCCTGCGGATCGGCACGTCCCACTGGTCGCCGGTGACATTCCAGTACAGCTCGTCGTGCTCGTCGAAGAAGCGCAGCGCGTTCGTCGCGTGATAGCGCAGCACGATGGTACGGTCTGCGTTGGTGGCGCCGGGGATCCAGATCTTGTACTTGACGGAGGCGCCTTCCTGGCTGGTCTCGGTGCGCAGATCGTGTCCCGCATTGTCGCGCGCACTCTGCAGCATGAGGCGGATCGTCCAGTTCAATCCCTGGGCGCCGTGGTACACGACCGGGATCGTGCGATACAACCCGTTGTAGGAGCCGACGAAACGTGCGGTAATCGTTTCGGTGACATCGATGCTGGCATCGCGATTGACGCGAATCCGCGCGTCAAACCGCTCGATCGAGTAGGAGCGTTGCGCACTGAGTCCCGTGCCCGACAGCGCCAGGAACAGGAGAACGACTGGCACCTTCGGCACGGCCCGTTCGGAGGGATCGTCCAGGCCAAAAAACTCCCGCGGCTGCAGCCGCATCATGCCGGCGATGATGCCGGCGGGGAATTGCGCGATGGCGATATTGAAATCACGGACGACCGCGTTGTAATAGCGGCGGGCGTTCTGGAGGTGCTCTTCGACGTCGATCAGCGTCGACTGGAGCGAGGCGAAGCTCGCGGCGGCCTTCAGCTCGGGATAGGCCTCGGCCACCGCGACGACGCGTTGCAGCGCGTTCCCGAGCGGGTCTTCCTCTCGGGCGCGTGTCGCCGGTCCCGCCTGAGATGCCTGGAGCGCCCGCCCGCGGGCCGCGACGACTGCTTCGAGTGTGCCTTTCTCGTAGCCGGCGTGGCCCTGCACAACGGCGACGACGTTGGGAATCAGGTCGTGGCGCCGCTTGAGCTGCACGTCGATATCGGACCACGCATTGTCGCCCAGCTGGCGCAGCCGGATGAGGCGATTGAAGGTGAAAATCGCCCACGCGACCATGAGCAGCCCGACGATACCGGCGAGACCCATGGCGCCTACGCTAGCTCGGCGAAGGAGCGAATGCGAGGATGGTTTGCGGAGGCATCGTCCGGCGAGACGGCGTCGCGCACACACAACACGGTCCGCATGCCGGCCGCTCTGGCTGCATCGAGCTCTGCGGTTACGTCCGAGATGAACAGCACGTCACGCGGCTCCTGTCCCAGCGTCGCCGCTATCTGACGATAACTCCTGGCTTCGCGTTTCGGCCCGGTCGTCGTGTCGAAATAGCCCGAGAGAAACGACGAGAGATCGCCGTCCGTGGTGTTGGCGAAGAGATTGCGCTGCGCCTGCACGCTGCCCGACGAAAAAATGGCGATGCGCTTGCCGGCCTGCTGCCAGCGCGCCAGCGCCGGCCGCACGTCGGGGTAGACTGCGCCCTTGCCCTTCAGCTCGCCGGCGCGGAAGCCCGCTTCCCAGATCCGGCCCTGCAGCGCCTTCAATGCCGTCGACTTGCGGTCGCGATCCATCAACCAATAGACGTAGGCTTCGGGATTCCAGGGAGGCAGATCGGGGGCGCCCAGTGATTCCGCGGCGTGTTCCGCCCGGAGCAACGCGATGTCGGCGCGGACGCCGGGATCGTCAGCGTGCTGCTCCAGATAGTCGTGGATCCGGGTACGCGCGTAGGGAAGCAGCACCTGCTGGACGAACTCGATCGGCGTGGTCGTGCCTTCGATGTCCAGCAGGATCGCACGAATGTCGGTCAGCGCAATGGGATGTAACTCGGCCCCATGCAGAGCGGTTGGTATCCCTTGTCGGTCCCGCTGTTCGTGTAGTGGGGCGTCCATCCCGACTTGTCCTGGAACAGCCGGATCGCGCGGATGTCGCGGTCACCGCACAGGTCGAACCAGTGCCAGGTGCCGCGCGGGACGCGAATCAGATCACCCGCCTCGACCTCGATGGCGATGACGGGTCCGCCGCCCTCGCGCGGGTGAATGTGAAACAGGCCGCGGCCACGGATGATGAATCGGACCTCGTCCTCGTCGTGCCAATGCTCCGTGCTGAACTTGGCGAGCATCGTCTCGAGGTTGGGCGTCGCGGACGTGACGTCGATGACGTCCGCCGTGACGTATCCGCCGCGGGCCTTCAGCTGCTCGATTTCAGGCGCGTACGCCGCCAGTACGGCCTCCGCCGGCGCGTTCGCCGCGGCGCGCTGCGCCAGCGGCCAGCGCTCATAGTCGATGCCCAACGTCGCGAGGTATTCGGTCACCTCGCGCTGATCGGTCAGTGTCCGCTGCTCGGCGGGAATCTTCACGGTTGCCATGTCGCACCTCGGTTTCGTCCTAACACTTCGAACAAAAACTCGAATACCTCGACTTGTCGCCTGGCTGCGGCGAGATCGCGGCCCCAGGTGTAGAGGCCGTGCCGCCGGATCAGGAAGCCGTGCACCTCGGGATGCTCACGCAGTTTCGCCTCGATCCGCGGCACGGCGGCGGGCCAATCCTGCGTGTTCTCGAGAATCGGCAGCCACTCGCGATGCTCGTGGGTATGGACGTCGTCCAGGCCCTTCAGCATCTCATAGCCGTCGATGGCGAGACTATCGCCGGCCGTGCCTGAGAGAATCGTGCTCCAAATCGAGTGCGTATGCAACACCGCGCCCGCTCCCCGCGATCGCACGATTGCCAGGTGCAACGTCGCTTCGGCCGATGGCGTGCCGGCGCCTCCCACCACCCGGCCGTGCTCGTCGATCTCGACGATGTGGCCCGGCTCCAGGACGCCCTTATCGACACCGCTTGTCGTGATCGCCAGCGTGAGGGGATTCCGGCCGACGACCGCGCTGAAGTTGCCGCTGGTGCCGAGCGCCCAGCCGCGCGCATAGCACAGGCGCCCCACCTCGGCGAGCTGGCCGGCGAGCGCCGCGAAGCTCATGTGCCCCCGCCGAGCTCGAGCGAGCACGCCCCGAGACGGGCCGGCCAACGCGGCGTGAGCGAGAATCCCTGGACGGTTTCCTCAAAGCCACGCTCACTGCGCGCGACGGTGGTGATTTCGGAGCGCCAGACTTCGGTGTCAGGCTGCAGGCGCAGGGCAACTTCCCGAGCCAACGACAGCTCGGGCGCGAACACCGCGTTCGCGGGTGCGGCCGCCGCGTTCCAGGTGTAGGCAACGTCGAGGCAACCCATCCGGTCGAATGTCAATCGCTTCTCGAGATCGTCCGCTCGCAGTAGCACGGTCGCAGAGTCGCCGTTCAACGACACGCGGGCACTCATCGGCACTGCTGCCCACGACCGGATCGCCTGGTACTTCGCGCTCGCGTAGGCGGCGGCGGATACATCGTCGCCCAACAGTCGCTCCACGAGGATGGCGCGCGGCTCGGCGTCTACCGGCGGCAGCGCGGTGAGCCGAGACGCTTTCTCGATGTCGTGGATGCTGGCGGTGCCGCCCTTGTTGTCGCCGTGGCCGGCCGACTGTTTGGGAATCTCGTGGTAGGATTCGCGCCGGCGGGTCAAGACGTCGGCGAGATTTGTGAGGTCCTTGAACCGCGTCAACATCTCGATCGCACCGCCCCGCTGCGGGCTGATCACCGCAGAGAACTGCGCGGAATGAATCCATAGCTCCGGATAGCCGTCGTAATCGAGATCCAGCTCGTCGTACGCCAGCGATTCTCCCTGGCGCAGCACGCGCTCCGCGATGGCGAGCTGGCGCCAGATCGCGTTGCGAAGATGCGGGAGATAGAGGCCGCCGAACACGCCGTGCCAGTAGGCGTCGTTGCACTGGGCACGCCCGATCGCCCGCCGGGCCTCCGCAGGATCGCCACGGCTGCGCGACAACGCGGACAGCGCTACCATCGTCTTGTGCATGCGGTTCGACTCGGGGTACTTGACCAGGAAATGGTGCCAGTGTCCGCCGCGCACGAACGCTGCCGAAGCCTCCAGATCCTTGGGGCCAAGCTCCTCTTCGAGCCTCGTGAGGTCCCGCTGAGCGGCCGGTGGTAGCGCCCATTTTTCCATTTCCCGGTAGGACGCCGTGCCGAGATAGGC
The DNA here is from genome assembly GCA_003221985.1 of Gemmatimonadota bacterium. The sequence continues at coordinate 1,405 of QHUQ01000168.1, read as the reverse complement.
GAGTCCTCCTGACGGGACCTCCCGGAACGCTTCCTGGCCGGTCGCCAGCCTGATCTCGCCCGCAGCGGTCAGCTGCTCCATGGTGCGCAGAAACGTGTCGAGCCACCCGGAGCCGTACACCCAGTCTTTCGTCCCCGGCCAGCCGCCGAACTTCTCGCCATCGTCGGCCAACACCGCGAGGCCGTGGCCCTGCGAGCGCAGCTCGCGCAGGTACGCCGCCGTCTCCTCCGGTGGCCGGAAGGGGATCAGGTAGCGCAGTCGCTCGTCGATGGCGAGCAGTCCCACGCGGCGGCCGTCGGATTCCGTATGGTGGGGTCGATGCAGCTGCTCGTGCCGGAAACCGCACACCAGGAAATGCCGGTCATCGACGAGGGCGTACTCGACGCCGGCCTCCGCGAGGTCCGCCGCGAGCTCCGGCTGCCAGACACGCTCCGTCAGCCAGAGACCGGTCGCCTGCACGCCGAAGCGTCGCTTCAGGTATTCGCGCATCCGGCCGATCTGCTCGAGGCGGTCGGGGCGGGGCAGGGACGCGAGGATCGGCTCGTCGAACCCCGCGAGCAGCAGCTCGACGCGTTGGTCGGCCGCCAGCCGGCCGATCATGTCGAGCCAGGCGGTGTCGTGCTGTTCCAGCCACTCGAGCAGCGGGCCCGAGACGTGGAGTGTGAGCGGCAAGAGGCCGGCAGCGGTCGCGCGCTCGATGATCGGCCGGTAGACGTCGCGCACGTGATCGGCCATGACGTGGTCGAAATTCCCCACCGGCTGATGCAGGTGCAGGCCAAAGACGAACCGCAGGGGTGCGGTCATGACGGCGTCGGCTGGAAGGTGCTGCGAAACACGTCAGTCGCGCTCCCTGCGGCGGGATCGTTGCTGCGCGCGTCGCCAAGCTGAGCGATGAACCCCGCCTCGAGTCGGGCGCTCTCGGCGCCGGCGAGCGAGATCGCGTGCGCGGCGTAGCGGAGCACCTGACGGCCCTCGAGGCCGGCGATATCGTCAAAGAACCAACCGCACGACGACATGGCGCGCAGCACCCCTCGCTCCATCTCGATGAGCCGCGCGGTGTTCTCGTCGCCCCCCCCCCGGACGGGCCCGGTGGCTCCAGCGGCCTCGAGAAACGCCCGCGATCCCCCAGGCAAATCGCGGCCCTCGCGGTCGTAGATCCCGTGCACTTCGTGCGCGAGCCACTCCACCGCGAAGCGCAGCGGGGCGCGCCAATCTTGCTGCGACGGCCGGTCGGTGTGGACTTTGCAGCCGCAAGCTGAGCGCCACCGCTCGACGCCGTGCGGGCAGCTCCAGGACGTTCGCTCCACCAGGTCTACCGTCGTGGCGGGTGGGTAGACGGCCAACGCGGCCGCGAAGTTGGTGACCTGGGCCTTGCCCGACTGCTGGAGGCGATGGATGACGGTGG
>QHUQ01000167.1 GCA_003221985.1 Gemmatimonadota bacterium | reverse complement strand
AGTGCTGTCGGCGACCGGCTCGGGCAACACGTTGTCCCAGCCGGCCCCGACCAATGGCAGTGGTGTCGCAACGGGCAGCTTGAGCTCGACGATCGCAGGGTCGAAGACGGTCTCGGCAACGATCAGCGGAGTCGCGATCACGCAGACGGCGAGCGTGACGGTTACCGCCGGCCCGGTTTCGGCTACGCAGTCGACGGTGACGGCGTCGCCGACCTCGATCGCGGCGGGCAGCGGGACGTCGACGATCACCGTCACCGCGCGTGATGCGAACGGCAACCCCGTGAGCGGCGTGACGGTGGCGCTGAGTGCGACGGGCTCCGGCAATACGCTGACGCAGCCGGCAAGCGCAACCAACGCGAGTGGCGTCGCTACGGGCACGCTGCGGTCAACGGTCGTGGAGACGAAGACGATTTCGGCCACGGCCGGTGGTGTCGCGCTCAACCAGACGGCGAGTGTGACCGTGACGGTCGGACCGGTCTCGGCGTCGCAATCGACGGTGACGGCGTCGCCGACTTCGATCACCGCTGGCAGTGGGACGTCGACGATTACGGTGACGGCGCGGGACGCGGGCGGAAATCCGATCAGCGGCGCAACGGTCGTGCTGTCGGCGAGCGGCTCGGGTAACACGCTGACGCAGCCGGGCCCGACCAACCCCAGCGGTGTCGCCACGGGCAGCCTGAGCTCCACTGTCGCCGGATCGAAGGCGGTCTCGGCAACCATCAACGGGGTTGCGATCAAGCAGACGGCGACGGTGACAGTGACGGCGGGCCCCGTCGGCGGGCGCGACGAGCGGGAGCGGGGTCGCGACGGGGAGCCTGAGCTCCACGGTGGCTGGCTCGAAGACCGTGTCCGCCACGATCAGCGGCGTGGCCATCACCCAGACGGCGACCGTGACGGTCACAGCCCCGACCGGAAACCTGACCGTGTTTACCAGCACGTCGGGCACGAGCCAGGATCCGGACGGCTATACCGTGACCGTTGACGGCGGGAACAGCCGGGCGATCGGAATCAACACCAGCACGACCTACAACGGACTCTCGGCCACCAGCCACAACGTGGCGCTGTCGGGGATCGCGTCGACGTGTGCGGTGAGCAGCAACCCCCGCAGCGTTACGGTCCCCGCGGGCGGGACTGCTAACACCACGTTCTCAGTGACCTGCACAACGCCCAATAGCGCGCCGGTCGTGAACGCCGGGCCGGACGACACAGCGATCACCGGTCTGCTCTGGTCGTTCAACTGGAGCTTCAGCGATGCGAACAACAATGGGCCGTGGTCGTACAGGATCGACTGGGGCGACGGCAACACAACGACAAACAGCGTTTCGAGCCAGGGCACGTATAGCGCGGGGCACACCTACATCATTGTCCTGCCGCAGAGCTTCACGATCCGCGTGACGGTGACGGACGCGGCCGGCGCGTCAGCCTCGGACACCAAGGTGGTCCAGGTGTTGCTGTTGTGAGTTCCCCCGAATTGTAGCGTCGTCGCGACGGTTTAGGCGGCCCCCACCGCCGAGCCAGCAGGCACAACCGTTGCAACGAAGGTCGGCCATGACCGCCCACCACTTCAGCGTTGATCTCGAGGAGTACTTCCAGGTCTCGGCGTTCGAGTCGCTCGTAGCGCGGTCCGCGTGGGAGGGCTTGGAGTCCCGGGTGGCTGGGCAGGTCGCCCGGCTGCTCGATCTGCTGGCTCAGCACGACGCGCGCGCGACGTTCTTCGTGCTCGGCTGGGTCGCCGAGCGCCACGCCGAGCTGATCCGGACGATCTCCCGCGCGGGCCACGAGATCGCGTCGCACGGCTGGGATCATGCGCGCGTCACAGCCTACGACTCCAGCTTGTTTCCCGTGCTCCGCCCGGGTTACGGCTATCCCGGCGGGTCGCCGGACCCGCATTGGCTCGACCGATCCGCCGGCCGGCTCGCCGAAATCCCCCCGGCCACGCTGCAGTGGTGCGGGGTGCGACTCCCCGCTGCGGGCGGGGCGTACTTTCGCCTGCTTCCATACACGCTCGTGCGAGTCGCCTTCCGCCAGTGCGAGCGCCGCGGTGCGCCCGGCACCTTCTACATCCATCCGTGGGAGGTGGATCCCGCGCAGCCGCGGCTCGCCGTGTCCTGGCTGACGCGCGTGCGGCACTACGGTGGACTGCGCCGGACAGCGCAACGGCTCGGTCGGCTGCTGACCGAGTTCCGGTTTACCGCCATTCGCGATACGGTGGCAGCGCTCTCGGCTCCGGCCCGCCCTGCGGCCGGGTCCGCCTGGCAGGTGGCGGTCTCGGCGCAATGACGCCGCGCGTCGGGCTGTTCACGGGATCGGGGGCCGAGTGGGATGCGTGCGTGCATGCTGCCACCGGATGGACGCATTTCCATCGTTGGGGGTGGAAGGCGGTTGTCGAGCAAGTCTTCGGGCACGAATGCCTGTATTTCGCCGCCCGCGACGACGCCGGGCGCGTCACGGGCGTGCTGCCGCTCGTGCACGCCAAAAGCATTCTGTTCGGGGACTACCTCGTCTCGATGCCGTTTCTCAATCACGGCGGGCCGCTCGGCAGCGAGCAGGCCGTACGGGCGCTCGTGGCGCACGCGGTCGGCGTGGCGCGGGAGCGTCGGGTCGATCTGCTCGAGCTGCGCAGCCGGGAACCGCTCGCAGTGGACCTGCCCGTCTCCAACCGCAAGATCACGTGCCTCCTCGATCTGTGTGCCGGCGACGCGGACGCCGCGTGGCACGGCTTGACGTCGAACGTACGGAGGAAAGTGCGCCGTGCGCAGAAGGAAGGCCTGAACGTCAGCTTCGGGCTCGATCAGGTGAGCGCCTTCTACCAGGTGTTCTCGCGGCACATGCGAGACCTCGGCACGCCGACTCTCCCGGAGCGACTCTTCGAGACTCTCGCACAGCGGTTTCCGGAAGACACGTGGTTCGGTTGTGCGTACTACCAGGGACGGCCCGTCGCCGGTGGTTGCGGATTTCAGTGGGGAGGCGAGTTCGAGCTGACGTGGGTGTCGGCGCTTCAGGAGTATCACCGCATCTACGCGAACATGTTGCTGTACTGGGCGTTCATCGAGCGCGCGACGAACGGGGGACTGAGCGTATTCAATTTCGGACGATGTACGCCCGGTGGAGGCACGCATCACTTCAAGCTGCAGTGGGGTTCGCGCGACGTTCCCCTCATGTGGTATCAACACGTGGCGGGGCGCCGGCACGCTACGCCATCACCCCACGAGCGTGCGTTCGCCTGGGGACCGTTCGTCTGGAAACGCCTGCCGCTGGCCGTCGCGAAAGCCCTCGGTCCGCCCATCGTGCGGCTGATTCCGTAGCCGTTTCAGCGATGCCTGCCGACGGCGCGCGGCGAGCTTGCGCAGCACGAGATCCCGGGCCCACCGCCACTGCATGCGGCGCCATTCACCTGCCGGTAGCCCATCATGCTCGCGGCGGGCACGAAGCCAGTCGAGCAGTTCTCCCACCGGCGGGAAAGCAAATGGTTGAATTCGTCTACGTCTTCGGCGTCAGCGGCGGAGAACCACCAGCGGACGTACGGGCGGCTCGGGTCCCGATAGGGCATGGAGGGATTGATGCGCCGCAGGTTGATCTCCGAAAAGGTCAGGTTGCGGACGTACTCGATCTGCTCGACGCAGAGGTCGCCCCACCAATAGGGCGACCCCGGACAGTGCCCCTCGTACAGATGCGCCGCTTGCCCGGCGACCCGGCCGCAGAGCAGTCGCAGCACGGGATCGTCGAGCCGGCTGGCGCCCCAGTACAGGTTGTCGCGATTGTACGCGTGGTTGGCGTGCACGCGCGGCGGCGCGCCGAAGACGCCCCGGAAGCGCTCCAGCGCGCGTGTGATTCGCGCGCGCGGGCTCGTCTCCATCGTCGCGCCGTGGAAGGCGATCTCGAACCCGCGGGTATGGAGGTCGACCACGAAGTCGTGGTAGGCCGCGTCGTCCAATGTCTCGGAAAGCCAAAAGTTTCTGCTGCCCTCCTCGCAGCGCACCGGCCACACGGTCTTCGTCGTGCGCATCTCCAACGATTCCAGCAGCCGATAGATCGGCCGAACGTTCTCCACCGTGGCGACATCGGTGTCGTCCATCACCGTGAATGCGAAGCGTGCGCCTCCCGGGAACTCGAGGTGCGACCCATCGCGAGTCATGACGCCGTTGTCGAGGAAGCCGGACGTCTCCCGCTCTCGGTGACGACGGCCGCCACAAATCCGGGAGCCGGGGAAAAACTCTCCATCCGCCAGCCGCAGCGGTCTCCGGGCGTGTCCTCGACGCGGAGGATCCGCGCGGGCTCAGCCGGCGCGAGCGACACGTCGAAGCGATCGAGCGGAAAGTACAAGCCGTCGCCGAGCGCCTTGATGAAAGCCTCTTTGCGGGTCCAGCAATTGACGAATCCCAGCGGCCGCGCGCGCGCGTCGAGGGCCTGGTACGCCTCTCGCTCCCAGCGAGAAAAGAAGCGCACCGCGACGTCGTCGGCGCCGGGGATCACACGGACGGCTTCGAGGTCGATGCCGATCTCGCGTCCGCGTGAAAACGCATACACGGCAACATCGTCGCAGTGCGCAACGTTGAAGCGCAGGCCCGAATTCGCGAATCGCGCTCCCAGCGCAGGCTTGCCGCGTGCCCCATGGACGAACTCGACCGCTCGAGGCTGCACACCCAACCGCGCCGCGAGCAGCTGTCGCAATCGTGCACGCCCAACGATGAACCGGCGGCGGGCGCGATCGCGGGCAAAGCGACTCGCGCGGTGTCGCTCAGCGTCCGAGAGCAGCGCCGTCGCTGCCCAGACGGCGTCGCGCCCCGCGACCAAGCGGGTCACCACGACCTCGATGGCATCGGTGATCAGGATTCGCATGACCTCATCCCTTTGGCCGTCTGGTGCAACATGCGGGCCGAGGCTGGTCGGCGCTGCGGTCGGCGGGTCCGAGCGCTGGGTATGGCGTCGGCGCAACAGGCGAGGCTATGGCTCCATTCTTGCGTCGAGCGGAGTCACGTCATGAATCCGGCCCAGAGGAGCCTTCGGTCGCGCCAGCGCATTGACCCCGCCAGTGAACCGACGGCGAGCCGGCTGTCTGCTGTCTTCACCGAAGTATTTCACCTGGCGCCAGACCGTGTGCATCCCGGCCTGGGGCCGGCCGATGTCGAGCGCTGGGACTCCGTGGGCCACGTCATGCTGGTCACCGCCGTCGAGCAGCGGTTCTCGATCCAGTTCGAGGTCGAGGAGATCATGGAGTTCACCACCTTCGAGGCCATCCTTTCAGCCATCGAGCGGAGGATGACGGACTAACGCGGGATGACGCCTCGCACGCTCATTGGCCAGCTGGCCCAGCACGCCCAGACGCGTCCGGCGAGTCTCGCGGTAGCGGTGGGGACAAGCGGGTTCACCTACGGCGAGTTCTGGGAGCGCGTCCTCCGGGCCGCCGGGGCGCTGCGCGAGGCAGGGGTTGAGCCTGGCGATCGGGTCGTGGTGGCGGCCCCACGGGAGCCGGAGTTCCTGTACGCGTACTTCGGGTGCCATCTCCTGCGCGCCATCGCCGTACCTCACGACCCCGACATCGTCCCCGCACGCCTGCAGGGCATTGTCGACCTTCTCAATGCGCGCATCACATTGACGAGTCGCAGGGCGGCGCTGGAAGCGCCGCCCTGCGCGTCCCTGGCCCTCACGGCATTGACGCATGGCGCCGCTCTGCCGCACGCCGACGAGTTCGTCGACCCGCAGCCCGAGGACCCGGCCGACGTCCTGCTCACGAGCGGCACCACCGGCAAGGCGAAAGGCGTGATCTTGACGCACCGGAACATCCTCGCGGCCGCTCGCAACATCAACCAGTTCATCGGGAACACGGCCGAAGATCGCGAGGCGCTCGCTCTGCCCCTGAGCCACTCGTTTGGGCTCGCTCGCGTCCGCTGCCAGGTGCTCGCGGGAGGGGCCGTGATCCTCGCACCCGGCTTCCAATTCCCGAAACAGGTGTTCGAAGCCATGAGGAGCTGGCGAGCCACCGGCTTCAGCTTTGTTCCGGCCGCCTGGGCGCTGCTCGTGCGCCTGGCCGGAGAGCGCGTGGCGGAGTTCTCTCCGCAGCTCAAGTACATCGAGATCGGCAGCGCCGCCATGCCTCGGAGTGAGAAAGAGCGCCTCATGCGGCTCTTTCCCCACACGAGAATCTGCATGCACTACGGCCTGACCGAGGCTTCGCGGTCGGCGTTCATCGAATTCCATCAGTCCAAGGATCGCTTGGACTCCGTCGGGAGGCCGACGCCGAACGTCGAGATAGAAATCGTCGACGAGGACGGACGCGAGGTGGCACCGCGCCAAATCGGTAAGATCCGCATCAGCGGTGCGCACGTCACGGCAGGATACTGGGGTGCCGCTGCCGGTGAACGGCTGAGGGGAGCCTGGCTGTACACCGGAGATCTCGGCTATCGCGACGAAGACGGCTACCTCTATCTGTGTGGGCGCGAAGACGATGTGATCAACATTGGCGGCCGGAAAGTGCATCCGGCGGAGATTGAGCAGGCATTGCTGGGCCACGAACAAATCGCCGATGCGGTCTGCGTCGCCACGCCCGACTCGCTGACGGGTGAGGCTGTTCGCGCGTTCCTCGTAGCGAAGCGCGGCCAGACAGAACTGCCGAGCGCCGAGGCGCTGGCGGACTTCCTGAGGGCACGGCTGGAGCAGTACAAAATCCCTGTCGCGTTCGAGTGGGTGGGGTCGATCCCGCGGAACGCCTCAGGCAAGGTCGAACGGAGGACGGTGGCGGGACTGCTCGGCGCGTCGCGTGCGCCGCAGGACGCAGGAGTGCGTGGCTGATGCACGCTCCTGAAGTGCGCCTCGATCGGGAGGGGGGGGGGGCCAAGTCCCCGTGGGAGCACGACCCCGAGGTGCATTACGATCGTATCATGCCGGCCTGGAGATTGCTCATGGGCCGCAACCTTCATTACGGCTGCTTCGAAGCCCCTGACGAAGACCTCGACGCCGCCACGGACAACCTGACGCGACGCCTGGCGAAGCACGCGCGACTGAACGCCGGACTAGACGTCCTCGACGTGGGCTGCGGCGACGGTCAGAACTCCTGCTTCCTGGCCGAGCAGTTTGGCTGCCGGGTTACCGGGATCTCCACCGGGAAAAAGGGAGTCGAGCGGGCGCGCGAGTTTTCGCGGGCCCGGGCGCTCACACGCCAGGTTGTGTTCCGGCTACGTGACGGCATGGACAACGGATTCCCGGCCGGCTCGTTCGACCGTGTCTGGGTGTTGCAATCCTCCCACTTCATGTTGGACAAGCGTCGTCTGCTTGACGAGTGTGTCCGGGTACTCCGCCCGGGTGGCCGCGTTGCCGTGGGCGACATCGTGCTGCGGTCGCCGCTACCCATGGTCGAGATCGTCAGGCACCGCGAGGAGTTCCTGTTGCTGCACCGCGTCTTCGGCCGCGCGAAAATGGAACCGCTCGAAACCTATCGATCGTTGGCCGAGGAGAGTGGACTGCGGGTGGATGTTCTGGAGGACCTGAGCGCCCAGACTCTGCCGACGTTCGACGGCTGGCGCCTGAACGCGCACGCCCACAGAGATCGTGTGATCGAGCTCGTCGGCGAGACCCTGTGGCGCGAGTTCCTCTCCGCTTGCGACGTGCTGGAGGCGTTCTGGAAGCAAGGCCGGTTCGGCTACGGTATGCTTGCCGGCGTCAAACTGTAGAATCCCGCTCCGACGCGCGCATCAAACTGACTCCGGGCCATCGCCGTCGCTACACGTGAGATGGTAGCGACGGTCGTGCCCGGCCGCCGTCCCGATCAGCGACTCGGCCGCGGGCGACCGATAGAACGCGCAATTGCTCGGCCCCCGCAGGAAGCCAACGTTGAAGGCTGCCGCGCACCATGCGGGATGCGACTGGTACGTGACGATCACGTCGGCGCCAGCATCGGCCAGATAGCGGAATCCCGCCTCCATCACTCCGCTTGCATCAGCCGGCTGCGCGAGATTATCGGTGAGAATCCCTAACCTTAGTGTGCCGAAATGTCGCTCGAACCAGGTCCCGGCGGCAGCAATGGATCGAGCACAGATCCAGCCCACGTCGCGACCGCGCTGCTGGACTCGAAGGCGTGTCAGAGAGCTGAACCCTTCGGGGTAGAGTGCGTTCAGGGCACGGCTGTCGCGAACGGCAACGAAACCGTAGGAATCACGGCACCGCTCCCAGAGTTCATCCGCCCAGGCGTCGAACCTGCCCACGACCGACCACGTATACCCGCGTGTCGGTCTACGCCTGAACGCGGCACAGGCGGCTGCCAGGATTCTATTCCCCGCCCAGGCGAGACCACTGTAGGCGAGGCCGTCGGCGAGCATGCGTCGCCAGGATGTCGTCCGCGCGTATGATAGGTGACGCAGGACTCGTGACGGATGAATCAGGCAGAAAAACAACGGGAGCGAGGAGCTCGCCCATCGCGCGGCGGCCAGGATCCTGGCATACGGGCCGGCGTGGCCGCCCATGCCCAACCCCATGAGCCGTGGCTGCTGCCGCAGCAGGCTGAATAACAGGCCCGCCGGTACGCCCGCGGATGTCGCGTCGATGAGACTCTCGGCGACGAGGTACTTGGCCCAACCAACGCGGATCGGGCGCCCTGCCGACCAAAACAGCTGCTCCTTCAGCCAGACGCCACCGCGGACTTCGTCACCGTCGGCCGCTACGTACAGTCGCTCGATGATGGGTGCGGTGTCGAGGGATGGCTCCTTGTCATCGCAAGGAGCTTCACGACCGACGCGATGGGGCAGGCCGGCTGCGGCAAGTCGGCCATTGAGGCGCTCGATTGCCGGGACATCGCTGCTGCTGAAGCGCCTCACTCGAATCGTGGCCACCGACCTAGGGTTCAAACGGGCCGCGGGCGCGCTCATGAACCGCGACCGTGCCGGAGCGTAAGGCCTGCGGTCCACGCCTGGAAGGCCGCGTCCTCAATGCCGGCCGGAACGTTGACCCTGGGGATGGCCCACCGGTCGGCTGTGGCCCCTTCGCCGCCGTCATCGAGGGTGAAGGCCGCGCGATATCCCGCCGCGCGCACCGCCTGCCGCACGCGATCGTTCCACAGGCCATACGGGTAGGCGAAGAACTCCGGAGTAACGCCCGTGCGGTGTCTGATGATGTCGCGGCTCTCGACGACCTCGCGCTGGAGGTCGCGGTCCTCCAGGGTCGGGAGCGACGGATGGGTTGCCGAATGCACGCCGAGCTGCAACCCGGACGCGGCCGCCTGTGTGATCGCATGCCACGCGGCGGGTCTGCGCGAGAGCGGTCGCGACCGGTCGCGACGTGCCGGCAGAGCCTCCAGAATTGTCGTGCCGTCTCCCCGGCAGGCGGTGAGCCAGCGTTGCCGCTGAGCCGGAGAATACGCGCGCAGCACTTCCGGGTCGTCCCACCAGAACCCTTCGTCGCGCCCGCACGCCTCAGCGACGATAAAGACCGTTGCCGGGAGGTTCAGTCCCTGAAGGAGCGGCCACGCGTGATCGAAGACGCCGCGATAGGCGTCGTCGAACGTTACGGCCGCCACCCCGCGCAGCGATTCACGGCGTGAGGAACGGTCGACGAACTCTGCGAGCCGGACCACCTCGTAGTTGCGCGCGAGCCAGCGCATCTGCCGCTCGAAGGTGGGTAACGCCATGTGCAGGCCCAGCTTGTCAGAGCGACCGGCATCGGTTTCTGCAACGACGTTGTGGTAACTGAGAATGACGCCACCGTTCGAGAGCCGACGAGCGAGGCTGATCAACCCCGAGACCCGCAATGCCGCGTAGCACAACGACGCCAACCTCAAGGTGAGTCCACAGTTAGGCTGGCAGGGAAGCGAAGCAACTTGTATGCCCGATGGTGCTTGCGTCAGCGCAGCGCGGTCATGTGGCGGGCACGCCACAGGAGAGGCCGCCCGCACCGGTAAGGACCTCGCGTTGAAGCGGTACAGATCTTGACCGGTGCAAGCGTGAGCGAGGAGGAGGCCCGTGACCACAGTGTCGGTCGTGATTCCGACGTACAATCGGGCTCACTGGCTCGGTTACGCGATCAGGTCGGCCTTACAGCAGAGCCACCCACCTCTTGAGATCCTGGTTGTCGACGACGGGTCGACGGATGACACCAGGGAGCTGTGCGCTCAGCTCGGACCTCCTGTTCGTCACATCCCGCAGGAGCACGCGGGCGCAGCGGTCGCGCGCAACCGCGGGCTGCACGAAGTCAGAGGCGACTACGTCGCGTTCCTGGATTCCGACGATCTCTGGGAACCGCGGAAGCTCGAGATTCATCTCGCGGTGCATCACGCCCTCCCGCAAGTCCGTTGGTCGATGTCGGATGCTCTCGTGATCGACGTGGAGGGGCGACCGCTGCCGCCGCCGCAGGGATTCGCCCGGTCCTTTCCCGTCTTTCGTGACCTCGCTGTCGAGCCGGAGCGGTTCTTTGCGAGCGCGATGATGCCAACCTCGGTTGCGGCTGCCGGCGCCCGTCGTTCCGTGTACACCGGCGATGCCTTCGAGCTCTTGTTCGAGGGGAATTTCGCAACGCCCCAATGCACGGTAATGCAGCGAGGCCTGTGCGAGCGAGTGGGAGGGTTTGATCCGTCGATGCTGGTGGCCCAAGATACCGAGTACTTTCACCGCGTAGCGGCGATGTCGCCGGTCGCGATCATCCTGGAGCCGCTCGTGCGGTGGCGCGTGGGTCTGGCGGACCACAACGTGTCGCCGCGCAACACCGTTTCGCTGGTCCGTAATGCGCTGACCAGCGTGGATCGCGCGGTTGGGTTACGCCGCCCGCCCACAGCGGCGGTCAAACGGGCGTACCGGGACGGCCGGCGTCGCCTGCTGCTGCGATTGGCGTATGCCCACCTCGCGAGGCTGGACCGCGTGCTGGCGCGGCAGGCCGTGGTTGCCGCATGGCAGTCGGGGGCAGGGCCGTCGGCCAAATCACTCGGGATCTTCGCGGCGAGCCTGCTGCCGCCGAGTGCACTGCGGGCGTTGCACACGCTCAAGCGCCTGATACGCCGGTGACGGACCTGGCCGTACCATCTGTCGCGCCAGTGCAACACGTGCGGGGGATCGCAGTCCCCGGCGGCGCATCTTCCCCTGGCACCGTTCCTGCCACCTATCGCAGCGACAGGTATGCCCGGGCACCTGCCCGCTGACCCCGACACCGGAGAACACGACATGGAGCGTGACCTCGTTTTCGACATCGGCGTCAACAACGGGGAAGACACGGCTCACTACCTGCGGCGCGGCTTCCGTGTGGTGGGCGTTGACGCCAACCCGGAAATGGTTGCCTTCTGTGAGGGGCGCTTTGAGGATGAGATTCGCGCCGGCCGGCTGATCCTGCTCAACGTGGGACTGGCGCCGGAGGAGGGGGTCGCGAGTTTCTTCGTCTCGGAGGGGAATGGCGGTGTCTGGAGCTCGCTCGATCCCGCGCTCGCCTCGCGAGGAGACTTGGCTACTCACGCCGTCGCCGTGCAGGCCCGATCGTTGCGCAGCCTGGTGCAGGAGTACGGCGTGCCGTTCTACCTCAAGGTGGACATAGAAGGCGCGGAGCACGTGTGTTTGCGCGACATCGATACCGCCGATGCACCGGCCTACGTGTCGTTCGAGGCGTCTGAGGGACGCCTGGAAAATCTCTTCCTGCTGGCGAACGCCGGCTACACCCGTTTCAAGCTCATCGACCAGCTCACCTTCCGGCAGGCTGTGCCGCCGCCACTGCACTCGATGTGTCTGGCAACCGCGACGCTGTCCCGGCTGGCCAAGGCGCAGCTGCGGCGAGTCCCCGGTCTGGTTCGGGCCGTTCGGCTGATGCGTCCGGAACGAACAGGAGACGCCGGCACGCTGCGGTTGTCGACCCCCCGTCCTCCAGACTCTTCTATGAGCTCCGGTCCAATGGCGGAGGACACCGATGGACCGTGGCGTTCGGTGGAAGACGTAGCGTATGCGTGGCTGTACTACGTGCGTGAAACCATCACGTCCAACTGGTACGACGTCCACGCAGCGCGCTGACCCAGCGGTGAGGCAAGCGGCGCCGCTGAGCATCGCGCTGCTCAGCGAGTCGGACGGACCCGCGGGCGCGGAGAAGATGATGCTGCAACTCGCCGAGGCGCTGCGCGATCGCGGGCACGCGGTGTGCCCGGTCGGCCCCGGCAATGGCTGTGGGTGGCTGGCGGACGAATTCCGGCGGCGGGGGTTCACGCCGGAACTGTTCGTGATTCGACGCAACCTCGATTGGCGGTGCCTGCTGGGACTCGTCACCGCGTTGCGGCGGCGGCGCGTCCAGCTCGTCCATAGCCACGACTTCATGATGGCCGTGTACGGGGCGGCCGTCGCCGCACTGCTGCGTCGACCGCATATCATCACGATGCACGGCGGGCAGTACTTTGCGGGCCGATGGAGCCGGCGCGTGGCGCTGCGCTGGGCGGCGGCCCGCAGTGCCGGAGCGGTCGCCGTGTCCGCTGCGCTCCAGGCGGATCTGTCGAGTGTGTTGCGACTCCCGCGCGATACAATTCGCGTGCTGCACAACGGCATCCGGCCGGTCGTCGGCTCTCCTGACGGAGTGCGTCGCGAGCTGGGCATCGGTGATGAAGAACCGCTGATTGTCGCGATCGGCAACCTCTATCCCGTCAAGGGTCACATCGTGCTGCTGCAGGCGCTGCGCACCCTGCTGGATAGGCCTGGATTAGCCCGTTGCCACGTGGCAATCGCGGGGCGGGGCGAAGAGAACGACACATTGCGCGCCTACGCGGCCGCCCAGGGTTTCGCGGATCGCGTACATCTGCTGGGTTATCGCGAGGATGTCGCAGACCTGCTCGCGGCAGCCGACGTCTTCGCGTTGCCATCACGGTCTGAAGGGGTGCCCCTGGCCCTGCTCGAGGCGATGTTCGCGGGGAAAGGCATCGCTGCATCGGCGGTGGGCGGCGTGCCCGAGGTTGTGACCCCGGAGCGGGAGGCGTTGCTCGTGCCGCCGGACGATCCGGCGTCGCTCGCGTCGGCGCTCGCTCGGTTACTCGACGACAGCGCTCTGCGGTGCCGCCTCGGCCACGCGGCCCGCGCGCGGGCGGACCGAGCATTCACCGTCGAGACGATGGTCGACGGTTATCTGCACCTTTACACGGACGCCCTCGGTTCGCGGACGGCAGCGGGGTGAAGCTGCACCGGCGCTACAAGTAGGTGCTTCACCGCCATGATGTTCTGTTGCGTGCGAACGACAGTGCGGACGCTGCTGGCACAACCGTTGCTGCACCATCGAACGTGATCCTGCCCCGCCTTCGCTCCGACGCTGCCGCCGAGCGCGATACGTTGCAACGCGCCAGCAGCCTCCTGCTGCTCGATCGGGCAAAAATCCAGGCGTGGCAGCGACTGCTATTCATCGAATGCGGAGACGGCTGGATCGTAGAGGAGGCTTGGCGCCGCGTGCGTAGGGGGTATGTGTGCGGGGTGGACACGTCTGCGGCGCTCGTGGATCGCGCCACGGCGCTCCGCGGCGTGCCCGGAGCTCTCGAGTTCAAGCTGTGGGACGGGTCGCGACTCCCGTGCCCGAGCGGATTCTTCCAGAGCGTGCTGTCGACCGTTGCACTGGACCGGTGTAGCGACCCGGCGGAAGTGCTGGGCGAGATGCACCGGGTGCTTCAGGCCGGTGGGGATCTGCATCTGCTGGAGCGCGACCAATCCCCTCGGCAACCGCCCGACGTCGCTCCGTCACTCGTCGCCATGCTCCATGGGGCGGGGTTTCAGGAGGTCATCCAGGGTGCCATTCCAGTGGAGGGCGGTGAGGACGTCGGGGCTGTGATCATGCACGCCCGCGCTACCCCGCTCGCCGCACGCCCGAGGTCGACCCCCGACAGATGAGTGACGTCGATCGTTCGGCAGAACTGATGCGCCCGGCGAGCTCGGCGGTGGCGCCCTCCCTCCGTGACGATGGGCAGGAGAGGGTGCGGCAGGTTCTCATTCGTGGCATCGCTGTCGGAGCCGGTCTGCTGGCCGGCCTCGTGGTGGTTGAAGGCCTATTGCGGGTACTGGGAGCGGCGCCCACCAACGGCGTGAACTCAGTAACCGAGAAGGAATTCTCGTCCGTCCCCGGCATCCTGTCGCCAGGTCAGCGCCTCATCGACCGCAGCAATCCGCGGCTGCCGCTCTTTGTGACCACCAACAGTCTGGGTTACCGGGGCGGGGAACTTGCCGCGCGCAAGCCGCCCGGAGAATTGCGCATTCTGTTTACCGGCGACTCCTTCGTGTATGGCGACTTCGTAAACGACGATCAGACGCTGCCTGCCCAGTTGGAACAGCGCCTACGCGGGCGCTGCGCAGGCGTGCGGGTGGTGAACGCCGGCCTCGGCGAT
>QHUQ01000166.1 GCA_003221985.1 Gemmatimonadota bacterium | reverse complement strand
ATGCAAACCGGCCGGCGCTTCCAGACGGTCGAGCTGTCCACGATCGACACGTCGCTGCTGCTCGCCGGCATCCTGTTCGCGCAGAGCTACTACGATGGCAGCGACACGACCGAGCAACAGATCCGCGCACTCGCCGATTCGATCTACCTCCGCGTCGACTGGAAATGGGCCGAGGCACGGCCGCCCGCGGTGAGCATGGGGTGGCACCCCGAGAGCGGATTCATCAACGCCGACTGGATCGGCTACAACGAGGGGATGATCCTCAACATCCTCGCGCTCGCCTCGCCGACGTATCCCGCCGACTCGACAGCGTGGAGCGCGTGGGTGAGCGGCTATCAGTGGGGCATCTACTACGGCCAGAGCTTCGTCCAATTCGCTCCGCTATTCGGCCACGAGTACTCGCACGTCTGGATCGATTTCCGAGGGCCAGCGGACGACTACATGCGCAGCCATGGGATCGATTACTTCGAGAACTCGCGCCGCGCCACGTTGGCACAGCGCGCCTACGCGATCGCGAATCCGGGCGCCTGGGTGGGCTACAACGGCAACGTCTGGGGCCTCACCGCCTGCGACGGTCCCGCGAACAAGACCCTCACGCTCGCCGGCCGGAGTCGCCAGTTCCATACCTACAACGCCCGCGGCGCCGCACTGGGCGACGAGCGCGACGACGGCACGATCTGCCCCACGGGCGCCGGCGGCGCAGTGCCGTTTGCCCCCGAGTTCGCGATCCCCGCGCTCCTCGCGATGCGCACGACGTACGGGAACCATCTTTTCTCGACCTACGGCTTCCTCGACGCCTTCAATCCCACCTTCACGGCCGCCGGCCAACAGGAGACCGGGACCGTGGACCCGACGCTCGGCTGGTTCGACGTCGACTACCTCGGCATCGATCAGGGACCGATTCTGGCGATGGTGGAGAACTTCCGGACCGATTTCGTGTGGCGCGTGATGCGCACCAACCCGCACATCATTCGCGGTCTGCAGCGGGCAGGATTTACCGGCGGCTGGCTGCCATAATGCCGTGCGTCGTCCGTCGTGCGTCGTGCGTGGTGGTCCATTAATGTCCGCGCTCCTCAATGCGTTTCCTGGGTTGCCCAATGCCGCCGAACCTGTGCCTGGCTGGGTGACAGGTGGTCAACCCACCGAGCAGCAGCTGAAGGCGTTCAAAGCAGCTGGAGGCGAGGTCGTCCTCGACAATCGCGACGCAATGGAGCCGCGGCCCTTCGACGAGCCCGCCGTCGTGCGCGCAGCCGGGCTCGAGTACATCAGCCTTCCGATCGTCCATGGGGCCGTCACGACCGACACGATGCAGCAGATGCATCAGGTGTTAAAGCGATTAGAGGGAAAGAAAGCGTTACTGCACTGCTCGAGCGGCAACCGAACGTCGGCGGCGCTGATTCCCTACCTGATGGTCGAGAAGAAGATGGAACAGGATGAGGCGGTGGACGTGGCGATGCGCAGCGGCTTGCGGAGCGCCGAACTCATGGAGTTGGCCTTGGACTATGTTCGCGGGAGTTCTTCCTAGTCGCTCGTCCCTCAAAGCCCCCCAGCCGCTCGGCCTCTCGGCGTCTCCCTTACGCCTTCGGTTCCTCCTTCCCTCCTGCATATCGGTGCCAGTACATCCGCATCTCGGAAATCTTCCCATCCTTGGTCTCACAAAAAATCGCCCCGCGCGCGTCCACTTGTTCCCCTGTCCTACGGCGTCGGAATGTGCAGCGAAACTCCGTCGCAAACCATGGTCCCGCCGCGTAAATCTCGCCCGACGAAAAATCCGTTTCGGCTTGATACAGCGGGATATCCTTCCAGTACGCCCGGATCGCGGCCATCCCGCGATCCGGGTTGCTGAAGGGTGTCTCGAGAAACACCGCGTCCTCCGTGAACACGGAGCAGATCGCATCGACGTCGCCCCGCTCCCACCCCTTGCCGAATGTGTCGATCAGGACTCGAAAGGTCTCATTCATGGGGCCCCAATATAGCCGTTCCGGGTATCAGGCTTCGGACGTAATGTCCTTACCGTTATCACGGAGGTGCACGATGCTGAAGCGAACCCTCGCATCTGCGGCGTTGCTCGCGATCTGCGCGCTGCCGCTCGCAGCCCAACAGCCGAAGCCCGCGGCGAACCCGGGTAACGCGGGTAACGACATGACGCTCACCGGCCAGGTGATCGACGTCAACTGTTACACGACCATGGGCGCCTCCGGCGCCGGCCACAAACAATGCGCCGACGCGTGCGCCAAGGCGGGCGTTGCGCTCGCGATTCTGAGCTCGGACGGCACGATCTACATGCCGGTCAGCTCCAAACCCGGCGACCCGCAGAACTCGAAGCTCGCGCCGTTCGCCGAGGGGCAGGTGAAGGTCACCGGCGTGCACCGGATGAGCCACGGCATGCACACGATCGAGATCAAGACGATCGCCGCCGCCACCTGATGCGCGGCCCGCCGGGGGCGGGGACAGCGGCGGCGCTCGGATTGGTGGTCCTGTCCGCCTGTCATCCCGCCCCCAGCGGATTCACGCTGCTGTTCCTGGGCCGCTCCCCCGCGGCCCGCGTTGGTACCGTCTCTTGGGCGCCCGACCCCGACCACAGCCGGCTCGTGGGCTTCGACGGCACCCTGCACGTCGTCCGCACGATCGCCGATCCGCGGCTCGCCACACCGATGGCCGTCGCACCGCTCCAAGGCAGGCTGCTCGTCACCGAGCGGACCGGCGAAGCGGTCGTGTTCGACACCGCGGGCAAACCGGTGCGGGAGTGGCAGAGCCCGTTTCCCGCCTCGCTGTACGCCACCGGGGACGATCGGATCGTCGCCGCGCGGTCTCCCTACTTCGTCCAGTTCGTCGGCGAGGACGGCAGCCAGCCGCTGCTGTGGCTCCTGGACACGCTCGGCCGCCCGAGCCACGGGTTGGGCGTGACCCACGTCCCCGACGTCGCCTACCTGGCCCAGCTCGCGAACGCGGGAGCGGTGGCGCTCGGGCAGGACGGCGCGATCTACTTCGCTCCCCTGGTGCGCGACGAGATCCTGAAGCTCGACCCGACCGGCGCGACGGTGTGGCGCGCCCAGCGCGGCTTGTTCCGTGAGGAGCCCGATCCGCATTTCCTGCCGCCGAAGGGGCGCGAGATTCGGGTCGCGCATGCCCTGGTGAACATCGCCCTGTCGGTCGGGCCGGATGGACGTCTCTACGCGCTCGGCGCCCAGGACTCGGCGGCGACGCGCCTGCGTCTCGACGTGCTGGACCCGGCGAGCGGCCGCATCGTCACCACGCGCGCGCTCGGGACGCGGGCGACGGCGGTTGCCGTGGACCGCGGCGGTACGATCCGCGTGCTCGATCCCGATTCGCTGCTCGCGCAGACTCCGACGCGCGGCCGCGACCTCTTCGCTCCCGCGTTCGTACTTCCCGATCTCACCGGGAAGGTCGTGCGACTCGACGACTATCGCGACAAGGTCACGCTCGTGAACTTTTGGGCGTCCTGGTGCGAGCCGTGCCGCGCCGAGTTTCCACATATGGCGGCGCTGTACCACGAGTTCAGCCGCGATGACTTCGACATCGCGGCAGTTTCGGACGATATCAGCGAAGCCAAAATGCGCGCGTTCGTCGCCGAGTTCCATCCGCCGTTTCCCATTCTGGTCGGCCGCGGCGACATGAAAGCGATCTACCACTACAGAGGCTTGCCGTACTCCGTGCTGCTGGACAGGCAGGGACGCATTATCGAGCGCATCTTTGGCTTCGGTGGTGAGACCGAGTTCCGCGAGTTGCGCGAAACCATCGCGAGGGAAATCGATGCTGACTCTGCTGCTCATCGTTAGCCTGCAAGCGCCCGGTGATTGGCCCGCCTATGGGCGCGATCCTGGCGGCGCGCGCTTCTCGCCACTCACACAGATCACGCGCGCCAACGTCGCGCAGCTCCAGGTCGCCTGGACCTATCACACCGGCATGCCCGACATGGCGAACATGTCGCACCGGCCACCCGCCCTCGAGGTGACGCCGATCGTGGTGGACCGCACGATGTACGTCATCACGCCGACAGGCATCGTTGCCGCGCTCGATCCCGCCACCGGTACTGAACGCTGGCGCTACGACGCCGGAGTGAATCCGCATCGGGGCTACGGCGACTTTGCGAGTCGCGGCGTGAGCTTCTGGCGCGACACCCACGCCGCCTCCGGCGCGTCCTGCGCCCGCCGCATCATCGCCGCGACGATCGACGCGCGGCTGATCGCTCTCGATGCCGCAACGGGAAAGCCCTGCTCGACTTTCGGTGCGGCCGGCGTCGTCGATTTGCGCAAAGGCCTCCGGGCACCGCCAGATGAGTTTCAGTTCTACGAGGTGACTTCGCCCCCCGCGATCGTCGGCGACCTCGTCATCACGGGCTCGGCGGTGGCGGACAATACCAATCTGGCGCCGGCGAGCGGCGAAGTGCGCGCATTCGACGTGCGCACCGGGGTGCTCAAATGGACGTTCGATCCCGTGCCCCAGGACTCCACCGATCCGGCTTTCAAGACGTGGCAGAACGGCTCCGCACGGCTCGTCGGCGCGGCCAACGTGTGGTCCGTGATGGTCGCCGATCCCGAGCGCGATCTCGTGTTCCTGCCAACGTCGAGTCCAGCACCGGATTATTTCGGCGGCATGCGCCTGGGTGAAGACCGCTACGCGAGTTCGATCGTCGCGCTGCGCGCATCCACGGGAAAGGTCGTGTGGCATTTCCAGACCGTGCACCACGACCTGTGGGACTTTGACAACGCAGCTCCGCCCGCGCTCGTTACCGTGACGCACAATGGCACCAGCATTCCGGCAGTCATCCAGACCGGGAAATCAGGGATGCTTTACGTCCTCGACCGCATGACCGGGAAGCCGATCTTCCCCGTGGAGGAACGCCCGGTCCCGGCGAGCAGCGTTCCCGGCGAAGTCGCATCTCCGACGCAGCCGTTTACGGTCGTGACGCCGCCCCTCGTCCCCCTCCGCTACACCGCGGACGATGCCTGGGGGCCGACACCCGAGGCCAAGGCCGCCTGTCACGACATTCTGGCGGCGCTGCGCAACGAGGGACCGTTTACGCCGCCCAGCACCCAGGGCACGCTGGTTCAGCCGGGCAACATCGGCGGCGCCCATTGGGGCGGGGTCGCTATAGATGAAAGGCACGGGCTCGCCGTCGTGCCCGTCAATCGCGTCGCCGCGATGGTACAGCTCTTCGTGGCACACAGCTTCAACTTCGACAGCTCCAAAAGCGTCGACGCGGCTCGTGGCATGACCGATTTCGAGTACACCAACATGCGCGGCACGCCGTACCTCATGCGCCGGCGCATCATCCTGGGTGCCGATTTCGACGGCGGGAGGATTGGTATTCATCGGCGCGACGTTGGACCGCGCAATTCGGGCGTTCGATGTGGAGACGGGCCGCGAGCTGTGGAAAGCGGACCTGCCCGCGGGCGCGCGCGCGACGCCGATGACCTACGAGGCGGCTGGACGCCAGTTCGTCGTGATTGCGGCGGGCGGCGGGGGGCCGTTCGGCGCCGGCGACGCCATCATCGCGTTTGCGCTTCCGAAGTGAGCACCCTAACCTAAGGCGTGCAAACCCTTCCCTCGTCCCCCGTCCCCCTTCCCGTCATTATCGACACCGACCCCGGGATCGATGATTGCCTGGCGCTGCTCCTGGCTCTCAATTCCCCCGAGCTGGATGTGCGGGCGATTTCCATCTCGTACGGCAACACAGTCGTCGAGAACGCGTATCGCAACTGCGTCGAAATAATTCGCAAAGTGAATCACGCCGTTCGCGTGTCCATTGGTATCGGCGCGCGGCGGCCGCTCAAACGGCAGCTGAAGGTGGCAGACGATACGCATGGGCCCTCGGGGCTCGGCTACGCCGATGTGCCGCCGGCCGGCGTGATCCTCGATTACGTGCGGCCGCTCGAGCGGCTGCTCGAAGTGCAGCCGGAGCCGGTCACACTCGTCACCCTCGGTCCGGTGACGAGCCTCGCCCTGGTGCTGCGCGTCAATCCCGGCCTCGTCCGCCAGAAGGTCGCCCGCCACGTCGCGATGATCGGCAACATCGAAGCACCGGGGAATCAGACGCGCTACTCCGAATTCAACGCCTGGTGCGACCCGGAAGCGCTGGCGACGGTGCTCGCCGCCGAACTCCCCACCGAAATGATCGGGCTCGACGTGACGCGCAAGCTGATCATCAAAGCCAGTGAAGTCGACCGGCTGGCGCAGCACTCGCCCTGGCTCCACGATGCGCTGCGCTTCTACGTCGAATTCCACCGCAAACAGGAAGGACTGGACGGCGCCGTGATCAATGATGTGCTCGCGATCGCCTACCTGCTCCAGCCCGAGGTGCTGACGTTCAGCGATCTGCGCCTCACCGTCGGTCTGGACGATGGGCAGAGCCGTGGCCGGACCAAGCTCGACACCAAAGGCTCGTTTACGCGCGTGGCGATGGATGTGCATCCCCCCCCGGTGCGGCGGCTGCTGTTCGAGCGCGTCCTGCCCGCGGTCTCACTCGCCGAGGAGGCGCTGGCGTGACGATTCCCCGCAAGGTCGCCGTGATCGGCGCCGGCGACATCGGTATCGGGTGGGCGGCGCTGTGCGCGTCGGCCGGCTGGCCCGTGGCCATCTTCGATTTGGACCCTGCGGCCGTGGAACGCGCGTTCGCCGAGGTGGAACGCCGCACGCGCGCGCTCGTCGACCTGGATCGCGCGCCCGAGTCCATCGTCGAGCGCGGCTTGCAAGAACTGGTGCGCGCGAAATTCCTGGCCGAAGCAGTCCAGGACGCCGACTGGGTGATCGAAGCGATTCATGAGGACCTGCTGGCAAAGCAGAAATTGCTCGCCGGGATCGAGCAGGCGGTGGGCGGCGACGTCCTGATCAGCTCGTCATCGAGCGGGCTCGCGCCGAAAGACACCTTCGGCCGCATGCGCCGGCTGGATCGCTGCCTCGTCACCCATCCATTGAATCCACCCGTGCTGATTCCACTGGTGGAAGTCATGCCCGAGAGTCGCACATCCGCCGAGAGCATGAATCGCGCGGTAGAGTATCTGCGCTCGCTCGGTCGCTTTCCGATTGTGCTGAAGAAAGCCGTGCCGGGGTACGTCGTCGGCCGCGTGGCCGCGGCGGTTTGGCGCGAGTGCATCGATCTCGTGCTGCAAGGCGTGATCAGTGTGGACGAGCTGGACCGCGCGGTCTCGCTCGGCCCCGGGATCGGCTGGGCGGCGGCGGGTCCGCACCTCACCTACCATCTGGCGGCCGGCGAAGGCGGGATCCGCTACTTCACGCAGCAACTGCTCGCGAGCTTCGAGAGCTGGTGGCAGGACCTGGCCCACTGGTCGCAGCTCGACCCCGAGCAGCAGCGGGTCCTGATTCAGTCGATCGAGAAGGCGTACAAGGGGAAGGTGGAATTCCTGCGGGAAGCGCGGGACCGGCGGTTGAGCGCGATTCTCAAGGCTCTGGAGCAGTCGCGCGCACCATCAGGATCGGAATCCGGCTGACGTGTCGCAATGCTGTCGCGGTGGTGCCATGAACGACATCGCCCAACAGCGAGTGCCCATGCGTCGCCATCGCGATTAAATCGACCTTCTCCCGCTCCGCCGCCGCGGCGATCTCCTCCGCCGGGTCACCCGCCGCCAGCACCGCATCCACGTTGACTCCCGCCTGCCTCAGGTCCTGCGACATCCGCTCCAGATACGCTCGATCGTCCTTCATTTCCTGCGACTCGCGCAGGTTGAGCTGCTCCATGTTGCGCGCGGCCCAGCCATCGGCGACGTGCAGCAACAAGACCTCGGACCCAAGCAGTTTCGCGAGACCGGTGACGTGCCTGAGAATCGCCTTGTCGGCGGGACCATTCTCGAGCGGCACCAGGATCCGCTTGTACATCAGCTGATCCAACCGCCGAAGATCCGCACCAACAGCCACGCATTGAAGCTGGCGATCGCCACCGCGACGAAGTAGGCGAGCACTTTGAGCCAGGTGGGGTTCACGAACTCGCCCATCTTCAGGCGGTCCGAGGTGAACATCACCAGGGGAAAGACGGCGAACGAGAGTTGCAGGCTCAGAATCACCTGGCTGAGGATCAGAAGTTGGGCCGTGCCGTGCTCACCGAAGAAAATAGCCGTCAGCGCGGCGGGCACAATCGCTATCAGACGCGTGATCAGGCGCCGCAGCCACGGCCGGATCCGGATGTTGAGGAATCCTTCCATCACGATCTGCCCGGCGAGCGTCCCGGTCAGCGTGGAATTCTGGCCCGATGCGAGCAGCGCGAACGCGAACACGGCGCTGGCTCCCGCGACGCCGAGCAGCGGGGTGAGCAGGCGGTACGCATCCTGAATCTCGGCGACGCCCGTTTCGCCGGCGCGGTGGAACGTCGCCGCGGCGACGATCAGGATCGCCGCGTTGATGAACAGCGCGAACGACAGCGCGACCGTCGAATCGATGAAGGCGTATTTGACTGCCTCCCGTCTCCCGGCTCCTGTTTCCTCATAGCTCCGCGTCTGCACGACGGATGAATGGAGGTAGAGGTTGTGCGGCATCACCGTCGCGCCGAGGATACCGATCGCGATGTACAGCTTATCGGGATCTTTGAGAATCGATGCGCTCGGTATGAAGCCGGCGAAAACGGCGCCGGTATCGGGCTTGGAAATCAGGATCTCGAACAGGAAGCAGCCGGCGATGGTCGCGATCAGCACGACGACGAGCGCCTCGAGCAGACGAAAGCCCTTGTGCTGCATGTAGAGGACGATGAGCACATCGAGCGACGTGATCGCGATCCCCCACGCGAGCGGAATGCCGAACAGCAGGTTCAGGGCGATCGCCGAGCCGATCACTTCGGCGAGGTCGCAGGCGGCGATCGCGATCTCGCAGATCACCCACAGGAAAAACGACACCGGACGCGAGTAGTGGTCCCGGCACGCTTGGGCCAGGTCGCGACCCGTCACGATGCCGAGCTTGGCCGCGAGACCTTGCAGCAGAATCGCCATCAGGTTGGACAGCAGAATGACGGTGAGGAGTGTGTACCCGAAGCGCGCACCCCCCGCGAGATCGGTGGCCCAGTTGCCCGGATCCATGTAGCCGACGGCGACGAGATACCCGGGCCCTGCAAAGGCGAGCGCTTTCTTCCACCAGGCACCGGGCTTGATCGGGACCGTGCGATAGACTTCCGCCAGGCTCGGCGTGAGCCGCGGGTGGCGCCAGCCGGCGTCGAGGACGCTATTCGCCATCGACAGGCCGGCACAGGAGCAGCAGCGCGAGCTCCTGGCCCACGACCCGCGTCGTGCCGTCGGCCATGCGCACGATCGTGGGACCATTGAACGGCTGCCGGTCGACGACGGTCAGCTCCACACCCGGCCTGAGGCCTTGCTCGGCGAGATAGTGGAGCCGGGCGGGATTCTCGTCGCCCACTTCCTGCATCATCACGCTCCGTCCCACTGCGGTCTCGGCCAGTGTCACCAGCTCCGCTTCTTCGATCTCACCGGCGGCCGTCGGAATCGGCGCGCCATGCGGGTCGTAACGCGGCTCTCCCAGCGCGTCGGCCATCCGCTCGATCAGTTTCTCCGACACCGCATGCTCCAGTCGCTCTGCTTCGACGTGCACGTCGCCCCAGTCGTAGCCGAGCTTGCCCGTCAGATACGATTCGAGGATGCGGTGGCGGCGGATCATTTGGAGTGCGGCGCGACGGCCCTGCGCCGTCAGCTGCACGCCGCGATACGGCACATGCTCGATCAGTCCCGTCTCGGAGAGCCGTTTCATCATGCCGCTGACGGATGGCGGCGCGACTTCGAGCATTTCCGCGATATCGCTGGTTGTGGCGAAACCTCCTTGACTGGTGAGGTGGAAAACGGACTTGAGGTAGTCTTCGACCGACCGCGTCAGAGGCGGTTGTGGGGATCGAATCGCGGCGTTCATAGGCTCTCCGAGTGCAAACCACTGTCAACGAGACAGGGTATTAGGCTAGCCTAATTTTCAAATATTGTCAAGCGAAAATGTGGATTTTGTACGTCTAAGAAACCAGGCTAATTAACGGCGTGAGAATGCGCTCGCTCATTCCCCAGATAGTGTGTTTCCCGATGGTATAGGCAGGCAATACCCGTGGAGGGATGCCAGGATGATCGACCGTGATCTCCCCCAACACCCCCGGGGCTTGGAACGCCCGGAAGGGCACCCAGAAGGCGTCTTGCACCTCCGGGTTGAGCGTAATTGTGGGACGTTGTGTCAACGCGAATACAAATGGCCGGACGACGACGGGCGGCAACACCGGCGTCCGCGGGTAGAGGTCGTCGAGGACGCCGAGGCGCTCGGCAGCGGACAAATCGACGCCGATTTCTTCCATCGTTTCGCGGATCGCGGTCGCCAGGAGATCCGCATCGGTGGGTTCGCGCCGGCCGCCGGGGAAGGCGATCTGGCCCGACCAAGTGTCACCGGCGCGCACGGCGCGGTGGATGAACAACGTCTCCAGCCCCTCAGCGCCATCGTGCAACGCGATCGCCACGGCTGCCGGAATCATGCCCGGCTCCAGACCGATCTGCGTGGCGTGATAGTCCCGCAAAGCCCGCCTTGCAGCCGCGACGTCTATGCCGAGACTTCCTCGCCGCCGTCCACGTTGATCACGTTGCCGGTGATCCAGTCGGCGCCGGGCTGTGACAGGGCCACGATGGCGCCCCCGAGGTCGGCGGGCGTCGTGAGCCGGTGGTGCGGATTCCGCTGCGTCGCAATCTCGATGAGCTTCTCGTTGCCGGGGATCTTGCGCAGCGCCGGCGTGTCGGTCACGCCGCCTCGCAGCGCGTTCACGGCGATCCCGAGCGGGGCGAGCTCCAGGGCCAGCTGCCGCGTATGGGATTCCAGCGCCGCCTTCGCCGCCGAGACGGCTCCGTAGGTCGCGAACACCCGCGTCGAGCCGGACGACGTCATCGAGAAGATCCGGCCGCCCTTGCCCATCAGCCCGTGCTGCACGACGCCCTGAGCCCAATACACCAGCGAATGGGCCATCACGTCGAGCGTCATGTCGATGTTGGCCTTGTTCAGGACATCCCCGCCGATGTAGGGCTTCAGCGTACCGAAGGCGAGGGAGTGCAGCAGCACCGCGACGTTGAGCTTCTGCTTCGCCAGCTCGGCGAGGACTTCGTTGCGCTTCTCTTCGTCGGCGGCGTTGATGTTGAAGTACTGCGTCTTCCGACCCAGCTTCTCGATATCACGGCGGATCTCGGCGACGTGCTCGAGTCCGGCCTTGCGGTCGAGGTGGACCCCCACGATGTCATAGCCCGCCTGCGCAAGCGCCCGCGCCGCGCCCTCGCCAAACCCGCTCGAAGCCCCAAGAATGAGCGCCCACTTGGGTGTTTTCACCTGCGCGTGTGTGTTATCGGACATGGCGGTATAATAGCCCACCTCCGATGAGACGCCACGTGTGGATGGGAATCGGCCTGATAGCGGGCCTCCTGGTCGGCCTCATCGCCGCCGGGCTGGCGCAGCGTGGCGACCCCGGCCTCGCGGATCTCGTCGGCACCATCCGGCCCATCGGGTCGCTCTTCCTTAATCTGCTCTCCATGGTGGTGATCCCGCTCGTCGCCACCGCGCTGTTCGCGGGGATCGCGAAGCTCGGCGATCTGCGGACCGTGGGCCGTCTGGTGGTGCGCACGCTGGCGTTCTTCTGGGCGACCGCGCTGGCGGGGATCGTGCTCGGCTTCCTTGTCGCCGCGGCCGTGCTGCCGCGCGCCGCCGTGACGCCGGAGCAGCAGGTCGCGCTGCGCGCCGCACAGGGCGGCGATCAGGGTCTGATCCAGCGCGCCGCCGAGACCATCCCCAGCGGCGCGCAGTTCATCGTGCAGCTCGTGCCGGCCAATCCGTTCAAAGCGGCCGCCGAGGGCAATCTGCTCCCGGTCATCGTGTTCGTGACGATCTTCGGCATCGCCGCGGCGTCGCTGCCGATCGAGAAGCGGGCGCCGCTCACCACGATCGCCGACGCGACCACCGAAGCGCTGATCAGAATCGTCCACTGGGTGCTGCTGTTCGCGCCGATCGGCATCTTCGCGCTCGTGGCGCCGATCGTGACGCAGTTCGGCTGGAGCCTGGTGCGCGCGATGCTGTGGTTCATCCTGGCGGTGATCATCGGGGTGATCGCGTTCATCGCCCTCGTGTATTTGCCGAGCATCGCGCTGATTGCCCGGCTCGCGCCCGGGCGCTTCCTGCGCGCCGCCTTGCCGTCGATGCTGATGGGGTTTTCGACGACCTCGTCGCTCGCCACGTTGCCGACGATGATCGACGCGGCGGACAAGGACCTGCAGATTCCGCGCCCCATCTCCGGCTTCGTGTTGCCACTCGGCGCCAGCTTGAACCGCGGCGGCAGCGCCGTCTTCCAGGCGGTCGCCGTGGTCTTCGTCGCGCGGCTGTACGGCATCCCGTTCGGCATCGGCCAGATGCTGGCGGCTGGCGCCGCGGTGTTTCTCGCATCGCTCACCGTCGCCGCGGTGCCGTCCGGCAGCGTGATCAGCCTGTTCCCCGCCTTTCAGTCCGCGGGCCTCCCCATCGCCGGCATCAGCATCCTGATCGGGCTCGACCGCATTCCCGACATGTTCCGCACCATGACCAACGTGACCGGCCATCTCACGAGCGCCGTCGTCGTCGCCGCCATCGAAGATCGAAAATGAGCTGGCTGCTGGCGGCGCCGTGGATTCTGGTGCTGCTGCTGGTCGTCTACGGTTACGCCACGCGCCGTCCCCGGCTGCGTGACTACGAGCCGTTGGCGACGGGGCCGCTCGTCTCCGTCATCATCCCCGCGCGCAATGAGGCCCGCAACATCGAGCGCTGCGTCCGTGCGGTGCTCGCGACCCTCTACTCGCCGATCGAGGTGATCGTCGTGGACGATCGCTCCACCGACGGCACGGCAGAGCTGATCGAGCCCGTCATGGGCGGAAGGCTGCGGCTGGTCCGCGGCACCGACCCGCCGCCGGGCTGGTTCGGCAAACAATGGGCGATCATGCAGGGCTACCGCGTCGCCACAGGCGAGCTGCTGCTCTTCACCGACGCCGACACGCGCCACGAGCCCGAGCTGCTGCCGCGGTCGGTGCGTGCGCTGCAGGCCGAGCGCGTCGATCTCTTCACGGTGCTGCCGCGCCAGGAAATGCGGACGTTTTGGGAGCGCCTCATTCAGCCACACGTCTTCTTCGCGCTCGGGGCCCGCGCCGGCAACATCGCACGCATCAATCGGACGCGCCTCGATTGGAACGCGATCGCGAACGGGCAATTCATCCTGACCACACGCACGGCGTACGAGAGTGCGGGCATGCATGAGGCGGTGAGGCACAGCATTGCTGACGATCTCGCTCTCGCGCAAAACTACGTGCGATCGGGCAAGGACATCTTCCTCGCGCACGCGCCGGAGTTCATGGCCACGCGGATGTATGGCTCGCTGCGTGAAATCATCGCCGGCTGGTCGAAGAACCTCGCACTCGGCGCGCCATTGATGATGCCGCCCATCCCCTTTGTCCGCGCGCTACTTCCTTACGTGATGTGGATGCCCGCGCTGGCCTGGGTCGCGCCACCCGTCGTCTGGCTACTGACCGGCGGGTTTGGATTTGCCGCCATCGCCACGATCGTGTCCCTGCTCACCTGGATCATCATCTACGCCGCCGAGGGCGCACCGGTCTGGTATGCACTCCTCTATCCACTCGGAGCTGCGATGGTGGCGTTTATCATGCTGCGCTCCGCCATCCGGGGCAGACGGTTGGTGGAGTGGCGCGGCCGCGTCTATCGCGCCTAGAAGTACAAACCCAGCGCGACCAGCAGGCGAATGGTGTTGTAATAGCCATGACCCTGCTGTCTGCTAAACGAGTCGTTCCCCTTAAAGGAGAGATAGCCGGCCGAAAAGATTGCTGTACCCCCAACGCTCACGCCTGACGTGAGCATATACGCGCCGCCGAGCTCGCCGTCGATCCCTGCGTAGGTCGAGGTTTGCCGATAGTGGCTGCCGGTTAGGTCGAACGCCTGATCGGTCAATCCGCCTTCCAAGGCCAGTGTCTCGAACGAAGCAACCTTTGGGTGCGCAGTCTGGTAGAAGCGCTTCCCCAAGCGGACATCGAGATTGATGTACTGCTGGTCCGCGCTGGTCGTCGTACCAAAGTTGTCCGTGCTCTTCGCGCTGATCACATTCGCCGCGTTGGACAAATCCAGCAACCACGCCGAGTGAGCGCTCGCAAAGCGCAGCACCCCAAGGCTGAAGAGATTGGAGTTGCCGCCGAATTGCATGGCCCACTGACCATGATGGAAGGGGGTGCTATCGGATTCCTGAGCGATCAGGCAGGACGGCAGCAGCAACAACGCGAAGACGAGCGATGCGAAACGAGCCATGAGCAGACCTTGAAAAGGGGTTTTTGAGTCTGCCCAGGCGACCGCGCTGCTGGCAACGGCGGGCGCCCCAAACGACATAATCGAATCAGCGCGTCGCAATCACCTGCTGTGCGAGTATCACCCCCGCTACGACGCTCCCTGCGGCTGCTCCGACATGCAGAATCGTCGCCCAGCGTGCGCCGCGCTCGGCGGCAAGCCGCACGAGCACTGAGAGCGTCAGCGACACCCCCAGCATCCCGACGATCGTCCCGGCTCCGAACGCGGCGAAGTAGGCGATACGCGTCGCCGCATCGGGCGCCGCAGCCACCAGCAGCGCCGCAATCGCGCCGCTGCCCGCCAAGCCGTGCGCAATCCCGAAGCCCAGCGAGCGCCGGGCGTCGCCTCCGGTGTGGCTGTGGCCGTGATCCGGGCTACTTGCATGGCTGTGCAGATGAAAGTGTGGACTGGCAGCGACGTGTGCGTGCATGTGCATGTGCCAACGCCCGCGCACGTAGCGCCAGATCACCACGCTACCCAGCAGCACCAGCAACGCCGCGACGAGCAGCTCCGCCGCGGGCCAAAACCGGTCCGGCAGCCGAACGCCGAGCGCGATGATCAGCAGGGCCACGGCACCCACGGTGACGGTGTGTCCGAGTCCCCAGACCAAACCGAGGCGCGCGGCACTCCATAACCGTGCCGTGGGCCGGGTCGCCAACGTCGATACTGCCGCGAGGTGATCGGGCTCAAAGGCGTGCCGCACGCCGAGCAGGCCGCCGACGGCGACGATCACTGGGATGCTGTTCACTGGCAGGGAGAGCATTGGCGTACCAATCTAATGGGCCATGGACGCCACGTCGCGGCTGCTGTATCAGATCCACGCGCGCTATCCCCCGGTGGAAGCCCGTGTCGCGGAAATCCTTGAGCATATCCGCCAGGACTGCAAGGATCTCGACCTCAAGCAATGCAACGCGGACAACGAGCGCCAGCTCGAGCAGTTCATCGCGCGCGTCGAGGCCGAGTTCCCCGGACGGGCGATCGTTCAGCGCCAGCGTCTGTCGAAGTGGGCGGTGCGCACCACGCGCTGGAACTACCTGTTCACCGTGCCCGGTGAGTCGGACGACCAGATGGTCCTCGTCGCGCATTACGACACCTGGCGCGGCCCGGGCGCCGACGACAACACCACCGGCGAGGAAATCCTCAAGCAGTACCTGTTGAGCGACCTCAAGGCCGGCGCGCGCCCCCACCTCACCCACGTCTACTTCTTCGCCGGCTCGGAAGAATGCGGCCTGGTAGGGCTCTTCTCTCAGCTGCTGCTGTCGTTCGGCCTGTTCGCCGGAAACTTTGCGCTCACCTACGGCGATTGGGGGATGCTCGCGATCGCCATCGCGCTGCTGCCGCTCGCCAGTTACCGCTTCGGCGTCTCGGGCTCGCGCGAATACGTGCGCACGCTGTCGCCCGCTGCATTGCGCCAGATCCGCGCGGTCGTCTCGATCGACTCAGTGGGTGAAGGGCGCCTGTACATTCCGCGCGAGACGATGGGCGCTGACTTCATTCGCGTGTTGATTCCCTTCGGGGACTACGACTCGCTGAACGATCTGCTCGAAGAAGCGGCGCACCTGCACGGCATCAAGTACAACAACTTTCTTGCCGGCGGGACCACCGACCACGTCTCGTTCCTGGAAGTGAACAACGGGCTCTGGGCGCGAGCCAAGGACGGCGTGCGCCGGCTCGCGAGCGCGATTACCGGCCGTCCTTACGCCCCGCCGCTGCGCATTCCCGCGACCGCCCTCGTCGCGATGCGGCCGGGCAAAGCCTCCCCCATCGTGTTCGGAGGCTTTACCGGAGCGGCGCCGGCCACCTCGTCGCGCTCAAAGACGCCGTCGAGCCGAATCGCCGCAACTTGAACGCGGTCTACCATGCCAGCGTGACTCGCCAGGATGGGCGAGCGGTGGCCACGCTGGGTGAGATCGTGAGCTGGGGAGTCGAGAGCCGGCTGCCGCGCGAGGTGCGGGAGGTCTGCGCCGACGCCGGGATCGCCTGCCGGCCCGAGCCGGTGCGGGAGCTGGAGGTGAGGAGTGGCGGGACGACGCTGCACTTCACGCAGCATCGGTCGGTGTCGGATGCCGTGCGGCGTGCCTACCACGAGGCGATCACCCTGGCCCAGGGCGTCGTGCGGCGCTTCCTCTTTGTCACCTTCTTCGCCCTGGCGTACGTACTGGCGAGTGTCACGGGGTGGCTCATGGACGTGGCATTCGAGCGCTGGCCCGGATTCGCGCTGTGGGTGGCTGACCACGTCGGGATCACCCTGACGGCCGTCATGCTGCTCGAAGTGGCCGTCCTGCTCCACCTCATGGCGCGGCGCATTCCGGCCTGGATCGACAATGCGTACAAGCACGCGAACCGGGCCGATAACTTGGGCAGTCTCAGGCGGATATAGCCCTACAACCTTTTGCCCCACTTGGATATCCAAATTCTTGCATGCCCCCCATGCCCCGACAGGTGCTCGAGGACACTCTGACTGCTGATTCCATAGCGGCCGACGCGGCTCTCGCGGGAAGCGGGGACCCCAGTGCTTTCGAGCGCCTGTACCGGACTCACGTTGCCCGGGTGCATACGTTGGTGCGCCGCATGCTCGACGCCGATGAAGCCGATGACGTCACGCAGGACGTCTTCATCCGCGCCTGGCAAAAGCTCTCGACCTTCCGCGGCGAGTCGGCATTCGGGACATGGCTGCACCGGCTCGCGGTGAACGTGGTCCTCGCACGGCGCAAGAGCGTGGGGATCGAACGGGGCCGGTTCATCGCCGATGAGGAGCCCCTCAAGGATGTGTCGGGGCGGCCACATACGCCGGAGCTATCGATGGACTTCGAGGAAGCGCTCGCGAGCCTTCCCGAGGGAGCCCGGCAGGTGTTCGTGTTGCACGACGTGGAGGGGTATCGCCACGACGAAATAGCGCGCATGCTCGGTGTCGTACCGGGCACGTCGAAATCGCAGCTGCATCATGCGCGGATGGCGCTGCGGAGGCACTTGGAACGATGAACGATCTCTGGACGAACCGGCTCTCGGAATACCTGGACGGCGAGCTCGATAGCACCGAGCGCGCCGCGCTCGAGGCGCATCTCGCGACCTGCGGGGCGTGCTACGCGACGCTGAGCGAGCTGCGCGGTGTCGTCGCCTACGCGAAGACACTCGTGGACAGTGAGCCTGCGACCGATCTGTGGCCCGACATCCGCGCCCGGCTGGTCCAGGGTAGTGAGCCCCGGCGCCATGCGTCGGGCGTTCGATCGCGGCGGTTCAGTTTCACCGTCCCCCAGCTCCTCGCGGCGAGCATCGCGCTCGTACTGCTGTCGAGCGGTGGCGCGTATATGGCCCTGCGGCCGGGGACGTCGAAGGTCACCCCGCAGCCTGCAGCCGTACGGCAGCAGGGGATCATGACGGTCGCGAACGTGGACCGGGGCACGACCGACGCCGCGATCGCTGACCTGCAGGCCACGCTGACGCAGAATGAGAGTCGCCTCGATACGACGACTGTGCGAATCGTGCGGCAGAACCTTGCCATCATCGACCGGGCGATTGTCGAGGCGCGTATCGCGCTGCAAAAAGACCCCGGCAACGCATACTTGAACCTTCACCTCGCCGACACGATGCGGCGCAAGGTGGAGTTGCTGCGGCGTGTGAACGACATCGCCGCCCAGTCCTAGGAGGAGAACAGACATGGTTGCCACGCTGGCCGCCGCGATGCTGGTTGCTGTCGCATCGCAAAGACAAACCGATACGACCTTCGCCGTGCCGGCCGGCGCTAGCCTCTCGGTCAACAACTTTGGCGGGGGGATCGCGGTCCACGCCTGGAATGAGAACCGCGTCAAGGTGCACGGCGACGTGGGTCGCCGCGGACGCGTCGAAGTCTCGCTGGTCGGGAACACCGTGGTCGTCAAGACGGGCAGCCGCGAAGGTGCGCCCTCCGTGATCGACCTCGATATCACGGTGCCGCGGTCGATGGGCCTCACCCTCGGCGGGACGTATGCCGACGTCACGGTCGAGGGCGTCCAGGGACCGATCAGCGCCGAGACGGTAAACGGCGAGATCAATGTGCGGGGGGGGAAAGGCATCATCACGCTGCACTCGATCCAGGGCTCCGTGACACTCGCCGACGCCTCGGGCCGTATCGAAGTGAATTCCGTCAACGAAGCCATCGAGCTGTCGAACGTGACAGGCGAAATCAAAGTCGAAACCACGAACGGCGAGGTCACGCTCACGGGAATCCAGTCTTCCAGCGTCGACGCCGGGACGATCAACGGCGACGTCGTCTACGAGGGGACGGTCACCGATGGCGGGTCGTACAGCTTTGGATCGCACAACGGGGACATCACGGTCTCCATCCCGGAGCGCGCCAATGTCACCGTCACGGTGGCGACGGCGAATGGCGACATCGACGCGAGCTTCCCGCTGCCCATGACCAGTACCGCCGGCAGGCATCGCAAGACGTTCAAGATCGGGACCGGGAGCGCGCGGATGGAGCTGGAGTCGTTCCAGGGAGACATCGAGCTGCGGCGGCCGCAGGAAATCCGCGAGCGAATCGATGAGCACAAGCGCGATCACCACAACGACAATGACAACGATCACGACAGCGACCGCGATACGAGCTTCTCATCTCATTTCGACGCAGGCACGTGGGACTACGCCGCCCGCTATGCGAAAGCGTACGCGCCGAAGTACGCCAAGGCATATGCTCCCTTGTACGCCCGCACGTACGCGCGCACGTATGCTCGCACCTACAAGCGGGCGTATCGCGACACCGATACGACCTCGCACTGAGCGGAGGATCATCATGCGGACCATCATGACCGCGGCAGCGCTGTGTCTCGCAGCGTTCGCCACGGCGCCGGCGCAGGACTTCAACTGGCACGGCCGTCTCGCGCAGGGCAAGCGACTGGAAGTGAAGGGCGTGAGCGGTGACGTCCGCGCGGTCCTCGCGAGCGGCGCCGAGGCGGTGGTGAACGCGCGCAAGCACTCGCGCCGGTCGGATCCCGAGGAGGTCGAGATCCGGGTGGTCGAATCAGACGCGGGCATCACGATTTGCGCCGTCTATCCCACGCCGCGCCGTGCCCGCGAGGAGAACACGTGCGAGCCCGGCGACCATTGGCGCTCGAGCACCGACAACAACGACGTCGTCGTCGATTTCGAAGTCCAGGTGCCCGCGGGGATCGAATTCAACGGCCAGACCGTCAACGGCGAGATGTCCGCCGAGGGACTCAAAAGCGACGCGCACGTCAGCACGGTGAATGGCAGCGTGAAGGTGACCACGACGGGCCTGGCCGAGGCGACGACGGTGAACGGCTCCGTCTACGCGCAGATCGGCCGCGCCGACTGGTCCGATGATCTCGAATTCAGCACCGTGAACGGCGGGATCACGCTGATTCTGCCGGGCAAGCTGGACACGGAAGTGCGGGCAAGCACGGTCAACGGTGAGATTGAGTCCGACTTCCCGATGATGGTCTCC
The DNA here is from genome assembly GCA_003221985.1 of Gemmatimonadota bacterium. Next base: position 7,939 of record QHUQ01000166.1, on the reverse strand, counting down.
GGCCGGTTCGGCCCACGGAAGCTCCGCGGCACGATTGGCGCCGGCGGTCGCAACCTGAGCCTGAGCACGGTGAACGGGGAGATCCGGCTGAAGAAGGGCACGTAATCGTACCGTGTCGCAGTCGTTCGGTACCTAATCGCCAAGCATCCACCTTCACCTTGACCCCCTCGCTGCAAGAGGGGGTTTTTGGTGCTGCGGGACATTCTCGCCCGCACCAGGCAGATCGACGACCTGCGCGATCTCTTCCGCGCGCTCGGCTATGAGCTCGCGTGGGAGGACGTGCCGGCCGCGGCCTGGCTCGGCGAGTCGGCGTCAACTGCCGCGGGCATAACGCGCGCCGCCCTGATCGCGCGCTACGGCGCGTTTCGGGTGTTCGCGGTCGAGGCGTTGCATCCCGAAGACGCCGCACGCGCAACCGCGCGGCGGCTCGCCGCGGGCGCCGAGCGTGGCCTGGCATGCGCGCTGGGCGGCCAACCGCTGCGCCTCATCTGCGCCGCGGGACCCGTCGGGGTTCGACTGGCGTCGATTTCGATTCCCAGCCCGACCGGCTCGGCATTGGCGACCCTGGAGCGGCTCGCTCCGGCCAAGGGCGAGTCAGCGCTCGCGCTGTCCCTACGAATCGGGGAAGTCCTGGCGAGCGAAGGCGTCACGTCGCGCTTCTTTCGAGCATTTCGGAGCACGCTGGATCGGTTGGCGGAGCGGCTGCGCACGCCACGCTCGCGCCTCGATCGTCACGCCCTGACGCTGACCGCGCTGACACGCGTGCTCTTCCTCTATTTCATCCAGTCGAAGGGCTGGTTGAACGGCGACACCCGCTACGTCGCGCGGCTGCTCGACCGCGCGCTCGCCACCCGCCGCCACTTTCATCGCGCGTTCCTCCACGCGCTGTGCTTCGGCGCCTTGAATCGGCCGCCGGCCACCCGCGGCTGCGCGGCGCGCGCGTTGGGCAACGAATTCGTCGCGCCGGACATGTTGGGCCGCGTGTTCGAGGGCGTCATGGATCCTGACGAACGCCACACCAGCGGCAGCTACTACACACCGGCGTCGCTGGTGCGAGAGCTCGTACGCGCGGCGCTCGAAGCGTTGTTGACTCAAGCGTTCGGACTGTCGCCGCGCACGGCCGCACAGTGGGTACACGACGGCGTTGCGCCGCGCCCGGCACCCCCCCCTGACCTGCGCGGGCTGACGGTGCTGGACCCCGCCGCGGGATCCGGCGCCTTTCTGCTGGGAGCGCTCGATGAGCTGGTCAGACTGCGCAGAGCGGCCGGAGACGGGCCGGCCCTGACGGTGAAGCGTGACGTGCTCGCCCACTCGCTGTTTGGCGTCGATCTCACTCCCACGGCCGTGCGCCTGACCGAGCTGCGATTGTGGCTGGCCCTGGTCGCCGACGAAGACGGCGCCGATCTCGCGTCGATCGCCCCGCTGCCCAACTTGAACGGGCACGTGCGGCAGGGAGACGCGCTCCTCGACCCGCTGATGCTGGCAGCCTCACTGGGCGGGCGCGCGATCCGTGCGGGAGGCGCGGCAGCGCGGCGCCTCGCCGCCGCACGGCACACCCATTTTCTCCTCACTGGCCCGGAAAAGCGTGCCGGGCAGGAGGAGCTCGACCGCTCGGAAGCAGCGCTGGCCGGGAGTTTGTTGGACGAAGGCCGCGCCGCTCTGGAGACGACGATCGCCGAGCTGCTCGGCGACGCGCGCAATCGCGATCTGTTCGGCCGCCGGCGCGGTCTCGACTCGGAGCGGCGAGTGCGGCTGGCCCGGCTGCGGCAGAGCTTGCGCGAGCTGCGTGGCGCGCAGCGTACGCTGCGCCGTGAGGGCGGCGCTCCGTTCTTCGCTTTCGAATCGCACTTCGCCGACGTCATGCTGCGCGGCGGGTTCGACCTCGTGACCGGCAATCCGCCCTGGGTGCGCGCGGAACGGCTCGCACCGCGGGTCCGTGAGACGCTCACAGCCCGTTATTCATGCTGGCAAGCCACCGCAGTACGCGGCTTCGCCCATCTCCCCGATCTTGCGGTGGCGTTCACCGAGCGCGCCTTCGAGCTGGTGCGGCCGGGCGGCGTGGTCGCATTGCTCGTTCCCGCCAAGCTCGCGACCAGCGGTTACGCCGAACCGCTGCGCCAGCGGCTCGCGCACCGCGCGCGCGTCGAGCGGGCTGTGCCGCTGGGCGAGCTCGTCGCGCGAACGTTCGGTGCCGCGGTATACCCGATGGCATTGGTAGCAGCACGTGCCGAGCCGACGGGAACCGAGCTGACGGCGACCGCATTGGGAGCAAAGCCTTCCGCTCCGGTCGTACAACAGCGGCACCTGGAAAGCGACGGTCCGTGGATTCTTCTCGCGGGAGCGGATCGTATCCGCCGGCGTCTGCGGGCCGCCTTCCCCACCGTTGCCGATCGCTGGGCGCCGCAGCTCGGCGTGAAAACGGGAGCCGACGACCTGTTTCTCGTAGATCGCCAATGCGTGGGTGCGAGACCTGCCATCCGCGGCCGCGACATCGCGGCATGGCGTTGCAAGCCGGGGCGCTACGTGCTGTGGACACACGGCGCCGATGGGACGCCATTCGACCGCCTGCCGCGCGAGCTCACCGAGCGTTTGTCGGGTCACGAAGACCGGTTACGGCGCCGGGCCGACTACCGAGGTGGCCCGCCCTGGCAGTTGTTTCGCACCGGTCTCGCGTCCGCGCCACATCGGGTCATCTGGCCGGACCTCGGCCGCCGTTTGAGCGCCGCCGTGCCGTCACCGGACGGCGTCCCCCTCAATACCGTCTACGGCATTGCAACGCGCGATTCCGCCGATGCGGCAGCGCTCGCCGCCTTGTTCAACTCGTGCTGGCTGACGGCCCTGGCGCGGCTGGTGTCCGATCCCGCACGGGGCGGCTTTCGTCGCTTCAATGCGCGTGTCGTGCGCAGTTTGCCCGTGCCAACCGCTGGCTCCGCAGTCTGGGCAGAGCTCGCGCGCCGCGGTCACCGCTGTGAGTCCGCTGACGATCTCATCGCTGATGCGTTCGAACTCGATGGCGCCGACCGCCGCGCGCTGGCCGCGGATTCTTTCTGAGCATCTCGTCCCGGTCCCGGAGCCCTTCGCCGTGGCGCTCCGGCCGGCGGGGGAAGCACAGCCGTGCGACGTCGTCGGCAGCGCGGCGCGGGCGCTGCTCGACGGGCCGTCGCTGGCGCCAGAAGCCGCGACGGCCTCGCGATGGCCCCCCCCGGCGTGGCTCGCGCCACACCAGGTCCCCGCCGCCAGGCGGCTGACCGCGATCATCGCGCGGCACGGCGGCGCGGTTCTGGCCGATGCGGTTGGGCTGGGGAAATCGTACGTCGCGCTCGCCGTCGCTCTCGCCCGCCAGGAACCTTTCACCCTTGTCGTCCCCGCCGTGCTCGTCTCGCAATGGCGCGACTTGCTGAATCGATTCGGCCAGCACGAAGTACCAATCGTCACGCATGAGTCGTTGAGCAAACACCCTTACCGTCCCTTACCGTCCTCTACCGTCCCGTACCGTCTCTTCGTCGTCGACGAGGCCCACCGATTCAGAAATCCGGACACGAACCGCTACCGAGCGTTGGCCCGCCTCGTGGTCGGCAGCCGGGTGCTGCTAGTGTCCGCCACCCCGATCCACAACAGCATCGCCGATCTCCTGCACCTGCTCCGTCTTTTTCTTCGGGACCACGCGCTCGCCGCGCTGGGCGTTCCATCCTTGCGGAACGCCGCGGCGCGCGAGGCCGATCGCTCCCTGGCTCACGGCGCGGTCGCGCGCCTGATTGTCGCGCGTTCGCGCGAGCGGGTGCAGCACGGCTATGACGGTGGACCGGTCAGCATGGTGTTCCCGCGATCGACCACTGAAGCGCTGCGCGCCGGTCCGGCGGCCGACGCACTGCTCGGTGAGCTCGCTGCCGGCGTGACGCGCTTACGCGCCGGTGGCGGAGCGGCACCGTTGCTGCGCCTGATGCTGTTGCGCCGCCTGGCATCGAGCCTGCCGGCGTTTCGCGCCGCGCTGATTCGCCACGAAGCCTATCTGGAGCTCGCGATCCGCGCCGCGACCGAAGGGCGAGCGCTGACGCCGCGCGAGTTTCAGCGCTGTTTTCCGCGCGCGGCCGAATCCGATATTCAGCTCGTCCTCTTTCCGCTCTTGCTCGAGCGTCCGGCGTCGAACGGTGCGCGCCTAGAGGACGACCGTCGCGTCCTCGACCGGCTGCGTGAGTTGCTCAAACGTGCGCCGCCAACCGATCCCAAGGCCGACGCGCTGGACCGGCTGCTGACCGCGCGGCCCGCCAAGACCATCGTCTTCACGGATGCGCAGCCCACGGCCCGCTACCTGATGCAACGGTTTCGCCACCGGCGGGTCGCGGCGGTCTTCGGGCACGTCGGACGATTTGCCGCGGGGGACGCCGCCCGCCGGGACGTGCTGCGAACCTTCGCGCCCCGTGCGCAGGGTGCCCCACTGCCGCCCGCGGCCCTCGAGACCGACGTCCTCATCGCCACCGATCTCCTGAGCGAAGGACTCAACTTGCAGGATGCCGCACGAGTCGTGCATTACGATCTACCGTGGAGTCCGGCGCGGCTGGCGCAGCGCGTCGGCCGCATCGATCGGCTCGGCTCGTCGCACAGCGCGATCTCGACCGTCACCTTCCTGCCGCCGGCGCCTCTCGCGGGCGCGCTCGCCATCGAAGAGCGCCTGGCGACAAAGGTCGGCGCGCAGCAGGCGGCGGGAACCAACGGCCGGCTGGATTGGTGCGATCAGCTCGCCCTGCTTGCAACTCCCGACAGCGGCGCTCCAGGAGGATCGTGCGCGGCCGTCGTCGGAGAGCCGGGCGTCGTTCTCGTCGTGCGCATTGCGAACCTGGTCGAGGCGATCGTCATCGAAGGCGATGTCGCGCGCGCGAGCCCCGCTGCCGCTACACGGATACTGGCAGCGGCGGCGACTGCGCGGTCCATCCCCTGCGACCGCGACTTGCTGCGGCAGGCCATCGACGTCGCTGTGCCGCTCATCCGGTCACGACTCGCCGCTGTTCAGGACGCCCGCTGGCGCGCGAGCGATCGCGACCGGTTTGCGCGCCGCCTGATTCCGTGGGTCTTGTCGGCCGCCCGGCGCGCGGCCCGCCGCGGCGATGGCGAGCAGCTCGGCGCGCTCGATGCGTTGGTGTCACGGCTCGCGTTGGGGATGACGGCAGGTGAAGAGTTGTTGCTGGAGGACGTGCTATCGCGTCGCGAGCCGCTCGCGATAACCGACCTGCTATCGTGGCATCAGCACCTGCCGCCGGCGCAGACGGGCGAATGCTCTACCTCCGTGGAACTCATCGCCGTGGTGATATCCGTCCCTAGCTAGCTCGCTGTAGATTCTCGGTTGTGACGCTCAACACGTTCCTTTTCGACCTCGACGGCACGATCATCGACTCCATCGAGCTGATCCTGCGCTCCTACCGCCACACGATGGCGCTGCACCGCTGCAACGAGCCGATGCCCCCCGACGACATGTGGATCAAAGGCCTCGGCACGCCGCTGTGGGTGCAGTTCGGCCAGATCACGGACGATAAGGAAGAGATCGAGGCAATGGTCCAGACGTACCGGACCTACAACCTCACGCACCACGATGCGCTGGTAAAACCGTATGAAGGCGTCGTCGACGAAATACGGCGCCTGAAGGAGCATCGCAAAAAACTCGGCCTCGTCACCAGCAAGCTGCGCGACGGCGCCATGCGCGGGCTGCGCATTTCGGGGCTCGATCAGGCATTCGATCTCGTGCTCGGCTGCGATGACGTGACGCACTCTAAGCCCCATCCCGAGCCCGTTTTGAAAGCCATGGATGTATTGGGGGTTCCACGCGACAGCACCGTCTTCGTGGGGGACTCGCGGCATGACATGGAATCGGGCCGCGCGGCGGGCGTCAGGACCGCGGCTGTGCTGTGGGGCCCGTTCGACCGCGCCGACCTCGAGGATCTCTCGCCCGACTACTGGCTGGAGAAACCCCGGGACTTGCGCGAGCTTTACGAGCCATGAGCCCTAAATTCGTCCCCTTCGAGCTGGAACGCTGGCAAAGCACCTGGGAAAACCGGGTGCGCTTCAACCTCTCCGAATCCGGCGTGCATCCGCTGACGATCCAGGAGCTGCTCGGCCTCGGCGGCGCCTCCGCCCTCCCGCTGCTCGACGTGCGCCTCGGCTACGCGCAGTCGAACGGCACCGACTTGCTGCGCGAGCGCATCGCGGCCCTCTATCCCGGCGCGTCGCCCGACCAGGTGCTCGTCACGACCGGCAGCTCCGAAGCGAACTTCGTCACCTGCTGGCGGCTGCTCGAGCCCGGGGGGGGGGACAAAGTCGCCGTAATGATGCCGAACTACCTCCAGACCTGGGGACTGGCGCAGAACGTCGGCGCGGAGGTCCGGCCGTTCCAGCTGCACGAGAAGGAAGCGTGGGAGCCCTACGCCGAGGAGATTCGCACCGCAATCGCGCCGGGCACCAAGCTCGTCGTCGTTACCAACCCGCATAACCCTACCGGCCACGTGCTCAGCGACCCGTCGCGCAAAGTGATCCTGGACCGCGCAGCGGAAGTGGGCGCCTGGATCCTGGCCGATGAGGTCTATCAGGGCGCCGAGCGCGACGGGAAAACGACCCAGAGCTTCTGGGGCTCGGGCTATAGCAAGGTGATCATCGTCAACGGCCTGTCGAAGGCGTACGGCCTGCCCGGACTGCGGGTCGGCTGGATCGTCGCGCAGCCAGCGTTCAGTCAGGAGGCGTGGACTCGCCACGACTACACGACGATTGGTCCCTCCGGTGCGTCCGATCACCTCGCGACCGTCGCGCTCGAGCCGCACGCGCGCGCGAAGCTCATCGAGCGCACCCGGCGCATCCTGCACGCGAACTATCCGGTGATGGAGGCGTGGCTCAAAACGTTTGGCGACACCTTCACCTGGCATCCGCCCCACGCTGGCGCGATCTGCTGGGCGCGGTATCGCGGCGCGATCCCGGCACTCGAAGTCGTCGAGAAGCTGCGCGCGCAGCACAGCGTGCTGCTCTGCCCCGGCGATCATTTCGGCATGCCCGGATTCCTGCGATTCGGCTACGGCGGCGAGCTGCAGCACTTCCAGGAGGCATTGGCCGAGACGGAGCGGGGCCTGCGGAGGCTGTTCTCCGACTGATTATGACAACATCGACCCTGATTCGTGCACCGCAGGACAACAGTGAAGTCGGAGCGGTCCAGCTGGCTGGGCCGGAGGAAATGCGCGCGGCGCTCGACGCCAACGTCGCAGCGGCGCGCGCCAGCCGCGACATGCCTGCCCATGCGCGGGCGGCCGCGTTACGGAAGGTTGCCGACGGGCTGGAGGCGGCGCGCACCGACCTCGCGCGCACACTCGCGCTCGAGGCGGGCAAGCCCATCTCCCAGGCGCGCATCGAGCTCGACCGCGCCATCTTCGTGTTCCGCGATGCCGCCGAGGAAGCCACGCGCATCGGCGGTGAAGTGCTGCCGGCCGACGCCGTGCCGGCGGGGACGGGCCGGATCGCCATCACGCGCCGCTTCCCGCTATCGCCGGTGGCAGGAATAACGCCGTTCAACTTCCCCGTGCTGCTCGCGGCCCACAAAATCGCCCCAGCGATGGCGTGCGGCGCCACGATCACGCTGAAGCCGCCGCCCCAGGATCCGCTCACGACGCTGCGCCTCGGCGACCTCGTCAAGGCATCGGGCTACCCGGATGGCGCCGTCAACATCGTCCCCTGTTCGGTGGAGGTCGCGCAAATCCTGATCGAGGATCCGCGCGTCCGCGTGATCACGTTCACCGGCAGCGCCAAGGCCGGCTGGGCGATCCGCGCCAAAGCCGGCAGCAAGCGCGTGCTGCTCGAGCTGGGCGGCAATGCGGCGGTGATCGTCGAGCCGGATGCCGACCTCACCTGGGCCGCGTCGCGCTGCGCCGTCGGCGGCTTCACCTACGCCGGCCAGTCGTGTATCTCGACG
>QHUQ01000283.1 GCA_003221985.1 Gemmatimonadota bacterium | reverse complement strand
CTAAAGCCTTCATATTTCCCCTTTCTCCCCAACGCCGCCGGCAGGCGGCCGAGAGCCTCCTCCGTCACCGAACGCAGGAAAGATCACTCCGCGCCTCGCGGGGTTCAGCGGTTTTCATGCGGGGGCTACTGAACGCGATCAGGGAACATACGCATTCCAATGAGTTCACGTTCGCGCCAGCCGTAAGAGAACCGGGTGCGCTCCCGAATCATCTGCTTGACCGCTGCGGAATACCAAATCTCGTAATCCGTCTCCCCGGTTCGGGCATTCACGCACGTCGTCTTCATTGCCTCGAACGTCCCGGCCGGGACGGTGACCGTTTCCGGTCCGCTCGTCTCACACGTTCGCACGATGTTCTGAGTCGACTGTTGCTGCGGCGTTTCACGAACGTATCGAAGTTCCCACTTATCGCCCGCCGTTCCAGATGCCAAACGTATCGGTGGAGTGTTCCTGACTTCGACCGCTCCATTCACTTTATCCATGTAGTGGGCGAAGTCCGACTTCCGGAAGTAGATTTCGCGGGTCCCTGACGCGACGACGTAGAACCGGATACCGTCCAGTACTTCTTCTCGATTCACGACCCATGCAAAGGTTCCGCTATCACGTGGGCTCTCGTACCGGTACGTCCACTGGTAGCCGGGCTGCCACACCGTCTCTGCTACGACCGCCGCAGAAGACCCTGACGCCGGCGGCGGAGGTCCTGCAACCTCTGGCCGCGGCGGCTGGGAAGAAATCGGCGACTCTCTCGTCTGTGCTTTGAGCCACGCGTTGAACGGTTTCTTCGCATACGGTTCTTTCATGCATGCGTGAAACATTGGGATGCCAGCTGGACCTTCGCCGGTTATCCAATAATGACCGGCGGTATCGACGCGGAGAATTCTCCACCCCGCGCTCACGGTCTCGCATGCGCGCCCCGTTTCCAGAACATAGTCTTGAATCGGCGTGTTCTTGAGGCCCGCGCATCCGGTGATGAGGACGAAGGTGACGGCAAGGGCGCGTTTCATGGCGCGGTCTCCCGGCCGAACTGGAACCCGGCGCGATGGGTGGGTCGGCGGCCGACTCTAGCGCCACCTATGATGCGTGTCAATGACCACTTCAGTTCCGCCGAAGGGCGTCGGCCGCCTGGCCAGGCACCACCCCACCAACCTCTCCATAGAGAGCGCCGAAGGTTGTGCGCAGCGTCGTGGGGAAAAGAGCGGAATCTAGCGGCGTATTACTGGCGGCGGCGGACTTCCGGCCCGGCCTCTCCCCAAGATAGCGGCTACCTGACGCCGCGTAAGCCCGTGCCACCATTCAGCACGGCGTGAAGAATCCTTCGGACAGGCGCTCGTTACCGGCCCGCCTCCGCCGGACGATCACGCACCTCCCTGCCGGGACCAGCCGGCCGGGGATTACGGGGACCGTCAGGACATAGCGTGAGTCCGCAAACTGATCACGGTATGCTCGCTTCGTGCCCGCGCCCCTGATCGGTGTCTCGACCTCCGTCACCGTCGACGAGTACCCGGAGCGCGCCTACGTCAACGCCGCGTACCTGCGCGCCGTCGAGCAGGCGGGCGGCGTCCCCATCTTGTTGGCGCCGCAGCTCTCGCCGGCGGCCCGCGAGGCGCTCTGGGCGCGGCTCGACGGGCTCGTCCTGACGGGCGGCGGCGACGTCGAGCCCTCGCGGTTCGGCGAGGCCGCGCATCCCAAGACCACGCTCATCTCCGCCGACCGCGACGGCCTCGAGCTGGAGCTGGTCGACCGCGCGCTGCGCGACGACGTGCCGATGTTCGCGATCTGTCGCGGGCTGCAGGTGCTCAACGTCGCCCTCGGCGGCACGCTGCATCAGCACGTCCCCGACGTCTTCGGCGACAAGGTCCAGCACAGCCAGGCGGTCAAGCGCCACGTCGCCACGCACGACGTCAAGCTGCAGACCGAGGGCACGCGGCTCGGCGCGATCGTCGGAGCGTCGGAGCTGCGCGTGAACAGCTTCCATCACCAGGCCGTTCGCCGGCTCGGGCGCGACCTCAGAGAGGTCGGCTGGGCGCCCGACAACGTGATCGAAGCGCTCGAGCACGCGGACGACCGCCGCTTCGTCGTCGCCGTGCAGTGGCATCCGGAGGATCTCGTCGGCCACGACGAGGCCGCGCGTGCACTTTTTACCGCCGTCGTCGAGGCCGCGCGCGCACGCGGGAGAACCTGACCGGCTCCCCGGAAAAACTCCCGGAGGCGCGCCCGAGCGCCCGCTGAGACGTCGCCGGCGCGCCTGCAACGGCGCTCACTTGGCGCGCATCGGGTCTGGCAGACCCGTTGCTCTTCACGCCGCCGTGCATCACGAACGAATCGCCGGCTGGCAGTTGCCGTACCTGAGGGTCGCGCTCATCCTCAGAAAGCTCGAGTACGAGTCGCACGAGGGCGCCGAGCCCTACCTCGTCAAGCGGGAGATCGCGAACGTCGAGCGCGTGCGCGGCGAGGTCCGCCGCGCGGGATGGTTCAACTGAGCCGCCTCGGCTCGCGCCTCGCGCTGGTCGCGGCGGCCGCGCTCCTGCTCGGCGCCGGCACCGTGCGCGTTCCTCCGGCCCCGGCGTCCGCCGGTGTGGCTGGCACCACGACCGGCGTGGAGATCGTCGGAGGACCGCGCACGGGCGGCATCGAGCGCGTCGTGGAGGTGCTCACGCGCGACGTCGGGCTGTCGCTGCCGCCGGGCACGCGCGTGCACGTCTATGCCACGCGCGAGGGGTTCCGCCGCGGCCTCGTGAAAGACGCGGCCATGGCCGAGAACGGCGCGGACGAGCTGGCCGCGTTCGCGATCGGCATCGCGCGGCCGGGACGCGTGCTGCTCAACGGCCGCCTCGCCGGCGGGGGCCGGGAGTGGCTGCGCCTCATCGCCCACGAGCTCGCCCACGTCGCGCAGTTCGAGCTCGCCGGGGGCGAGGGACGCGCCGAGCAGTGGCTCGCGGAGGGCATGGCCGAGCATGTCGCCTTCCAGGTGCTGGAGCGGCTGAGCGTGAGGGCTCGATCGAGACGTACCACCTGAGCTTCCTGCTGGCGGACTACCTCATCGAGCGGCACGGCTTCGACACGATGCGCGACTACTTCCGGCGGTTGAAGCGCCAGTCCTCGCGCGCCGCCTTCCGATCCGCCTTCGGCGACTCGATCGGCACGTTCGAGAAAGACGTCCTCGCCCACCTGCGAGCGCTCTCGTCCTCGCCGACGACGGCGAGCGACTAAACTAGCGCGTCACCATCCAGCGCGACGGCCGGTCGCGCTGCTTGTCCTCGCGGGCGCGTCCCTCGCGCGCCAGCTTCTTGAGGTGCGACTCCACGGAGAGCGCCGCCACGGGGTGCAGCGCCGGGGCCACGTCGACGTAGATCCGCGCGACGATCGCGGGAATCGTCTCGACGCCGTCGGCCAGCGCCTCGAGGATCTGCCGCTCGCGCAGCATCCGGTGCTCGAGATACTCCGCGATCTTCGCCGGGCCGTCCTCGATCACGGGACCGTGTGCGGGATAGATGCGCCGCACGTCCATCTCGCCGAGCCGTCGCAGCGAGTCGAGATAGTCGCCGAGATCGCCATCGTCGGAGGGAATCACCGTCGTCGAGCCGCCGAGGATCACGTCGCCCGTGAACAGCGCCCGCTCCTCGACGAGGTAATAGCAGAGGTGATCCGAGGCGTGGCCCGGCGTATAGACGGGCACCAGCGTCGCGGCGTCGCCGTACACGGTCTCGCCGGCGCGCAGGTCCTCGATCGGCTCCGGCAGATCCGCGTCCTTGTGGCGCATCTTCGACACGCGCAGCCCCTTGAAGCGCGCGCGCAGGGACGGCACGCCGCCGAGGTGGTCGCGATGCCGGTGCGTGAGGAGCACGCGCGAGGGCTGCGTCCATCCGCGCTCGCCCAGATAGCGCTCCAGCAGGGGCACGTAGTCGGGCACGCCGGCGCCGGTGTCGATCAGGATGGGATCGCGGCGTCCGACGAGGTAGGTGTTGGTCCCGGGCCCGGTCATCATGCCGGGATTGAGTCCCAGCACGCGACCCACGAGATCGCTCGGCGTGGCGGTGGTCGGAAAGGGCGCAGTCATCAGCGTTCGATCATACGCCGAGGTAGCGATGCTGCACGTCCGCGCGCGCGCGCAGCTCGTCCGAGGTGCCGTCCCACACCACGCGCCCCTTCTCGAGCACGTAGTGGTGGTCGGCCAGCCGCGTCACCGCCCCGACGTGCTTGTCGATCAACAAGATCGACAGCCCGCTCTGCTTGAGACGCGCCAGACACGCCCAGATCTCCGCCCGCACGAGGGGCGCCAGGCCCTCGGTGGCCTCGTCGAGGATCAGCAGGGCCGGATTGGTCATGAGGGCGCGGCCGATGGACAGCATCTGCTGTTCGCCGCCGGAGAGCGTGCCGCCCAGGCGCCGCGCGCGCGAGGCGAGATGCGGGAACAGCGCGAACACACGCTCGACCGTCCACGGCTCGGCCGCGCGGCGGCGGTTGGCCGCGGTGGCTACGAGGTTTTCGCGGACGGTGAGGTTGGGGAAGACCTGGCGTCCCTCGGGGACGAGGCCGAGGCCGGCGCGCGCCACGAGATAGGGCGGCAGGCCGTGCAGCGTGCGTCCCTCGAAGTGCACGCGGCCCGCCTGGATCGGCACGAGGCCCATCATCGCGCGCACGGTGGTCGTCTTGCCCATGCCGTTGCGGCCGAGCAGCGTCACCAGCCGGCCCGACGGCACCTCGAGGCTGATGCCGAACAGCACCTGGCTGAGACCGTAGGCGGCCTCGATGCCCTCGAGCCGCAGCGTCACGCGGGGATCTCCTCGCCGAGATACGCGCGGCGCACCTCGGCGTTGGCGCGGATCGCCTCCGGCGCGCCACTGGCGATGACGCGGCCATAGACCATCACGGCGATGCGATCGGCGAGCGCCCAGACGACGTCCATGTCGTGCTCGACGAGCACGATCGTGTGCCGCCCACGCAGCGCGCGCAGCAGCTGCACCATGCG
>QHUQ01000282.1 GCA_003221985.1 Gemmatimonadota bacterium | reverse complement strand
CCCTACGACGTTCCGGCCAGGGTTACAGACACCGGCAATATCGTGCATCGACCCGTTCGGATTCTCGGTGACGTAGCGCAAGACCACCTGGGCATTGGCCTCGAGCTCCGCCGCCGTCTCGGGATCGGTCACGTAGCGCCCATCGCCGTGCGCGATCGGCAGCGTCAGCGCTTCGCCGCGCTCGTAGCTTCCCGTGAACGGCGTGTCGGTGGCCTCGACGCGCACCCGCACGGGGCGTGACAGGAACTTGAGATGCTCATTGCGCATCAGCGCACCGGGCAACAGTCCCGCCTCGCACAGAATCTGGAACCCGTTGCAGATGCCTAGCACGGCCCCACCGGCGCGTGCATGCGCCGTCACCGCCCTCAGCACGGGCGAAAACCGGGCGATGGCGCCCGAACGCAGGTAGTCGCCGTAGCTGAAGCCGCCGGGCAGGATCACCGCATCGGCCTGCTGCAGGTCGGTATCGCGGTGCCAGACGAAGTAGGCGTCCGACCCCGCCGCCCGCGCCGCATCGAGCGTGTCGGCATCGCAATTCGAGCCCGGAAAGACGACTACTGCGACACGTTGCATTCGTAGTCCTCGGTCACCGGATTGGCGAGCAGGCGGTCGCACATCGTGCGGGCTTTGGCCGCCGCTTCTTCACGGGTTGCGGCCTGGACCTTCAGGACCAGATGCTTGCCAGCCCTGACACTGGCGACCTCGCCGAAGATAATTCTGGTCGTTTTCATCGATGACAATCGGACCGGCGATCTCCGCCTCCTCGTCCTCGGCGGGCGCCTTGAAGAAGCCCAGCAGGATGGCGCGCCCTACGCCGTAGAACATGTACGCGATGCCCAGCGGAAACAGGAACACGTCGTGCTTCCAGATGCCGAATACCAGGATAACAACAATCAGCGCGAGTCCCAATAGTCCGTGGGCGGTGCGGAAGCCAGCGCGCGGCAGGGTCGCGTAGTGGACATTGCTCACCATCAGGATCGTGAGGCCGATCATCAGGAACGTGAGCACCAGGTGCCACGGCAGGCCGTGCAGCGACGTGTAGAGCGCGGTTTGCGTGAACGGATAGTAGGTGGCCAGCGTCATCCCGGCGGCGGGGGAGGGCAGGCCGATGAAGTACGTCTTGGCGCGTCCAGCCTGCGTCACGTTGAACCGTGCCAGCCGGATCGCCGCCGCCATCACGTAGAAGTAGCAAAAGATCCACGCCGCCGGGCCGCCGTTCACGAATTCGATCTGATACATAAGGAAGGCGGGCGCCACGCCGAAGCTCACGATATCCACAAGACTGTCGAGCTCGGCGCCGAATCGCGTCCCGGTCCCGGAGATGCGGGCGACGCGGCCGTCGAGGGTATCGAGAATGCCGGCGAAGACGATGAACCAGCCGGCGCGGTAGAACTCGCCGCGCGTCGCCAAGACCATCGACCAGATGCCGAAGAACAGATTGAAGAGCGTGAACAGGCTCGGCACCACGATCACGACCCGGCGGAGCGGCAGCGGCGGCGGTCTCATGCGTACTCCGCCAGGACCGTGCCGCCGACCCGCACGCGATCACCCGGTTTGACCTTGACGACGGGTCGCGCCGACAGCGGCAGGAAGACGTCGGTCCGCGAGCCGAAGCGGATCAGCCCCAGGCGGGCGCCCTGGGTGACCCGATCACCCGGCTGCGAGTCGGTGACGATGCGACGCGCAATCAGGCCGGCGATCTGGCGCACGAGCACGCGTCCCCGCGGGCCCCGCAGGCCGATCGACGCCTGCTCGTTGTCGAGGCTCGCTTTTTCAGACGCGGCGTGGAGGAACTTGCCCTTGTTGTAGTGCACCAATTCGACGCTCGCGTCCACGGGGCAGCGGTTTACGTGCACGTCGAAGACCGACAGAAAGATCGAGATCCGCACCGCCCGCTCCTTCACATACATCGGTTCGTCGATCTCGGTCACGTGCACGACGTGGCCCTCCGCGGCGGCGAGGACGTACCGCTCACCACGCGGGCCGGGCCGAATCGGATCGCGAAAAAAGGCGACGACCCAGACCGCGACGACCGCTAGCAGCGCGGCGAGCGGCCACCACAGCAGTGCCGCTCCGACCACCAGCGCCCAGGCAACCGCGATGAACGGCCATCCCTCTCGCGCAATCCTCACTCCAGCTCTTGCCCCGTGATCCGCCGGTACGCATCCCGGTAGCGCGCGCTCGTGGCCGCGACCACGTCAGCGGGAAGCGCCGGCGGCGGAGCCTCGCCATTCCACGTGCCCCGCTTTTTCAGCTCAGCCAGGTAGTCGCGCAGCGGTTGCTTGTCGAAGCTCGGTTGGCTGCGTCCCGCCTGATAGCGGTCAGCGGGCCAGAAGCGCGAGGAGTCGGGCGTGAGAATCTCGTCGATGACGAGCAGCTCACCGTCCGCCGTGGTGCCGAATTCGAATTTCGTGTCCGCAATGATGATCCCGCGATCGGCCGCATACGCGCGGCCCGCTTCGTACAGACTCAGACTGGCGGTCCGCAGCCGTTCCGCCGGCTGCCGACCGAGGGCGCGCGCCACGTGCGCGAACGTGACGTTCTCATCGTGCCCCGCTTCAGCCTTCGTGGCAGGGGAAAAGATCGGCGGATCGAGACGCGCGCTTTCGGTCAGTCCCCGCGGCAACGGCTCACCGGCCAGCGTGCCGGTCCGCTGATACTCGGCCCACGCGGAGCCGGAGATGTAGCCGCGCACGACGCACTCGAACGGCACTGGAGTCGCGCGGCGGGTCAGCATCGCGCGACCGGCCAGCTCACCCTGATGCGAGTGGAGCGCCGGGATGCGCACAACGATGTCGTCGACATTGGCGGTGAGGCAGTGGTGCGGCATGACGGACGCGAGCCGGCCGAACCAAAACGCGCTCAGCTGGGTCAGGACAGCGCCTTTGTGCGGCACGGCCTCGCGCATCACGACGTCGAAGGCGCTCACGCGATCGCTGGCCACGAGCAGCAGCGTCGCCTCGTCGACTTCGTACACCTCGCGCACCTTGCCTCGGCGCAGCAACGGCAACGGCAGCTGGCTTTGAACCAGTACTCCTCCGGTCATACCTCCACCTCCGCCGCGGCGGCCGCGGGGGCAGCCGCCTGGATCGAACGCATCAGTTCCGGGATCACGCGATCGAGGAACTCGTCCACCTGCTGCGGTGCCCGGCCGACGTAGGCGGTGGGATCGAGCTCGCCGGCCGTCGCACGGACACCCAGCCGCTTGAACTCGGGCGTGCTGGCCAGCCGCTCGAGCAGGTTGTCGGCGCCTTGCAGGCTCTGGCCGCGGATGACCTCGTGGAGCTGTTGGCGGTCCCCGCCGGCCTTCACGCCGCGCATCAACAGGCGCTCGGTGGCGAGAAACGGCATCGCGCCGGCGACGTGACCCGCGATCATCTCCTCACGGACTTCGAGGCCGGCGGCGACGTTGGTGGCGAGCACGAGAATCGCGTCGGTCGCGAGGAACGCCTCCGGAATCACCAACCGGCGATTGGCGCTGTCATCGAGCGTGCGCTCGAGCCACTGCGCCGCCGCGGTGTGCCAGGCGTTGCCCTCGAGCTCGATCACGAAGCGCGCGAGACTCGTCATGCGCTCCGCGCGCATCGGATTGCGCTTGTAGGGCATCGCGGAAGAGCCGACCTGTTCGCTCTCGAAGCCCGTGACGGCGAACACGCGCGCGAACCCCATCTTGCGCCCCACGAGCCGGTCGAGCTCCACGACCTTGTCGTGATCGCCGTCGAACAGCTCGAGGAAGCTCTCCTGTGTGCCGGTCGTCCCCTTGACCCCTCGGAACTGCAGCGTCTCGAGGCGGTGCAGCACCTCCTCGGCGTCGAGCAGAAAGTCCTGCATCCACAGCGTGATCCGCTTGCCGACCGTCGTCAGCTGCGCCGGCTGGAAGTGCGTGTACGCGAGGCAGGGGAGCGCACGATAGCGCCGCGCCAGCGTGCCCATCGCCACGAGGACCGCGCCGATGCGCCCCAACAGCAGCTGCATCGCCTCGCGCATGAGCACAAGATCGGCGTTGTCTGTGACGAAGGCGCTGGTCGCGCCAAGATGAATGAAAGGACGGGCGGCCGGCGCCTGATCGCCGAGGTGGTGGATGTGCGCCATCACATCGTGACGCAGCCGTCGCTCGTATTCCGCGGCCTTCTCGAGATCGGCATCGTCGAGATGGGCCCGCAGCTGTGCCGGCGCGGCGTCAGGAATCGCGAGGCCCAGCTCTTTTTCCCCCTCCAGCAGCGCGAGCCACAGCCGGCGCCACAGGCCGATACGGCGGCGCTCGCCCCAGAGCGCCTGCATCGCGGGAGAAGCGTAGCGCGCCGAGAGCGGCGAAACCCAGCTCAAACCGCGGCCTTCGCTCGCGCGACCAGCTTGCTCCAGTCGGCGAGGAACTGATCGAGGCCGCGATCGGTGAGCGGATGCAGCAGCAGCTTCTTCAGGACGTCGGGCGGCAACGTCGCCACGTCGGCGCCGATCATCGCCGCGTCAATCACGTGGCGCGGGTGGCGCAGCGAGGCGGCCAGGATCTCCGTCTCGATGTTGTAATTGTCGAAGATGACCCGCGCTTCGCGGATGACCTCCATCCCTTCCTGTCCGACGTCATCCAGCCGCCCGATGAACGGGCTCACGTACGACGCGCCCGCCTTGGCGGCGATGAGGCACTGGATGCTGGAGAAGCAGAGCGTGACGTTGGTGCGGATTCCCTCCGCGGCGAGCCGCCGCACCGCCACCATGCCGGACTCGAGCATCGGGATCTTGACGACGATGTTTTCGGCGATCTTCGCCAGCTCCTTGCCTTCCTTGACCATCCCCTCGGCGTCGACCGCGACGACTTCCGCCGACACCGGTCCCTCGACGAGCGAGCAGATCTCCTTCAGGACGTCGCGGGGGTCGAGGT
>QHUQ01000253.1 GCA_003221985.1 Gemmatimonadota bacterium | reverse complement strand
CGAACGACCGCTGGACCCTGGCTCGGTCGCTCGTTTGCGGTTTGCGCGCCTCGCGGCTCGGCCTGCCATGCAGGCCGCCCGCGTCGAGCGCCTCTGTGTCTCAGTGTCTCCGTGGCTTGTCCAAATCAAGACGTCGGCGTAATTACCAAATGCTGTCCTAAGCTAGAATTCGATCGTACCGCTCAGGTACACGGCACGCGGATTGGCATTGTTCGCCGGCTGCGTCGACTGCCCGAACGTGATGGATTGAATGCTCGTCTGGCCCAGGAACCCCGGCGTGCTCCAGATGGGATGGTTCAGCACGTTGGTCGCGGTGACGTGCATCGTGAAAGTCACGCCGCTCGTAATGCGAACCTGCTTGTTGAGCGAGCCATCGAGGCTCCAGTTGTTCCTGCCCCGCAGATACACGATCTGACCGAACTCGCCAGGGTTGGTTGGCACGTCGAGGTACGCAGGATTGGCGCGGCCGTCCGGGCCGATCAGCTTCGGATCAATCCAATAGCGATTGAAGCCCGGTCCGGGGCTGATCTGGATCATCTTCTGCAGATCCTCGACCGTCAGTCCGTTTTTGAGGATCACGCCGGCGTCTTCGCCGTTGACCGTCGAGCGGCCGCTCATCAGGCGGAACGGCGTGCCGGTCTGAAACGTGAAAATCCCGCCGAGCGTCCAGCCGCCGGCGATCGCGTCGAGCACCCGGTTGTCGATGCCGACGCGTCGATCCTTTCCGAACGGGAGATCGTAGGTCCCGTACGCCTGCAGAACGTGGCGGACATCGAATGGCGAGACCTGCGAGTCGAAGTTCTTGTCGCGTATCGTTCGATAGTTCACGGTCTGCGTTGCGTTGTCGGCCCAGATGTCCGCCCACGTCCTGCTCAACGTGTAGTTCACGTTCACGCTGACGCCTTGCGTGTAGCGCCGGCGGAGCTGCAGCTGCAGGCCGTGATACTTCGTGTACGAGCCGTCGTCGACCAGCTCGAGGACGCCGCCGATGGCGTAAGGGTTTGCCTGGAAGACGTTGATCGGATAGCCGCCGGGCGCGTTGTATCCAAGGCTCGCACACGGTCCGAACGTGTTGCCGAGCATGCGGCAGATGTAGTTGGAATTGGTCGCCAGATTCGTCGCGAGTGTGCCCGCCGTGCCCTGCTGCAATGAGGTGATGAACCCGCCGTTGGTGAACGCCGATCCGTCGGGCAGCGCCGGTTGCGAGCCTCGCGCGCCGAACGCCGCTTCGAACATCGGCAGCGGCACCTGACCCGGCAGACCGCGGTTGGCGAAGCTCGTCACGCCCGCGGCCTGATTGATCGCCAGATTCCGCTGCGCGTTCTTGAACTCCTGCAGGAAGCCGTTCTCGAAGATGTTCACTTCGTTCACGCCGTAGGTGCGCCATACGTGGCTGCCTCTGTTGCCGACATAGCGCATCTCGGCCACCGTGTTCTTCGCCAGTTCCCGCTGCACGCCGATGTTCCACGACTGCACGTACGGTGTTCGCAGATCCGACTGCATGGTGCGAAAGTTCGTGGAGCCGAACGTGAAGATGGACTGGTCGTACGTGTTGCTGTAGGTGAGCGGGAACACGGCGAACGGCGGCAGCGGACTCTGCAGCGTCAGCCCGCCGGGCGCGAAGCCGGGCAGTCCGGGCCGCAGGTCGAGCGTCTGGCCCTGGCCCGGGTTGTTCCCGGCCGTTGCCGCGAACATGTTCGTGCCCTCGTCGTAGTAGGTGAGGTCGTACCCGCCTCGGACCACAGACTCCGATCCCTTCCCGAGCAGTGCACCGAGGAAGCCGCCCTCGAGCTGCGGAGTCCATGCGAAGCCGGCACGAGGCGCCGGGTTCACCAGGTCCGCTCTTGCGGCCACTTTGCCCCGAGTGATCACCGGATTCTGCACCCCGTTCAGCGTACCCGGCTGAAACAGTCCGGTCGAGGGGCCGAGCAGGTTGGCATCGTCTGGAAACGTCGCGACGCCGGTGTGATTGTGGGGCGCGCCGGCGAATTCCCACCGGAGGCCGTAGTTGAAGGTCAGGTTGGGGCCCGGACGCCAGGAGTCCTGCCCATAGAAGCCGCCCATCGACGACGACGTCCAGTTCTCGCGATAGACAAAGTCCGAGAATTGTCCCGTGGCGACGTCGGCGCCGCGACCCGTCTGCACTCTCGTCAGCCGACCGGTCAGCAGCGCGTAGAGGTCGCAGGCCGCGGCCTGATCGGCGCTCTGGAAGCCGGGGATCGTCGCCGCGCTGAAGATGGAGAGCGCGGGAACCCCGATGGCGCATCCGGTTGTGTAGCGCGGAAATCCGAGAATGCCGGATGAGCCGGGCGCGTCCAGAGACGTGTCACGCCAGTCCGTCTGGCGGAACGAGCCGCCGAGCGTCATTGAATGGTTGCCGCGGAGCAGCGTCAGCGTGTCGTAGACCGTGGTGATGTAGTGGCGGCCGGTAATGGGCGCCGCATCCTGGACCATGTTCCGGAGGATGTTCGGCACCCCCGGGGTCTGCACGTTGTTTGGTGCCGCCGGCGAGACGATCGTGCCGATGGTGAATCGCGCCGGCCGTCCGTTGACCAGACCATTCGGCAGGTAGAATTCCACGCCCCGGTTCGGCGTCGTGTCTCCGCTGTGTTGAATACCGTAGCGGAGCTCGTTGTGCGTCCGCGGCGTGATCGTCCAGTTCAACCCGCTCGACGTGATCCACCACGACGCGTGAAACATGTACTGAACCGGAACGTCTGGGAGCGGCCACTGGCGCCGCCCGTGATTGTCCTGACTGTAGAGATTCCAGCTGGCCATCCACGCCAGGTTGGGCGTCATCTGAAAATCGACGCGGCCTGTCGGGTAGTTGTTGATCTGCTTGCTCGGCTCCAGCCACGAGAAATCCTGCGTCCGCAGACTGTTCGTGCCGAGCAGCGAGCCGAACTGCTGCGCCTGGTGCTGTTTTGCCAGCAGGGCCGCGATGGTGGGATCCGGCGTGGACTGGAACCCGTTCTGTGCCGCAATCTGAAGCAGATTCGCCGTCCGCTGCTCGCCGGCCGGCGTCACATACCGGAAGATCCCCTGCTCCGCCTCCGCGGTGAGGACGGTATTCGTTTGAATGGCCGTTGCCGGGATGTACTCCTGCTCGAAGTTCACAAAAGCGAACAGCTTCTCCCGGAGTTTTCCCGCCGGCACCAGCGGACCGCCGAAGCTGCCGCCGTATTCATGAGGTGATGAATTTCAGGTTCACGCCGCTCTGCGCGCCGGAGTCGGCGCCGAGGCCGCCTGTCTCGACGGTGACTTGCTCGACCGCACCGAGACGTGGAGGCACGGTGCCGAAGAAGCTCGTCCCGCCGCTCTTGAACCCGTTGGACGAGTTGTTGATCCCGTCGGTGGTCGGGTTGATGGTGCCGCCCGGCATGCCGTTGAAATGGGTGCCGCCGCCGAGCGGCCGGACGACACCGGGCGCCAGACTCGCCAGGCCGAATGTGTTGCGCCCAGCGAGCGGCAGTTCCGTGAGCGAGTCGCGGTTCAACGTATTCGAGATGGTGTTCGTCGTCGCTTCGAGCAGCGGCGCGGCGCCCACCACAGTGACCGATTCGCCCACCGCACCGACCTCGAGCGTGACCCGCAGGTCCGTGGTTCGGGACGCCTCAACGATGACGTGGGTGATCGCCGCCGTGCGGAATCCCTGAAGGGTCACGGTGACTTCGTAGGACCCGAAGTTCAGATCGGGGAACGTGAACGATCCCGATCCGTTCGACGTGACACGCTTCTGAGTACCGGTGAGCTCGTCTTTCAGCTGCACCTCCGCGCCGGGCACGACGAGGCCGGTGCCGTCGGCGACCGTGCCGGCGATCGCGCCGGCGATGCGGACCTGGGCGGGAGCTGCGGCCGGGCCGAGGAGGAGGCCGCAGCAGGCGAAAAACATGGCGATCGGCCGGGTTTTCATGTCCGCGCTCCTGGCTGGGCGTGTAGTACGTGAACGTTCACGATGGCGCAGCTTACTCGCCTCGCCAGACGCTGTCAACGGAAGCGCGCGAGAATTGGTGAATTGGTGAGTTGGTGAGTTGGTGAGTTGGTGAGTTGGGGAATGACAATCACACCAGATCACCAGTTTACGAAGTCACCAATTCACCAATTCACCAAGTCACCAATTTCACTTCGAGCCGCGCTCGAGCCGCGCCCACTCCTCGAGGTAGGCGTCGACGTTCGCCGGAGTGACCACGTCGACGCCGGAGTCGATGATCGGATGTTGCGGAGGCCGGCCGGCTATGATCTCGGTGAGCAGCTTCACCGACTCGGAGCCCCAGCCGAAGTACTTCTGTCCGAGCAGCACCTGCGCTTTGCCCGCCTTGAGGATCTCGGGCGCCGGCGGAATCGTGTCGAACGAGATCACTTTGGTTCGCGCCGGATCGACGGCGGCCAGCGCGTTGCGCGTGAACACGGGCCAGCCGCCCACCGAGATCCAGGCGCCGAGTCCGGGGTACCGGTTCGTACCGGTCGCGATGATCTCCGCGCAGCGCACCGGATCTTCCTTGATGTCGTAGGTCTCGACGATCCGCAGCCCCGGGTGGCTCGCGAGCGCGTTCTGCACGCCGTCGAGACGCCGCCGGAGGTTCGAGGCCCCGAGGCTCGTGATGATCGCGATCGTGCCGTTGCCGCCGAGCAGCCGCGCCGCTTCCTCGCCCATGATCTGGCCGGACTTGTAGTCGTCCACGCCGTAGAACGCCAGCCGCTTCGACTGGGGCGCGTCGGAATCCCAGGTGACGACCGGGATGCCGGCTTCGACCGCGCGATCGATCGTCGTGGTGAGGAAGTCGGCGTTCAGCACCGAGATCGCGATGCCGTCGACGCGCTGCGTGATGAAGGACTCGAGGATTTCCTTCTGACGAAGCTCGTCGGCACGTTCCGGTCCGCGCCAGATCACGTCGACGTTGCCGAGCCCGGCGGCGGTGCGTTCGGCGCCGACCTTCGCGTAGTTGAACACCGGGATGTCGAGCGCCTTGGGGATGATGGCCAGCCGCAGCTTGCGCGGCGCGGAGCTTTCACGCCCACACCCGGCATGGGCCAGCAAGCCCGCCACGATCAACCCGATACCGAAACGTTTCATGATTGCCTCCAGAATGGACCAGACCTACGACGTCGAACGCAGAACCCGCAGAACACGCAGGAAAACCCCAAGCCTTTTTCTCTGCGGGTTCCGCGGTTTCCGCGTTGTACGTGAACACGAACGGTGACCCTG
>QHUQ01000165.1 GCA_003221985.1 Gemmatimonadota bacterium | reverse complement strand
AAGGTTGGTGTTCGTCGCCGTCGAGTTTGGAGATCTCGTCCGCTACCTCATGGCGGGAGCCCTGCTCGCCTGGCGTCTTTCGTAGCTATCTTCGCTGGACCACATGACAACCATTCGACTGACTGCGCTCTCGCACGGCGCCGGCTGAGCCTGCAAGCTCGGCCCCGCCGAGTTGGCGCAGGTCTTGCGCCACGTGCCGACCCTGACTGATCCACGCATCCTGGTCGATGCCTCGACCCGGGACGACGCCGCCGTGTACCAGTTGACGCCGGACCGCGCGATCGTCGCGACCGTCGATTTCTTCACGCCGATCGTCGACGACGCGTATGACTTCGGGCGGATCGCCGCCGCGAACGCGTTCTCCGACGTGTACGCGATGGGCGGCACGCCGCTGCTCGCGCTCAATCTCGTCGGCTGGCCGCGCGACACGCTGCCCTACGAGCTGCTGGGGGAAGTCCTGCGCGGCGGCGCCGACATCGCGCGCGAAGCCGGGGCATTCGTGCTCGGCGGCCACTCGGTCGACGATCCCGAGCCCAAGTACGGGATGGTCGCCATCGGCGAGGTGCATCCCAACCGCATCGTGACGCTGGCGCGCGCGCGCGCGGGCGACGCGCTGGTGCTCACCAAGCCGATCGGGACCGGCATCCTCAGCACCGCGTTGAAGGGCGACCTCGCCACGGCCGCGGAACTCGCGCCGGCGGTGCAATCGATGACCACCCTCAATGCGGGTGCGGCGCGCGCCATGCGTGCCACCGGCGGAGGCGTGCATGCCGCGACTGACGTGACGGGCTTCGGCCTGCTGGGGCACCTGCACAACATGCTGATAGCCAGCGGCGTGTCCGCCGAGATCGACGCCGCGGCCGTGCCGCTGCTCCCCAAGGCTGTCGAGCTCGTCGCACGAGGGGCGATTCCCGGTGGCACCAAACGGAACCGCGAGGCATTGGCGCCGCACGTGACGTTCGAGCCCGGCGTCGCGGAAGCGATGCGCGTGCTGCTGTTCGACGCGCAGACGTCGGGAGGGCTGCTGATTGCCGTGGACCCCGATCGCGCGAACACCCTGCTCACGGCGCTGCAGCGTGAAGGGACACCAGTCGTGGCGCGGATCGGCCGCCTCGCGCGGGGCGTGCCGGGCGCGATCGCGGTGCGCTGACGGCTTGTGCCGGCAATCCCCGAGTACCGCGCCCTGAGCCCCGACGCCCTGGATGCGCTGGAGCGCGCCGTGCGCCAGCATCTCCGGGTAGCGCTGCGGCGCCGGGGGACCGAATATGTCGTCGTGGCCGAGCGTCTTGAAACGAGCGGACGGGACGACGTGCTGGCAGGGCGCCTGCCGATGACCGGCGAGCTCCTGACCTTCCGGCTCCGCGACCTGGAGAGCTTCGCGGTGCTCCCCTGAGCACCGTCACCCGCCGTGTTCACACGCCTGCTGATCGGCCTGGACGGCAGCCCGAGCGCCGACGAAGCGTTGGAGCAGGCGGTCATGCTGGGTCATCGCTTCACGTCGAGACTCGTCGTCGCGCACGTGAAGGAGACGCATGGCCGCGGGCGCCGCGCGTCCGATGCCGGGGAGCTATTGCAGCGGGCGCAGGAGCGCGTCAAGGATGCCGGCCTCGTGGTGGAGACGGTCCTCAAGCACGGCGACCCCGATGCCGAGCTCGCCGCGCTCGCGCGTGACGTGGACACGGTGCTGGTAGGCCGGCGCGGCCGCTCGTCGCCCGCAGATGTACTTGGCAAGACCGTGTCGTCGTTGATCCGTATCGCGGAGCGGACCGTGATCGTGTGCGCCAGCAAGCCGTCGCCGATGAGCGCCTGCGCGGTGGCGTACGACGGGCGCGAGACGGCCCAGCGCGCGCTGGAGTTGGTGGCGCGCTTCGCCAGCGTCACGCACAGCACGGTGCACGTCATTCACGCGACGATCGATCCAGCCGTCGGCACGATGGTCATCGGCGAGGCCGAAGCCATGCTGTCGCTGCAAGGCGTCGCCTACGTCACGCACATCGAGCCGGGCACGCCCGGAGCGGCGGTCGCGCGCGTGATCGAGCGCACCCAGTGCGATGCGCTGTTTGCGGGCGCCCATGTCGGGTCGGGACGCCGCAGCGACGTGACGGTCTCGCACGCCGAGGAGATCTTGCTGCATACCGATATTCCGGTGGTCATTCAGCCGTGACGACACCGTTCGTGCTGGTGCATGCCGACGAAAGCTGCCTCGGCAACGATTCCACCAAGCCGAGCCGGGGCGGCAACGCGGCATTGATCGAGGCGCCGGCGGGGGACAGCGTGGCGCGCTGGGACTTCTACGAGTGCTCGCCGCAAACGACGAACAACAAGATGGCGCTGGCGGGCGCGATTGCGGCGCTGGAATGGATTCGGCGCCAATGGCGTCACGCGCTCGTGCACTTCGTCTCCGACTCCGAGTATCTGGTCAAAGGCATGAAGGAGTGGCGCAAGGATTGGAAGGCTCGCGGCTGGCGCCGCAAAACGGGCGCGCTCGAGAACGCCGACCTCTGGCAGAAGCTCGATCAGGTCGATGCCGCCCATACTGTGGAATGGGGCTGGGTGCGTGGCCACAACGAGCACGTGAAGAACGAATACGCGAACGCCCTGGCGATCCGCGCCGCTGACAAGCAGGAGCGCTCCAACGGCCTCATTCCCTCGGGATTCGACACCTGGCTCGCCCAGCAGCGCGCCCGCGGCAAGTACCTGGACTTCGACCCCGACAAGGAGCTGCATGAGCGGATCAAGTAAGGACCACGTGTTGGCCGCCGATCAATCGGTGAGTGTCGATCGGATTCCGCTGTACGAGGTGTACATGCGCATGGCGGAAGAGCTGGCCAAGCGCTCGACCTGCGCGCGCCTGCAGGTGGGGACCGTCGTCACCGATCAGCGCCTCGAGAACGTCCTCGCGATCGGCTACAACGGCAATGCACGCGGCCTCCCCAACAAGTGCGACTCCGCGGTGCCGGGCAATTGTGGATGCATTCATTCGGAGATGAACGCGCTCGTGAAAGCGCCCGGCAACGTGCGCGACAAGGTCGTGTTCGTGAGCGCCTCGCCCTGCGTGATGTGTGCGAAGCTGATAATCAATTCCGGCGTCACCCACGTGTTCTACCGCAAGGCCTACCGCGATCCCTCGGGTGTGGAAGTGTTGCAGCAGGGCGGCATCATGCCGGTCCTGTACAACCGCTGGATGAGTGCCTGGAGGAATGGCGCGTAATGGAAGAGATCACGCGCCCTTCAAGGGCGCACTCAATGCCGAGCCCGGGCTCTTAGCCCGGGTACACCAAACATGGACGAACTCGACCGGTTGTTCGGACTGCTGGTGGCGGCACTCGCGCGAGAAACGCGAGTCGCGGTCCCCTTTTCGGCGGCGGAGATCTACGAACGCCTCGTCCCCTATCGCTCCAACCGCTCCCGGCTCAACGTGGCGACCCACCAGGACTACGAGATGGCGGTGCTGCGGCTGCTCGCCGGCGAGCGCAGCTACGTGCAGCTCGAACCCGAGAACGTGCGCGAAGCGATGCAGCGCGAGATCGCGACGATCAACCCCGACCCGGCGTACTTCCGGACGTTTCCCGATGCGCAAGTGATGGTGAACGGCCGCGCCGCCGAGCGCGTGCTCCTCGCCGATCGGGCGTATGCGCCGTCCGGCGCCGCAGAAGATGAAGACCTGCTGGACACGACAGGCGAGAATCCCGTCCCCGTGCCCTTCGCTCCGCGGGCGGCGTTCCGGGCACCGAAGCCGAAAGACGCGCTCAACGCGAATCAGTGCGAGTACTGCGGCGGCGTCCTGCCCGCGAAGCGCGACGCGCGCTTCTGCCCGCATTGCGGGCAGCCGCAGGAGGGCGAGCTCAAGTGCCCCGGTTGTGGCAGCGCGCTGGACGTCGGTTGGGCGTACTGCCTGGCGTGCGGACGCCCCACTGGATTCGAATGACGGCCGGACGGCCGGACGGCCGGACGGCCAAGGTCGCGGTTATCGCAGGAGATGGCATCGGGCCTGAAGTGGTCGAGGCTGCGATTCCAGTGCTCGACCGTGTCGCTGCCAAGCACGGACTCACGCTCCACTGGGAACGCCTGCCCTATTCTGCCGATCACTACCTCAAGACCAGTGAAACGCTGCCGGACGCCGCGCTTCGCCACCTCCAGAACGATGTCGATGCGATTTTCCTCGGCGCGCTGGGTGATGCGCGTGTCCCCGGCAACGAGCACGCGCGAGACATTCTGCTCGGCCTGCGATTCAAGCTCGATCTGTACGTCAATTTTCGGCCGGTGGAGTTGCTGCACCCCGACCTGACGCCCCTCCGTAATCGAGACGCCATCGACTTCGTGATTTTTCGCGAGAACACTGAAGGCCAATATCTCGGACGCGGGCGTGCGTCCGGCGACGAGTTTGTCGCGGAAGAAGTGAACACGGGGAAAGGTGTCGAGCGGATCATCCGGGCCGCCTTCGCGTGGGCCCAGGCGCACGGCAAGCATCGCGTGACGATGAGTGACAAGGCGAACGCGATTCCCGCGCACCGCATCTGGCAGGAGAAGTTCCAGGCGGTCTCTCGGGAATACCCGGACGTCGCCGCCGAGCACCGCTACGTCGACGCCCTCGCCCTCGAGCTGGTGCGTGAGCCGCAGCGCTTCGAAGTCATCGTGACGAACAACCTCTACGGAGACATCCTCTCCGATCTCGGCGCGGGGCTGGTGGGGGGGCTCGGCCTCGCCGCCAGCGCAAACCTGCACCCCGGCAGCCGCCGGGCGCTGTTCGAGCCGGTGCATGGCTCGGCGCCGTCGCTCGCCGGCAAGGGCGTCGCGAACCCCATGGCGGCCATGTTGACGGGTGGCTTGATGTTCGAGCACTTGGGCCATCCCGACGCCGCGCTTGACCTTAAGCGGGCGGTGCGCGCGGCACTTACGGCGGACGTTCGGTCTCCTGATCTCGGGGGCAGCGCCAGCACACGGGCGGTGGCAGAGGCAGTGAGCGCGCTGATTTGAGAGTCTGTTGATAGACCCTCCGTTTATTGGCGGGGTACAGCTAGCACATAATTTCGTCCTGCGAAGGATGAGGTGGTCGTGCCACCGCTTCCGTTAGCGAAAATCCTGAACGTCGCCATTCCCTCTCTATCAGGTGAAGCACGCGCTGTGCTCGACGTGCTGGCGTGCAAGAACGGTCTCCTCCCCGCTGCGAGCGACGTCGCCACCTTTGTAGGGCTGCGCACTCGTCATCAGGTTGCCCGGACCCTGCGGCGCGCCAGCCTTCCGCCGCTCGAGGAGCTCGCCGGGTGGACGCGCGTCTTCTACTGGGTCCTCCAGTCGGAGCAGACAGGCGCATCGCTGCTCGCGCTGGCGCGCGAGTCGCACCTCGAGCCCGCCACCTGCTACCGGCTGGTTCGCCGCCTCATGGGACAGCCGTGGTCGTGCGTGCGCCGCGGCGGCATTGCCGGCGCGATCCTACGGTTCCGCACGATCTGGAAGGACAGCGGCATGCCGGAGCTGGCACTGCGGCCGCACGTGCAGCCGGCGGCCCAGCGCCAGACGAGTCCCTTGACCCTCCGTCGCGCCGCGCCGGCTCCGGTGATCGAGGCACGCAAGCCTCGGGGCGTCCTGGCGGCACGACTGCAGATCGGCGGCTACCCCTTCGACGTCTCCGTCACCCCCGATGGGACCGGCTGGCTGACACGCACGCACGCCGCCGTGCTGCAGCGCCTGCGGCTCGAGCCACTCAGCGAGATGGGCGCTCTACCCGTCGGCGTCGCACCCACGCGCATCGTCCTCGCACCATCCGGTGACCGCGCCTGGGTGACGAACCAGTTCACGAAAGATGTCGCCGTCGTCGATCTGGCGTGGGGACGCCGCACCGGCGCGATCGCCATGGAAGGCGACCCGCTGGGCGCTGCGTTGTCGCCCGATGGCCGAACCCTGTACGTCACCACCAATCTCGACCGCCTGTGTGCCTGCGCGCTGTCCGACAACGGCGGCCGCGTCGTCCGGTGCGTTGCCCTTCCTCAGGCGTGCACTGAGCTGGCGGTCCACCCGGCGGGCAATCGCGTGTACGTACCGACCTGGAAAGCGGGCGGTATCGTCGAACTGGATGCCCGTAGCCTTGCCATCGTCCGTCGCTATGAATTGGGCGGCCAACCGCTCGGCGTGGCGATCTCGCACGACGGGACGCGGCTGTATAGCGGCAACGAGCACGGCTGGCTGGATCTCGTCCATCTGCCGACCGGACAGATCGTGCGACGGAAATTCGCGACGCCGGTGGACGAGGTCGCGCTGACTCCCGATCAGAGCGTCGTGTACGCCAGCCTGCGGACCGCGGGGCAAATCGCGATGCTGGACGCTCACACCCTGGAGTCCGTCGGTACGCTGGAGCCGGGCGGGCTCCCGCGTCATATCGCGTTCGACAGGCTCGGCACCCTCGCCGTTGTGGCTAACGAGGCCGGCTGGGTAGACATCGTGCGGTGATGCGCGCGCGCTGAGACGCGGGCGCCCGAAAACACGAGCGGCGGATGGGGAACAATGCCGTCCGCCGCTCGTGTTTTCCAGTAACGACCTACCGTCGCACCGACTGCAAGCTCATATTCCGCCCACTTATGATGGAGTTCCTCTCATGAAAACCCAGGGCGCCACCAAAGACGTCGTCTTCCTGTCGGGCGTACGGACGGGATTCGGGTCCTTCGGCGGCTCTGTGAAGGACTTGTCGGCCATCGAGTTGGGCGCGGCGGCGTCGCGGCATGCCATCCAGCGCTCCGGCGTTCCCGCGAGCGACTTCGGTCACGTCGTGTTCGGGAACGCGCTCCAGACCTCGGCGGACGCCATCTACATGGCCCGCCACGTCGGGCTCAAGGCCGGCCTGCCGATCGAGACGCCGGCGGTGACGGTGAATCGGTTGTGCGGCTCCGGCTTCGAGGCGATCACACAGGGCGCACAGCTGATCCTCCTTGGCGAAACCGAGGCAGTACTGGCCGGCGGCGCGGAGTCGATGAGCCAGGCGCCGCACGTCGTGCGCGGTGCGCGTTGGGGATTGCGCCTCGGCCCGGCGCCACTCGAGGACTTGCTGTGGGAATCCCTGAAGGACCCGCAGTGCGGGCTCTCCATGGCTGAGACTGCCGAGAGCCTGGCCGAGAAGTACAAGCTGACGCGCAAAGAGGTGGACGAAGTCGCCGTCCTGTCACAGCAGCGGGCGAAGCAGGCGTGGGACGCGTGCGCCTTCCAGGACGAAGTCGTGCCCGTCACGATCAAGGTGAAGGGGAAGGAAGTCGAGTTTCGCGCCGATGAGCACATGCGCCCCGATACGACGCTCGAGATCCTCAGCGCGCTCAAGCCCTACTTCAAGAAGGACGGTCTCGTGACCGCGGGCAACGCATCCGGCATCGCGGACGGCGGCGCGGCGACCGTGCTGGCCAGTGAGGAATACGCGAAGGCGCACGGATTGAAGCCGCTTGGCCGGCTGGTCGCGTGGGCCGTGGCCGGCGTCGAGCCGAAGCACATGGGCATCGGGCCGGCTCCCGCCGCGCGCAAGGCGCTCGCGAAGGCGAAGCTGAAACTCGAGCAGATGGATCTCGTCGAAGTGAACGAGGCGTTTGCGCCGCAGTACCTGGCGGTGGAGCGCGAGCTCGGCCTCGATCGCACCCGCACGAACGCCTGCGGTGGAGCGATCGCCATCGGTCATCCGCTGGCGGCGAGCGGCACGCGCATCACGATTCACTTGCTGCACGCGCTGCGCCGGGAGAAGAAGCGGTTTGGGCTGGGCTCGGCGTGCATCGGCGGCGGCCAGGGGGCGGCGGTGATCGTCGAAGCCTTGTGACCAACATCCTCCTCGGGGCGATCGGTGTGATCGCACTCTATCTCTTTTCGGGCCTGCGCGTCCTGCGTGAATACGAGCGCGGCGTGTATTTCCTGCTCGGCAGGCTGCGACCCACGAAGGGACCCGGGCTGATATTTCTGCCTCCGGTGCTGGCCCGTATGCAGAAGGTGTCGCTGCGCGTGATGGCAATCGACGTCCCGCCGCAGGACGTGATCACGCGCGACAACATCTCCATCAAGGTCAATGCCGTCCTGTACATGCGCGTGAAGACGCCCGACAAGGCCGTCGTGGGCGTGGAGAATTACCTCTACGCCACGAGCCAGCTCGCGCAGACGACGTTGCGGTCGGTGCTGGGTGAGACGGAAATGGACGAGCTGCTCGCGAATCGCGACAAGATCAACGCGATCCTGCGCCAGACGATCGACACTCGCACGGAAGACTGGGGGATCGAGGTATCGGCCGTCGAAGTAAAAGACGTCGATCTGCCGCCGGAGATGAAGCGGGCGATGGCCCGCCAGGCCGAGGCCGAGCGGGAGCGGCGGGCCAAAGTCATCAACGCCGAGGGCGAGCTGCAGGCGGCGGAGAAGCTCGCGCAAGCCGCGCACATCATCGGCAAGGAGCCGGCCGCGATTCAGCTGCGCTACCTGCAGACCGTCAACGAAATCGCGTCGGAAAACAATTCGACCACGATCTTCCCCATCCCGATCGATCTGCTCAAGGGCTTCATGGATCGGATCACGGACTCGAGCAGCCGCGCAATTCCCGAGCGGACGTCCGGAGAGCGGCTGCCCGTGCCCGGGGATAAAGAGAAGGCGAAGGTGTGATGGGGAAGGATCTCATCAGTCAGGAGGCGCTGGAACGCATCATCAAGCGCGCCGCCGAGCTGCAGGCCGGCGAGCATGACGTCGGCGACGGGCTCACGAGCAACGAGGTCCTGGCGCTCGGCAAGGACGTCGGCATCCCCGATCGCTACCTGCGCCAGGCGATGCTCGAGGAGCAGACGCGAATCACGCCGGACGTCGCGACCGGCACGTGGGCGTGGCTGACGGGTCCGCGGTCCATCGTCGCGCACCGCGTGGTTCCGGGTGATCGCGCGACCGTCGAGCGCGCCTTGACTCGATGGATGACGGAAGAAGCGCTGTTGCAGCCCAAACGGCACTACGCCGACCGAACGTCCTGGGAGCCGAAGGCCGGGGCCTTCGCCTCGATTCAGCGTGCCCTGGCCGGAAAGCGCCGCTACTCACTCGCCCAGGCCGAGGAGATCTCCGGTCAGGTCATCCAGCTCGAGCCGGGATTCTGCCTGGTGCGGCTCGAGGCGGATATCAGGCAGCAGCGCACCAAACGCATCTCCGGCGGCAGCGTGCTGGCGGTGCTCGGGTGGGGCCTCACGGGGGCGACCGCGCTCATTGCTCCGCCGCTCGCACTCGCGCAGGTCCTGATGCTCGTCCCCGGCGTTGGTCTGACGATCGGCGGCGCCCTGATCGCCCGCACGTATCGGGGAGCCAACGAGCGCATGCAGATCGCCCTGGAGCAGGTGCTCGACCGGCTCGAGCGCGGCGACATCCGGTCGTCCTCCAACCAGGGCGCCCTGCCCGGCGCGCAGGCCTTCGTCCGCATCGCCGAAGAAGTGCGCAAAGCCCTCGAGAATCCCCGCCCGAAACCGAGAAGCTGAGGGGGGGGAGCGCGATGGCCGACGTGACACGGGTGGGCGTACTGGGGTGTGGCCTCATGGGCAGCGGGATCGCGCAGGTCGCGGCCACCGCGGGTTATGAGACCATCGTGCGTGACGTATCGAAGGACATCCTCGATCGCGGGCGGGCAGGCATCGAGAAGTCGCTCGGCAAGTTCGTCGAGAAGGGGAAGCTCCAGGCCGCGGATCGCGACGAGATCCTCAGGCGCGTGACGTTCACGACGGCCGTGCCGGACCTCCGGAAATCGGACATCATCATCGAGGCGATCACCGAAGACCTCGCCTTGAAGAACAGTCTTTTCCTGGAGCTGGACGGCCTGTGTGGCGCGGGGACGATCTTTGCGTCGAACACCTCCAGCCTCACCATCGCGGAGCTGGCGGCGGCGACGAAGCGCGCCGACCGGTTCGTCGGGCTGCACTTCTTCAATCCCGTGCCGCTCATGCCCCTGGTCGAGGTCGTGCGCACCGTCACGACGTCCGAAGAGACCTTCAAGCGCGCATTCGCGTTCGCGGCCTCGCTCCGCAAAGAGCCCGTCGCCGCCAAGGATACCTCCGGGTTTATCGTCAATCTGCTGCTCGTGCCGTACCTGCTCGATGCAATTCGCGCCGTGGAGCGCGGCGTCGGCAGCGTTCCCGACATCGACAAGGCGATGCAGCTCGGCTGCGGCTATCCGATGGGCCCGCTGACGCTGCTCGACATGGTGGGACTCGATACCACCCATCACATCGCGGAAATCATGTTCAAGGAATACCGCGAGGCCCGGTACGCGCCGCCGCCGCTGCTGAAGCGGATGGTCCTGGCGGGGATGTACGGCAGGAAGAGCGGCAAAGGATTCTACGACTATTCGGCTACTCCACCCATCGTCAGCAACCTGGGACTCTAATGCTCGGCTACGACGCTCCCCGCTGGCACGCCGTCTTCAACGATCTCCCCGCCGCGCTCCTGCTCGTGGCGGTGCTGTTCGATCTCGCGGCCGCAGCGACCAAGCGCGAGTCGCTCGCGTGGGCCGGCATCTGGACGCTGTGGGCGGGGGTGATCGGCGGGTGGGCGGCCGTCATCGCCGGTGAGCTCGCGAAGGACGCGATCGATCACGGCGCAGCGATCCACGAGATCATGGAGAAGCACGAGACGATGGCGCTCCTGACGATGAGCCTCACCATCGTCCTGTTCTGGAAGATGGCGCGCCGTTTCCAGATGCCGCCGCAGGAGCTGGCGCTCACACGCGCGCTGAGCGTTGTCGGCCTTGCGGCTCTCGTCTGGACGGGAGTGCTGGGCGGCAGGATGATGTTTCAGCACGCGGCAGGCATTCCGACGCAAACGCTCCAGGCCGAGATCCAGAACCGGGCCGCCGGGCACGCGCACGAGGAAGGCGAGGAGCACGCCGCACCACCTGATACGGCGAACGCGACACACACGCACCCACCAGGAACACCGCCGCATTCGCACTGAAATGCGAAATTCGAAATGCGGAATGCGGAATGGCCGAATAGGGATTCGTATCGTGCAATTCCGCATTTCGCATTTCGCATTTGCCGTTCTTCTGGCCGCCTGCACGCCGGCCACGACTCGTCCTCCCTTCTCTCCCGTCCCCGAGGCGCTGCACGCCGTGATGGCCGATCCTGACGCGCCGGGGAAGGCGCGCGTGACGATTGAAGCGGTGTTCCGCCCCGCCGAGGATCCATCTCGCACACCCCGCGATCTCGAGCGCGCGGCGCCGCCCGGCTCGCCGGGTCAGCTGCGCGCCGAGCAGCTCCTCGGCGCGTTGAAGGACAAGCTTGGAGTTACCACCTACTAGCCTGCGCCGCACCCTCGGCGCGCTCGAGTACTTCACATTCGGCTTTGGCAGCATGGTGGGGGCCGGCTGGCTGCTGGTTATCGACGACTGGCTGCGTCGCGGCGGGCCCGCGGGCGCCATGATCGGCTTTTTCGGCGGCGCGTTGCTCCTGCTCCCCATTGCGCATACCTACGGCCGTCTGGTGCGCATGATTCCCGACGCCGGC
Source organism: Gemmatimonadota bacterium (assembly GCA_003221985.1). Next base: position 10,238 of record QHUQ01000165.1, on the reverse strand, counting down.
GCCGAAATCGCCTACACGGAACGTGTCTTCCCGTCGTTTGTGAGCTTCATCTCCGGCTGGATGATGGTGCTCGCGTATGCGATTGTCTGCCCGTGGGAAGCGGTGGCGATCGGCAATCTTCTCGCGCGGCTGTTCCCCGCCATGAATCACGTCGTGCTCTACAGCGTCGCGGGACAGGCCGTCACGCTGCCGCGGCTCCTGGCAGGTCTCGGGTTGACGGCCGCCATCGGCCTCGTCAACTACCGCGGCATCCGACTCAGCGGGCGGTTTCAGGATGTGATGACGATCGGGCTGCTGGCGTGCTTCGCGCTGTTCGTAGCGTTGGGGTTCGGACGAGGCACCCCGGCGAATCTGCAACCCGCGTTCGCGCCGGTTGGACCGTTCGTCTCGGTGCTGCTCGTCGCGCAGATCGTGCCGTACTTCATGACCGGTTTCGAATCGATTCCCAAGGCCTCAGAGGAAGCGCTCCCCGATCTTCGACCCAGCACGCTCTCCCGGGCCATCACCGCGGCACTGCTGGCGGGCGGCTTGTTCTACGTCGTCATCGTCGGTGTCGTCGCGTGGGTGTATCCGTGGACCGACATCGTCACGCAGCATCTCGGCACGGACGCGGCGTTCGCGCGTGCATTCGGCACGCCGTGGATCGCGCGGCTGATTCTCGCTGCCGCCGTACTGTCGCTGTTCAAGGTTTTCAACGGCAACTTCGTCGCCGCGACGCGACTGGTGTACGCCCTGGGGCGGCGCCGACTCGTCCATCCCGCGCTCGGCACCGTGAATCCCATGTTCGGAACGCCAGCGTGGGCGATCGCATTACTTGCCGGCCTCACGGGCGCGGCGGCATTCCTGGGCGACGCCGTGCTCGTGCCAATCAGCTAAGTGGGCGCGGCGGTTGGGGCCATCGGCTGGTGCGCTGCCTGTCTTGCCTTCATCGCGCTCGCGCGCCGTGGCGGCGTACGCGACGGCGTTACGATCGCCGCGATCGGTGCAGTCGTGAGCGTCGTGATTGTTCTGATGAAAATCGTGCCTGCGGTGCCGGGTAGCTTTACGGGAGCGGAGTGGCTCGCTTTTACCGCGTGGTGTGTTCTCGGCCTGGCGCTTCGGCAACTAGTCCCTGGACCCACCGCTCCATCTGTTCCAGATCGATAGCCGCATCGCGGCACGGCCCGTTGGGCAGCTGCATCGTCAGGCCGAGGACGGGCAGCTTGCCGGCCACATCACGCAGCCCGGTCATCATGTCGCGCTCGCAGGCGACCGCCACGACGGCGCGGGGACGGCGCTCGCGAATCACGCGCCGGGCCAGCTGCCCGCGCGTCGCGACGAACACCGGCACCTCGTAGCGGCCGGCGATCTCCAGCACGCCATCCAGCGCCTGCTTCGAGAGACAGCGCGGAATCAGCACCAGCAGCTCGCCCTTCCCGACCGTCCGCCCGCGCCGCACCGCGAGCGTGTTGTAGACGTCGATCGCCGCGTGCTCGACCCAGTCCCGCTTGCCGAAGCCGCGCGCGATCAGGGAGGTGTAGTTCATGAGCTGGAGGTAGGGACCCCGCTCCAGCAACCGCTCCGGCAGCAGATTCCTGCCGCCGTAATAGGACGCCGCCAGCAGACCGAGGTACAGCGTTTGAAGTCCGGCGAGCACCGCCACGGTAATCCAAAGGACCGCGGGCAGGCGAGGCAAGAGCGTCGCGAGACGCGGGCCCACCAGATATAGAAGAAGCGCGACGGCAGCGGTCGCGGTCACCACGGTCAGCGCCGCAAATCTGAAGAAGAGTCCCGGCGCGGCGGAGAAATTTCCGCCGCCCGGCAATGGGCGGCCGTTCCACTCGTCCCACTCGTGGCCCAACCGCCGATCCACTTCAATGTGGATCAGCTGCGCTCGCGGCGCGCTCGAGGCGGCGGGCGCGGTGGGCGGGGGGGGAACCGCAGTGTGCGAAGCTGCCATCGCGAAACGAAGCTTCACGTTGGGGTCCGCCCGTGTCAAGTTTGGAGCGTGTTAGTGACCGACCCTCGTGTCCGCGCGGCGTATTCGGAGGGCGCGGGTGTCTATCGGATCGTCCCTGCCGCCGTTGCGATCCCCGAGTCCACTGCCGACATCGTAACCCTGGTCCGTCACGCGGCCGGCTCGCGCACCGCGTTGATCCCCCGAGGCGCGGGCAGCGGCATGCCGGGCGGCAACGTCGGATCGGGAACCATCGTCGATCTCAGCATCGGCTTCGCCGACCTGGTGGTCGATCCGCACAGCCGCAGTGCGCGGGCCGGCGCGTCGGTCACGTGGGCCGAAGTGAACGACGCCGCTCAGCCGTACGGGCTCCGCCTCCCTCCCGATCCCTCCTCGGGCGCCTTCGCGACGAGCGGCGGCATGGTGGCGACGAACGCGGCGGGACCGCGCACGGTGAGATACGGCAGTGTGCGAAAGTGGGTCGAGGCGCTGGAGATTGTCGAGGCGGACGGTTCGGTAAGAATCGTGAAACGGGAGACGGGAAACGGGAAACGGTTTGCGCTGACGGCAGACGGCAGACGGCTGATAGCAGATCGTTTTCCCAGAACTCGCAAGAACTCCTCCGGATACGCGCTCGACAAGTTCGCGGAGACTGGCGACGAGGTCGATCTCCTCGTCGGGTCCGAGGGCACGCTCGCCATCGTCACCGCGGTGCACTGGCGGCTGGATCCGATTCCTCCCGACGTCGCGGGCGCGGCGCTGGGGTTCGCCGATCTCGGCGCGATGACTGAAGCCATCCCGCATCTGGTGTCGCTGCAGCCATCGGCGCTCGAGCTGCTCGACAGCACGCTGTTGCAGTTCGTCGCGGAAGCACCGAGGGTAGCCTGTTTGCTCCTCGTGGAGTTCGAACGCGAAACCGCGGCGGCCGTGCGCGGCGTGGTCGGTGATGCCGTCCGCGGGCTTAAGCATTCCGTCACCTACGTCGAAACGGCGTTGGATCGGGCGGGGCTGCAGCAGCTGTGGAGCATACGGCGCCTCGCTTCTCCCGCCCTCGCCCGTCTCCCCCCGTCGCAGCGCTCGCTGCAGGTGATCGAGGATGGGTGCGTGCCGCTCGACTGCCTGGGCGATTACGTCACCGGTCTCCGGGACGCCGCCGAGCGTCGCGGCATCCCGGTCGCGATCTTCGGGCACGCCGGGGACGGGCACGTCCACGTGAATGCCCTGCCCGACACCACGCGCCCTGGCTGGGGCGACGCGCTGCACGGGCTGTTCGAGGACGTGACCGCGCTGCTGGTGCGCCTCGGCGGTGTGCCCGCCGGGGAGCATGGCGCCGGTCGCCTGCGCGCGGGCGTGCTGGAGCGATTCTATGGAAGGGACGTCATGGCGCTGTGCCGCGACGTCAAGCGCGCGTACGACCCGCTGTCGATCCTCAATCCCGGTGTTATCATTCCCGCGGCCGACTGGTCGCCGCTCGCCGCGTTGAAGGTCGGAGACGGCGCCGCGGCGATCCCCGAAGACATCGCCACACGACTACGAGAAGTGGAGCGCAGCGCCGCATGGGGTACACCGAAACTCGAATTGGCTCACCCGTAGCCGTGGAAGTCTTCCGCGCCCCCCGCGTCTCTCTCATCGCCCGCCCGCAGTTCATCGAACCGCAGCATCTCCCGGTGCACTGGCGGGGCGAGGCGAGCGACGGTGAGCGCATCGCCGAGTATGCCGGACGGCTCTGCTACATGAGCCAGCACAATCCCGTCAACCGCACGACGGCCGAGTATCTCGAGAACATCAAGAAGCAGGGCCACGGCTCTGTGCTGGAGCACGCGGTCTACGTGCTGCTGATCGAGGGCATCTCGCGGTCGTGTTCGCACGAGCTGGTGCGCCACCGCGCGGGGTTCGGCTACTCGCAGATCTCGCAGCGTTACGTCGACGAGTCACACGCCGCCTTCGTGATGCCGCCCGCGGTCGCCGGCGATGCGAAGCTCGAAGCGGAATGGCAGGCGCAGGTCACCGAAGCGCAGGCGGCCTACGTCCGGTCGGTGGAATGCGCACGATGCTCGAGCTGCGTTGCGGGGAAGGCGCCGAGCTCGAGATTCGGCGGATGGCGATCGCGGTGTTGCGCGTGCTGCAGCAAGAAGCGGGAGCGTTGTTCTCCGATTTCGAGATCTACGTCGCCGACGACAGACAGGAAGCCGCGCGCGTGATGTATCACAAAGTCTGAAAGGCGTCGAGCTACATCGTCGAGAAACGTCGTCTAGCAGAAACGTTTTTGTTCAACGACGTCGCTCGACGCTTTTGCTCGACGACTCTGCTCGACGTTTCTCTCTTGCGTAGTCAGTGATCATTTCGTATTCTGTTTTTAGAATGCGAATCGGTCTCGCATACAATGAAAAACCCGACGCCACGCCCGCGTCGGACGCCTACGCGGAATGGGATGACCCGTCGACCATCGATGCGGTCGACCAGGCGCTCGGTCTTTTCGGTACCGTCGTGCGGCTCGAAGCCGACGAATTCTTCCCGCAAAAATTGTCGCTCGCGCGTCCCGACATCGTCTTCAACATGGCCGAAGGTTTGCACGGCCCGTGTCGTGAATCGCACGTACCGGCGTTGTGTGAGTACCTCGGTATTCCGTATACCGGCTCCGACCCGCTGACGCTGGCGCTGACGCTGCACAAAGGACGCACCAAAGAGATCCTCGCCTATCGCGGCGTGCCGACGGCGCCGTTTCGCGTGATCGAACGGGTGTCGGATCTCGAGCGCATGCCCCTGCCCTATCCATTGTTCGTGAAGCCCGTGGCCGAGGGGTCAGGCAAAGGCATATTCGTCAATAACTTGTGCGAGTCGTCCGCGCAGCTCGCCGAGCGCGTTCCCTTCCTCTTAGATCGCTACGAACAGGCCGTCCTGGTCGAGACCTATCTCCCGGGCCCCGAGTTCACGGTCGCGATCCTCGGCAACAACGGTGACGTGCGCTGCCTTCCGGTGGTGGGATTCGATTTCGCGACTCTGCCTCCAGGAGCGCCCCCGGTTTACGGGTACGAAGCGAAGTGGATTTGGGACACGCGCGAGCATCCGCTCGCGATCTTCCAATGCCCGCCCACCGGTGTCGCCGACTCGTTGTGCCGTGAGACCGAGCGCGTGGCACTCGACGCCTATCGCGCACTCGGTTGCCGCGATTGGTGCCGGATCGACGTGCGCGTGGACCGGTTCGGTGTGCCCAACGTCGTCGAGCTGAATCCGCTCCCCGGCATCATTCCCGACCCCGCCATGAACTCGTGCTTTCCCAAGGCCGCGCGGGCCGCGGGGTACGGGTACGAGGAGCTGATTCAGGAAGTCGTGCGGATCGCCTGGAAACGGATCAGCGCGCAGGATGTAGGGGCACGACATGTCGTGCCCCTACAGGACGCGTCCATCCAGGCATCGGCGTGAGGGTCGTCATCCTCTACGACCCCGGCGCCGATGATTGGACCGCCGACGACATCGCCGGCGTGATGCAGGCGGTCGATGACATCGCACGGATCTTCGGCTCGCTCAGCCATCAGGTGCACCGCGTCCCCGTCCGGCATGACATGCGGTGGTTCAACGCCTGCCGCCGCGCCGATCTCGTCTTCAATCTCTGCGAGGGCGTGCGCGGCGTGGCGCAGTGGGAAGATCACGTCGTCGGGACGCTGGAGCTCGCCGGTATCGCCTACACCGGCTGCGGGCCGTGGACCACCGCGGCCTGCCGCCGCAAGGCGGTCGCCAACACCCTGCTGGAACGCGCCGGGTTGCCGGTGCCGCGCTGGACGGTCGCGCAGGGCAAGATCGAGGACGACTTCCCGCTGCCCGCCATCGTCAAGCCGGCCGCCGAGGACGCGAGCGCCGGCCTCGATCGTCAATCGGTCGTCAGCGACCGCAAGAGCCTCAAGACCCGCATCGCCGCGATGACGGAGCAGTTCGACGAGGTGCTCGTCCAGCAGTACATCCCGGGCCGCGAGTTCAACGTCGGCATCGTGGGCGACCGCACTCTTCCGGTGGCGGAGATCGACTTCAGCGCGATGCCCGACGGCGCGTGGCCGATCCTGACATATGCCGCCAAGTGGCACGTCGGGTCCCCCGAGGATCTGGGCAGCCGTCCCGTCTGCCCGGCGCAGATCCCGCAGCGCTTTGCCGAACGGCTGTGCCGGCTCGCCGAGACCGCATGGCGTGTCGTCCAGGGCAAGAGCTACGGGCGCGTGGACCTGCGCGTGGACGATGCCGGCAAGGCGTGGATCCTCGAGGTCAACCCCAATCCCGACCTCACCGACGACGCCGGCCTCTCGCGCATGGCGACGGCGGCGGGGTGGGAGTATCCCGAGCTGATTCGCCGCATCGCCGAGGTGGCGCTGCGAGAGGCGCAGGGAACGAAGGCCGCGCGTGAGCTGCTCGCTGCGCCCCGTCGGGCACGCGCACCGCGCACGGCTTGAGCAGCTGACTCGGGGCACGGGCCTCTTCCGCGAGGAGGAGGTCGCCACCGCGGTCGAGCTGCTCGACGAGAGCCTGGCGGGCGACGACGACTATCAGTTCGTCGGAGCGTTCGAGGGCGATCAGTTGGTCGGGTACGCGTGTTGGGGCCCGACGCCAGGCACGGCGGCAACCAGCGATCTCTACTGGATCGTCGTGAATCGCGATCACCAGGGGCGAGGCATTGGCACGCAGCTGCTCGCCGAGGTGGAGCAACGACTCACGACGCACGACGCACGATTGGTTGTGGTCGAAACCTCGTCGCGACCTGATTATGCTCCGACGAGGAGTTTTTACGAAGCACGCGGCTACACCAGGACCGCGACAATCCCGGGGTATTACGCCCCCGGTGACGATCTGGTGGTCTTTACCAAGGATCTGACCTGACGGAGACCTGGCAAGAGCTGCTCCGTAAGAAGAGCATCGCCTCCCTCGACGCCCTGGCCGCGCGGTTCGGCGCGGAACACGTCGGGGAGATCGCCCGTCTCCGCGAGGCCGCCGACAACTTCGAGTTCCGCATTTCCCCCGCGATGGTCGACCTCATCCAGTCGCCGGGGGATCCGATCTGGCGGCAGTACGTCCCGACGGTGCAAGAGCTGGAAGTGCAGGACGGCCTCGTGGACTCGCTGGATGAGGACGCGCAATCGCCGGTCCCGAACATCACGCACCGCTATCCCGACCGCGCACTGTTTCTCGTCTCCCCCGTCTGCGCCTCCTACTGCCGTTTCTGCACGCGGCGGCGTAAAGTCGGCGACCCCGAGAAGATCCCGCTGGCGCAGCTCGAGTCGGCATTCCGCTATCTCGGTGAGCATCCGGAGATCCGCGACGTGATCATGTCGGGCGGCGATCCGTTGCTGCTGTCGGACCGCCGCATCGACGACATCTGCCGGCGCCTGCGCGCGATTCCTCACCTCGAGGTGCTGCGCATCGGCAGCCGCGTGCCCTGCCATCTCCCCGAGCGCGTCACGCCCGAGCTGTGCGCGATCCTGAAGCGGTACCACCCACTCTACATCAACACGCACTTCAATCATCCCGATGAGCTCACGCCCGCCGCCGTGCGGGCCCTCGGGATGCTCGCCGACGCCGGCATCCCCCTCGGCTGCCAGACCGTGCTCCTGAAAGGGGTCAATGACGATGCCGAGGTGATGAAGCTGCTGATGCAGCGCCTGCTCGCCGCCCGGGTGCGGCCGTACTACATCTATATGTGCGACCAGGTGGCGGGCGCGGAACACTTCCGCACGACCGTCGAGAAGGGGCTGGAGATCATCAAGGCGTTGCGGGGCTGGACGTCGGGACTCGCCGTGCCGCACTTCGTCATCGATGCGCCGGGCGGGGGTGGGAAGATCCCGCTGCTGCCGGAATACGTGGTGAAGTTGACGGACAAGGAAATCGTTCTCCGGAATTACGCCGGCAATACCTACCACTACAGCCAGCCGCTCGAACCCATCCTGGTAGGCTGAACGAAGTAGGGGCGCAGCATGCTGCGCCCCTACATCCCCTTGCGGACTTTCGAACCTGTTCGCATATTTATGTCGACCAATGCATAAACATACGATGTCCCTGCTGCCGGTTAATCCGATTAATACGCACTCACCTTTATCGGGGAGCGGCGGGGCGCGATAGTGCGACGACAACCAAAGCCCAACCAGCCCGCTCCCTCCGCAGAGCGGGCTTTTCGTTTGCTCGACCCCTGGCGCGAGCGCGATGCCTGCGGCGTCGGCTTCGTCGCCCGCGCCGACGGCGAGCGCACGCGCGACATCCTGTCGCTGGCCCTCACGGCCGTCGCCCGTCTCGCGCATCGCGGCGCCGCCTCGAACGACAAGTCGGGCGACGGCGCCGGCGTCCTGACACAGATCCCCCACCGCCTGCTCGGCGTCGGACCGGTCGAGCGCGTCGCCCTTGGGATGTTTTTCCTCCCGCCCAACGGTGTCGACGAAGCGGTCGATCTCATCGAGAGCGCGCTGGTGAGCCTCGGCATGTCGGTGCTGGGCTGGCGCGTCGTGCCGGTCGACGCGGGGGTGCTCGGTCCGCTCGCGGCCGCGAGCCAGCCGGCGATCCGCCAGGTGTTCGTGGGTCCCCCGTCAGGTCCGGCCAACGCGCAGGCGTGGGAGCGGCGGCTCTACCTGGCGCGTCGCGTCATCGAGCGCCGGGCCGCGAACGCCGGTCTCGAGATCTTCGTCTGCTCGCTCTCGTGCCGCACCGTCGTCTACAAGGCGCTACTCGTCGGCACCGAGCTGCCCGGGTTCTACGCCGACCTCCGGTCACCGCTGTTCGAAACCGGCATCGCGGTCTTTCATCAGCGCTACTCGACCAACACGCTGCCCAGCTGGCCGCTGGCGCAGCCGTTCCGGCTGCTCGCGCACAATGGCGAGATCAACACGCTGTGGGGCAACCGCAACGCGATGCTGGCGCGTGAGCCGGCCCTTGCCGCGCCGGTGTGGGAGAAGGACGTCGAGAAGCTGAAGCCCGTGATCTGGGCGGACGGCAGCGACTCGGCGAGCCTCGACAATGCGCTCGAGCTGCTGGTTCGTTCGGGACGCGACCCGGTGCACGCGCTCATGATGCTGCTGCCGGAGGCGTGGGAGCGAATCCCCGAAATGGATCCCGCACTGCGCAGCTTCTACGAGTATCACGCGGGGCTGATGGAGCCGTGGGACGGACCTGCCGCAATCGCCTTTAGCGACGGTGTGGTCGCCGGCTCGGCACTCGACCGCAACGGGCTGCGTCCCTGCCGCTACAAGGTGACCCGCGACAACGTCGTGGTGGCTGCGTCCGAAGTCGGCGTCGTCGACTTCGATCCCGCCGACGTCGTCGAGTCGGGACGGCTCGGCCCGGGCGAGGTGCTCGTGGTCGATACGCTGCGCAACGTCGTCCTCCGCAGTGCCGACGCCAAGATCGAGGTGGCCCAGCGCTGTCCCTATCGGCGCTGGAGCAGCCGGGTCGTGCGCGAGCTCCCGACCGACGTCTCCGCGATCGGCCCTGCGCTGCCGGCGGACGAGCTGACCGCGCGCCAGCACGCCTTCGGCTACAGCCACGAAGATCTCAAATTCGTCATGGCGCCGATGGCCAGCGAAGGGAAGGACGCGATCTGGAGCATGGGCGACGACACGCCGATCGCACCGCTCTCCCGCGTGCCGCAGAGTCTCTACGCGTATGTGCGCCAGCGCTTCGCCCAGGTGACGAATCCCGCGATCGACCCGCTGCGCGAAGAGCTCGTCATGTCGCTCGTCATGTATCTGGGGCGGCGCGGCTCCTTGCTCGCGCAGCGGCCCGGAGGACGGACGCTGCTGCGCATCGAGCATCCCGTGCTGCTCGCCGAGGAGATGGCCGCGCTGCGGCGCGCCGGAGGCTCCGAGCTGGCGACTCTCAGCGCGGTGTGGGAGGCGGCCGCCGGTCCCGACGAGCTCGCCCGTGCGCTGGAGACGCTCAGTCGTGACGCGGTCACCGCGGTACGGCGCGGCGCCACACTGCTCGTCATCAGCGATCGCGACGCCGACAAGTCCCGCGCACCGATCCCCATGCTGCTCGCGATTGGAGCCGTGCACCAAAGCCTCGTGCACGCCCGGCAGCGCGTGCGCGTCGGCCTCGTCGCCGAGGCGGGCGACGCGTGGGATGTCCATCACTTCGCCGCGCTGTTCGGCTATGGCGCGGAAGCGGTGCATCCCTGGCTGGCGCTGCAGTATCTGCGCGACGACGCATCAGCCTCGCGATTCCGCGCGGCCGCCGAAAAGGGGCTGCTCAAGATCCTCTCGAAAATGGGGATCTCGACGCTGCAGTCGTACAGCGGTGCGCAAATCTTCGAAGCGATCGGCCTCGGCCGCGAAGT